>CBDDSA010000155.1:0-18182 GCA_965233185.1 uncultured bacterium
GCCCTTCGGAAGGCGCCTGCAATGACGGCCGCGAGTCGTCCCCGGACGGCGCGCCGAGGACCGCCGCGTCCATCCCCGCCGCGGCCCAGTGCGCGAGCCGGCGATGGCCGGCCAGGCCGTGCAAGGCGCCCGCGGCGGCGAGGCAGCGCAGGTCTTTTTTGTTCAATCGTAATTGCTCTACGGAGTCGAAAGGCTTTGCCTGGGCGAGCCGCCGCCCCTCGGCCTCCGAAAGCCCGGAAACCATGCGCAGCCCCAGGCGCAGCGCGCCCTCCTCCAGCGTGCAGTCCCAGTCGCTCGCGTTCACATCGGGGGGGCGCACCTCGACGCCGTGGCGCCGCGCGTCCTGCACGAGCTGCGCGGGCGCGTAGAAGCCCATGGGCTGGCTGTTGAGCAGCGCGGCGCAGAAGGCCGCGGGGTGATGGCACTTCAGCCACGCGGACACGTAGACCAGCAGCGCGAAGCTGGCCGAATGCGATTCCGGAAAGCCGTACTCGCCGAAGCCCAGGATCTGCCGGTAGATGGCCTCGGCGAATTGCGCGCTGTAGCCGTTTCTTTCCATGCCCTGCTTGAGCTTGTGCTCGAAATGCTCCAGCCCGCCGCGCTTTTTCCACGCCGCCATGGAGCGGCGCAGGCGGTCGGCCTCCCCCGGCGTGAAGCCGCCGGCCACCATCGCGAGCTCCATCACCTGCTCCTGGAAGATCGGCACCCCGAGCGTTCTCTCGAGAACTTTCCTCACCTGGGGACTGGGGTAGGCCACCGGCTCGAGGCCGCGCCGGCGGCGCAGGTACGGATGCACCATGCCGCCCTGGATAGAGCCGGGGCGCACGTTGGCCACCTCGATCACCAGGTCGTAGAAGCAGGCCGGCCGCAGGCGCGGCAGCATGCTCATCTGCGCGCGCGACTCGATCTGGAACACGCCGATGGTGTCGGCCTTCTGGATCATGCCGTAGACGCCGGGGTCCTCGGCCGGCACGTCCTGCATTTTCATGCCGAGAAAATCCAGGCACCTTCTTATGGCCGACAGCATCCCCAGCGCCAGCACATCCACCTTCAGCAGACCCAGCGCCTCGAGGTCGTCCTTGTCCCACTGGATCACGGTGCGCTCGGCCATGGCCGCGTTCTCGGTGGGCACCAGCTCGGCGAGCGGCCCGCGCGAGATGACGAAGCCGCCGACGTGCTGCGAAAGGTGGCGCGGAAAGCCCACCAGCATGGCGGCGATCTGCAGCACCCGGCTGGTGGCTTCCACCTTGGTGTCCCAGAAGGCGAAGGCCTTCGCCATGCGCTCGATTTCGTCCGGCGGCAGGCCGAGCGCCTTGCCGGCATCGCGCACCGCGCTCCGGGGCCGGTAGCAGATCACCGTGGCGGCGAGCGCCGCGCGGCCGCGGCCGTACTTCGAGTAGACGTACTGGATGACCTCCTCGCGCCGCTGGTGCTCGAAGTCGACGTCGATATCGGGCGGCTCGTTGCGCTCGCGCGACACGAAGCGCTCGAACAGCATGTTCATGCGCGCCGGGTCCACCTCGGTGATGCCCAGCGCGTAGCACACCACGGAATTCGCCGCCGAGCCCCGCCCCTGGCACAGGATGCCTTTGCTGCGCGCGAAGCGCACCACGTCGTGCACGGTCAGGAAGAACTGCTCGTAGGCGAGCTCGGCCACGAGCGCCAGCTCGTGGCGCACGAGCTCGGCCACCTTCGGCGGCACCCCGGCCGGGAAACGCCATCGCAGGCCCTCGTCCGTGAGCTTGCGCAGCCAGCTCGCCGGCGTCTCGCCCTCCGGCACCAGCTCCGCGGGGTACTCGTAGCGCAGCTCATCCAGCGAAAAGCTGCAGCGCTGCGCGACTCTCAAGCTTTCTTCAAGAAGCTCCGGCGGATAGAGCTGGGCGAGGCGCATGCGCAGCCGCAGGTGGCGCTCGGCGTTCGGATAGAGCGCCTGCCCGCACTCGGCCACCGGCTTGCCCAGGCGCACCGCGGTGAGGACATCCTGCAGCCGCCGGCGCGAGCGCAGGTGCATGTGCACGTCGCCCGCGGCGACCAGGGGCAGCCCTGCTTTCCTGGAAATGCTCCTGAGGAGATCCAACTTGACCCGATCGTTCGGTCCACAGTGCAGCTCGGCGGCGAGCCAGGCGCGGCCGGCGAAGCGCTCGGCGATCCACCTCGCCTGCTCTTCCTTCTGCGTGATGCAGAGCACCAGCGCGCCGCTGCCGGCGAGGGGCTCCAGGTCGGCGCGCGACAGCGCATAGCTGCCCTTCCTGCTGCGGCGCCGGCCGGCGCTGATCAGCGCCGAGATCGCGCCGTACGAGCGCCGGTCGCTCGCAAGCAAGGCGACTTTAAAGTCCTTTTCAATCAGGATTTCCGTTCCCAGGATCAGCTTGAGGCCGCACTCCTTCGCCGCCAGGTGCGCGCGCACCGCGCCGGCGAACGAGCATTCGTCGGTGAGGGCGAGTGCCTGGTAGCCCAGCGCGGCGGCGCGCTCCACCAGCTCCTCCGGGTGCGAGGCGCCGCGCAGGAAGCTGAAGTTGGAAAGGCAATGCAGCTCGGCGTAATCAGGCAAACAGGCCATGCAGGAACCAGCCTTCCTTCTCGCGGTAGATCCAGGCGAGCGATTGATCGCCCATTTGCGCCACGAAGTAGTCGCGGCTCGCCTCGTCGCCGTCCCACCATCCCGACTCGATGCGCTCTGGGCCGGCGAGCAGCTCGAATTCGGTTTCCTTCAGCTTTTTTCTTTCCATCAGCCACAGCGGCCGGGGCCCGGGCGCGCAGAAATCGTGCGGGTCCCACTCGCCCGGCTCGACCCGCCGCCAGGCGTGCTCGGGGCGGTGGTCGGGATGCGTCGCCAGGCCGCCAACCGCGTCGTGGCCCAGGCGCGCGCGCAGCCGCTCGAGCAGGCGCGCCCAGCCTTCCGCCTCGGACGCCGCGTCGCCGAACAGGCCGGCGCTGCGGCCGTGCAGCGGCTCGAAATCCGCGGCTTCCAGGCCGATGCACTCCACGGGCCGCGCCAGCGTCACGCTCGAGAGCTTTTGCTGCAGCACTTCGGCCAGGCGCCCGGCCGCGCGCGCGGGCGATGCCAGGCCAATGTCGATTTTCGAAATCCCCTCAGCGTGGAAAAGCGTCAATGCAAAACCGCGGATGCCCGCCTGGCGCGCGGCGAGCAGACCTTCGAGCTGCACCAGCAGGCGCCGCGCCGCGAACAGCAGGCCTTCGGCGTGCGTCACCTCGGCGGGCAGCTCGAGCTTCACGGCAAAGCGCGCCGGCGGCGAGAAGAAGGCGCGCGGCTCGGCAGCGGCGCCGAGCGCGCGGTCCAGGTCGTCGACCAGCGCCTGCCCGCAGCGCCGCGCCAGCCCTTCGCGCGGCAGCCGCAGCAGCTCGCCGACGCTCGCAATGCCGATGCTGCGCAGGAAGGCGAGCGCCTCGCCGCTGCAGGCAGCCTCGATTTCCACTTTCTCAAGGTCTTGATGAGAAGAGCGTGAAAGCCAGAGCGCTGCGCGCGGCGTCGCGGCGGCGGCAATCCCGGCCTGCCATCCCATGGCGGCAAGGCCGGCTTCGATGCCGCTCATGAGCGCGGCCCGGCCGCCGAACAGGCGCAGGCTGCCCTGGACCTCGAGCAGCAGGCCCTGCGGCGGCTCGAGCGAGACCTTAGGCGTGAACTGGCACGCCCAGGCGGCGATCGCCTCGAGCGTGCCCGGCGGCAGGGGCGGAAAGTGAAGTGCGAGCCAGAGCATGGACCGGCCTTTTCAGCGAAAGGCGCAACGGCACAGCGGCCGGCGCGCCGCGGCGCTTGAGGATGTGAACGCCAAGGGCCTCGCCGGCCGGCTCCAGCGAAAGGCGCAGGGCCGCAGGCGAAGCGCCGTGCGCGGCCTGCAGCGGGCGAAACAGCGCCACCCAGGTGCGGCCCGCCTCGGCGGCGACCGCCAGGCGCCGCAGCTCCTGGTAGCGGGCGCCGGGGAACCAGGCGAGCAGCGCATGGCAGGTGGCGGAGCGCAGCACCTGCTCGGCGGCCCACAGCGCGTCCCGGCGCCCGCGGGCCTGGACTACGGCGAGCTGCGCGAGGTTGACCCCCGCGGCGGCGAGCGCCGGGGCGTACGGCAGGTGGGGCGGCGCAATCCACACCACGCGCTTGCCGGCCCAGGAAAGCCGCGCGAGCGCCGGCAGCACGAGCTGCAGCTCGCCGATGCCTTCGCGCCCGGCGAGGATTTCACTCAGGCCTGCGGCCGGCCAGCCGCCGCCGGGCAGCTCGCGGTCGAGCTCGGCAAAGCCGCTGGGAATGGCCGGCACGGCGCACGACAGCGCCCCGCCGCGCCAGACCGGATGCCGCTGGAGGATGTCTTCGAGGGCCGCTGCCATAGTGTGTTTATATACAGTACCGATGCGGCTGGCAAGCTGTCGCCGCCGGGCAACGCTCGCACCGGCCGGCTCACCCTGCGCGCATCCGCGTCACATACCGGCTGCGCATAATGGCTGCGGTCCCATGCTTCGCTGCGCCGCGCTCATCGCCGCCGGAATCCTCGCTGCCACGGCCGCCGGCGCCGCGGAGGACTCCGGACCCGAGGTCTGGGTGAACCCGGGGATGCTTTCGCATCACTTCAAGGACGATCGGGACTACCGCGAGGAGAACTACGGCCTGGGCGTCGAGCTGTTCCTGACCCCGCGGCACGGCCTGCTGGCCGGCAGCTTCCTGAACAGCAACGACGAGCGCAGCCGCTACGTGGGCTATCACTGGCGTCCCCTGCAGATCGCCTCCGGGCGCCTGCGCTTCGGCGGCGGGCTGGCGTTCGCGCTGATCGACGGCTACTCGGACGTGCGCGACGGCAACACCTTCGGGGTGGTGCTGCCTGCCCTGTCGCTCGAATACCGCGCCGTGGGCGCGCACCTCATCTTCCTTCCGCACCGGGAGCACTCGAGCGCGCTCGCCCTGCAGCTCAGGCTGCGGGTGTGGTAACCGGCTAGACCCGTGTGTAAACGGCTAAACCCGTGTGTAAACGGCTAAACTGCAGCCATGCGCGCCGAGCAGAACGAGTTCCTGACCCGCACCGGACCCGGTACGCCGATGGGCGAGCTTTTCCGCTGCTACTGGCTGCCGGCGCTGCTCGCCTCGGAGCTTCCTGCCGCCGACGGTCCGCCGGTGCGCGTAAGGCTGCTCTCGGAGCGGCTGATCGCTTTTCGCGACTCGGGCGGACGCCTCGGGCTGGTGGACGAGTTCTGCGCCCATCGCGGCGTATCGCTCTGGTTCGGGCGCAACGAGGAGCACGGGCTGCGCTGCTCGTATCACGGCTGGAAGTACGACGTGAGCGGCCAGTGCGTCGAGATCCCCTCCGAGCCCGACAACCCGCAGCTATGCAAGCGGATGAAGCTCAAATCCTACCCCTTGGTGGAGCGCGGCGGGGTGCTGTGGACCTACATGGGACCGGCCGGGCGCCAGCCGCCGCTGCCCGAGCACGAGTGGGCGACGCTGCCCGCCGGCCAGCGCTACGTCTCCAAGCGCTGGCAGGAATGCAACTACCTGCAGGCGATGGAGGGCGGCATCGATTCCAGCCACGTCTCCTTCCTGCACCGCCATACGATGAAAGTGGATCCCCTGTTCAAGGGATCCCGGGCGAACGACTACAACCTGAAGGACCTGCGGCCGCACTTCGAGGTAGTGGAGTCCGCCGGCGGGCTGTACATCGGCGCGCGGCGCAACGCCGAGGAGGACAAGTACTACTGGCGCATCACGCAGTGGGTGATGCCGAGCTTCACGCTGATCCCGCCGCGCGGCGACCATCCGATCGGCGGCCACGCCTGGGTGCCGATGGACGACGAGAACTGCTGGGCCTGGAGCACCAACCACCATGCCACGCGTGCGCTCACGCGCGAGGAGCGCGAAGCGCTGGAGGCCGGCAAGGGAATCCACACGCCGCTGATCCCCGGCACCTTCCGGCCGGTCGCCAACCGCGACAACGACTACCTGATGGATCGCACGGCGCAGCAGGAAGGCCGCAGCTTCTCCGGGGTCGAGGGCTTCGCCATGCAGGACGCCTCGGTGCAGGAAAGCATGGGACCGATCCAGGACCGCACCCGCGAGAACCTGGTGCCCACCGATCAGGGCATCGTCATGGCGCGCCGCCGGCTGGTCGCCGCCGCGCAGGACCTCGCCAAAGGCCTCCGGCCGCCGGGCGTCGAAGCGCTCCACCAGCGGGTGCGGCCGGTGTCGATCCTCCTGCCGCGCGGCGCCGCCTTCAGCGAAGCCGCGGCCGAGCACCTCACGCCGCAGGCCGGCGCCGCCCACGCCACTGTCTGAAGTAAGGCAGGACGAGCGACAGAACGAGCAGGCCCCATAGCGCGTTGCCCAACGGCGAGGAAAACAGCACCAGCACGTTGCCTTCCGAGATGCGCAGCGCGCGCACCAGGTACTGCTCGAACAGCGGGCCCAGGATGATGCCGATCAGCATCGCGGTCACGTGATAGCTCGTCTTGTGGGCGATGTAGCCGATGACGCCGAACACGAGGGCGAGCGCCATGTCGAACAGGTACTGGCGCTCGCTGAACGCCGCGACGATGGTGACCAGGATGATGACCGGCGCAAGGTAGGTGGTCTCGATGAGCACGATGCGCGCCATGTAGCGCGCGAGCGGCAGGATGGTGAAGATCATGAAGATGTAGGCCACCGCCATGGCGACGAACACGCCGTAGGCGAGCTCGGGGTTGGTCTGGAACAGGCGCGGTCCCATGACCATGCCGTGGTACTGCAGCACGATCATCATCACGGCCGACGTGGTGCCGCCGGGCACGCCGAGCGCGAGCATCGGCACCAGGCTCCCCGAAGTGACGCCGTTGTTGGCGGCTTCCGGCGCGATCACCCCTTCGGGCACGCCGGTGCCGTAGCGCTCGGGGTGCTTGGACCACAGGCGCGACTGCTGGTAGGCGACGAACGCGGCGATGCTCGCGCCCGCGCCCGGCACGATACCGATGAAAAGGCCGACGAACGAGGTCCAGACGATGTGCCACCACTTCTGCAGCGAGATGCGCAGCCCGTCGAGGGTATCGGCCCATTGCGTCTGCCGGGCGCGCTCGCGACCCTCCTTGCTGACGATCAGCTTCTCCTCGATCATCACCAGCGCCTCGGACACCGCGAACAGGCCGATCAGCGCCGCCACCAGCGGCACCCCGTCGTAGAGCTCGAGGAAGCCGAAGGTGGCGCGCGGCGCGTTGTAGATGTGGTCGGTGCCGATGACGCCGATCAGCAGGCCGAAGAACCCGGCGATCAGGGCCTTCAGCGTGTCCTTGGCCGCGATCACGGCAATCAGCGTCAGACCGAACAGCATCACCACCACCATTTCCACCGAGCGCAGGTAAAGGCCGATCTGCGACAGCCACGGCAGCAGCGCCAGCGTGGCGAGCGTGGTGATGAGCCCGCCGAACACCGAGGCGACGAACGACAGCACCAGCGCCTGCTGCGCCTGCCCTTTCTGCGTCATGGGATAGCCGTCTAGCGTGGTGGCGGCCGCGCCGCCGGAGCCCGGAATGCGCACCAGGATCGCCGGGATGCCGCCCGACAGGTGGTTGGCGCAGTAAAGGGAGACCATGAAGGCGAACGCCTGCTCGACCGGCACGGCCAGGGTGAGCGGCAGCAGCATGATGAGCGTGTTCTGCGGGCTGAAGCCGGGCAGCACGCCCACCACGATGCCCAGCAGGATCGCCGGCCAGATCACCCACCACAGGCCGAACTGCGCGGCGAACTGCCCGGCCAGGAACTCCCAGCTCACGACAGCAGCTTTTCGATCGGTCCGTGCGGGAAATCCGACTGCAGCGCCACGATGAACAGCAGGTAGGCGGCCGCCGCGATGGCAAGCGGCAGCCCGATGAGCGGCGCGGGCCGGCGCACGCCCATGACCGCGAGCGCCGCGAGCATCGCGGCGAACAGGCCCAGCGTGAGCCCCAGCCACGGCAGCGTGGCGATGAACGCCGCCGTGACCGCGATCATGCCGAGCCGCTTGCGCGTGACCTCCGCCGGCCGCCACAGCGGATCGGCGCGCAGGTCGCCCTCGCCGCGCGCGAGCTGGCGCGCCATGCGCACGAGCTGCAGCGCGATGAGCAATACCAGGATGGCGCCGATCAGCGCGCCGTTCGCCTTGGCTTCCCAGGGAAGCTCGGCGATCGAGAAGAAAAAGTAGCTCGCGAAGCCGAGCGCGAGCGCGGGGATGACGAGGTCCGCCCCGAGCGGCGCCCTGGGCTTCACTTCTTCGCCGTCAGCAGCGAGCGGTACTCGTTCGCCAGCTCCACCATGGACTGCACGTAGCGGGTGCACGCGGCGCGGTCGCCGTACTGGATGCCTTCGACCGGCGCGCCGGTCTTGGCGTAGGCCTCCCGGTAGGCCGGCATGTCCGACACCTGCCGCGAGGTTTTCTCGAGCAGCGCGAAGCGCTCCGGGAATTTCTCGATCGCTTCGCTATGGATGGCCCACGAGCGCGACGAGGAGAGGTCGGGCAGCTTGGTGCCGAACACGGCGTTGATGGCCGGCGCGTTGTCGCTGTATTTCGCCATCTTGTGCTCGTCGTTGAATACGCCCAGCACGCGCAGCTGGTCCTTCGCCGCGATCACGCCGGCGATCGGCAGGGCGCCGCAGTCGACCTCGCCGTTCAGCACCGCCACCATCGTGGGATTGCCCCCGCCGTAAGGCACCAGGTTGAACCTCGCCTTGACGGCGGCGCCCAGCGCGAGCATGCCGATCGAGGCGGGGTGCGGCAGCCGGCTCACCGCCACGTTGACGGTGCGCTTCTTCGCCTCGGCGGCGAGGTCTTCGACGCGCTTGAACGGACTCTGGCGCCGCACGAACACCACGCTGTCGTCGACATCGGTGCGGCAGAAATACTGGTAGTCCTCGGGGAAGCGGTAGGGCGGCTTGCGCAGCGCGTACATGATCATCTCCGGCCCCATGTTGCCGAAGAGCAGGTTGTACGCGTCCTTCTCGCGCTTGTTGACGAACACCTCGTAGCCGACCTGGCCGGCGGCGCCGGGGAAAAAGCCGTACTCGAACTGGCTCTTGAGCAGCGGGGCCCAGAAGTCGTCGAACACGCGGGCCAGGCGCTCGGCGCCTCCGCCCTGGGCGGTGGGCACGACTACGCGCAGGTTGCGCGACGGGTAGCCTTGCGCGCGGGCGGGCGGCCACGCCGCGAGCGCGGCGGCGGCTCCCGCGCCTGCGAGCAGCCGTCGACGGACGGTATCGGTCATCGGGGACTCCTCCTCGCGCTTAGATTACACAAACCTCAGGCGAAGCGGGCGGCCGAAAACGGCGCCGGATCCACGAACGGCGCCTCCCCGGTGATCAGCTCCGCGACCAGGCGCCCGGTGGCCGGCCCGAGGGTGAAGCCGTGATGCGCATGGCCGAACGCGAACCACAGGCGGCGGTGGCGCGGCGCGGGGCCGATCACCGGCAGCATGTCCGGCGTGCACGGCCGGGAGCCCATCCAGGGCTCGGTATCGAGCCGCTCGGCCAGGGGGAAAAGCTCGCGCGCGATCGGCTCGGCGCGATTGAGCTGCACCGGCGTCTTCATGCCGTCGCGCAGCGCGAACTCGGCGCCGGTCGTGAGCCGGATGCCGCTTCGCATCGGCGCGAGGAAGTAGCCGCGCTCGGTGTCAAGCAGCGGATGGTTGAGCTTCGCCTCCCCGGCCGCCCGGTATTGCATGTGATAGCCCCGCTTCACCGCGAGGGGCAGGCGGTAGCCGAGCCTGCCGATCACCGAGTCGGCCCACGGCCCGAGCGCAATGACGGCTTCGCCGGCCTTGAGCTCGCCGATGCGCCACCCGTCAAGGTCGTTCTCAAGGCCGAGCGCATTGGCCTGCACGAAGCGGCCCCCCAGCCGCTCGAACAGCGCGAGGTAGGCGCGCGCCAGGCCCTGGGGGTCGTCGGCGCTGGTCGGGTCGGTCCAGTGGATGGCGCCGCTCAGCACGGGGGCGAGGTGCGGCTCCATGTCGCGCACGGCGGCAGCGTCCAGCGCGCGGAAGTTGATGCCGAACTCGCGCCGCCAGCGCTCGGCCTCGGCGAAGCGCTTGTCGCGCTCGCGCTCGGTGCGGAAGGCCTTGATCCAGCCGGTGCGGCGGATGAGCTCCTGCGCCGAAGCTTCCGCCGCGAGCGCGTCGTGCTCGCGTACGCATTGCTCGATGAGGGGCGCATACCTGCGCGCCACCTCGGCGTGGCGCGCAGGGCGCGAATGATGCCAGTATTGCCAGAGAAAGGGCGCGAGGCGCGGCAGCGCGGAGGGGTGGTAGTGCGCATCGATGGTGCGGTTGAGGCCGTAGCGCAGCAGGGCGCCGAAGTCGTGCGGGAAGCCGTAAGGGTAGACGCCTTCGCGCTGGATGAGGCCGGCATTGCCGTACGAGGTTTCCTCGGCGGCCCCGCGGCGATCGACCAGCACGACCGCCCGCCCGCGCTTTTGCAGGTGGACCGCCGCGCAGATGCCCACCATCCCCGCGCCCAGCACGGCCACGTCGCAGTTCATCGCTTCCTTTGCCGAGATGGGCCGATGTCGGCCTGCTCGATGCGCCGGCCGTCGACATAAGCTTCGGCCAGCAGCCGTCCGTAGCGGTCCTTGCCGTAGGGCTTCAGCGTCACGGCGCGGCCGCGCACCAACCCCTGCAGGCGGCGCTTTGCTTGCGCCCCGCCCGGCCGGCCCATCTCCGCGGCATCGACGTTCACCAGGCGCACCTTCTGCCGGTTACACACCAGGGTGTCGCCGTCGATGGCGAGGCATCTCTCGCCGGCGGCGGCCAGCCATGGCGCCATCAATGCGAGGAGCAGCGTCGCTTTCTTATAGTGCATTGAAAAAAGGATAGCGCGAGGCGCGCTTATCCTGTGCCGAAGGAGCGGGCCCGCTCCTTGCAGTAGCAGCGGTACATGAACTTGCGAGGTCCTAAATGAAGATGTCTTTGGTGGTAATGGCGGCAATGGCTGCCGCGTTCCTGGCCGGCTGCGATCGCGGGGAGCCGACCGCCGCGTCCAGCGCACCGGGCACCAGCGCACCGAGCACGGCAAGCGGCGGCGCGAGCACCGGCGCTTCGAAAACCGGGCCCGCAGGCGACACCTCGGCCCAGCCGCCGGCAGCGAAACCCGGCGGCGCCATGGGCGAGACGAAACCCGATCCGGGCGACGCCAACGACCACTCGAACCCGCAGCACGACGCCAAGAGCAAGAAGAACGGCGACTAGTCCGGCCGGCCGCCGGTGAGGCGGCGGTACCGGGCCATGTGGCGGATCGCCTCGCGCGGCCGCTCGAGCTCCTCGCATAGCAGCGCGAGGTTGTAATGGCAGTCGGCGAAGCCGGGGCGCGCTCGCAGCGCCGCCTCGTAGGTCGCCGCAGCTTCCTCCTTGCGCTCGAGCTCGACCAGGAGGACGCCCAGGTTATAGAGCAAGAGCGCATCGTCGCCGCAGGCGGCGAGGCCTTCGCGGTAGGCACGCTCGGCTTCCTCCAGGCGCCCGGCCTCGTGCAGCAGCCACCCGCGGTTGAGATGGGCGTCGAGCAGCTTGGGATTCGCGGCCACCGCCTGCCGGTAGGCGTCGAGCGCCGCCTCCGGGTCCTTGTCCTCCAGCGAGAGCGCTTTCTCGTACCAGTCGGTCTTGCGCTCCAGGATGCTGAGCGCACCGGCCGTCGGGTCGCCTTCGAAGGCGAGCAGATACTGGCCGGATTCGGCCTGCCAGCGTTGGGCGCCCTGGCGCACCACCACGCGATCGCCCACCGCGCCGATGCTCAGGCCCGACAGCGGCATGGCTTCGGGCAGCTGGCGGCGCAGCTCCTTCATCGATCGGGTGATGCGCTTGGGCGCGACCTTCGCGTCGGCCAGCGCTTGCGCGGTGCGCAGCACGATGAGGTCCTGGAAGGAAAATCGCCAGGCGTTGCGCGGCCCGCGCGCAGGGGACACGAACCCCGCCTCGATCAGCGCGCGGATCGTGCTGCGCGGCAGGCGCAGCAGCTTCTCGACCTCGCGCACGCCGTAGCGGTGCACTATTTCTTGGCAGCCTTTCGTGCGGGCTTCGCCGGTTGAGCCGCGGGCTGCGCCGGTTGAGCGGCGGGCTGCGCCCGCTTGGCCGGCTTTTTCTCCAGGCTGGCGCGCAACGCCTCCATGAGGTCGATGACCTGGCCGCCTCCGGTCTCGGGCGCCTCGGCCATCGTCACCTCCTGGCCCGCGACCTTCCGCTGCACCGCCGCCTCGATGCGCGCGCGCACCTCGTCGGTATAGGCGGCCGGATCGAAGCGCTCGGAGGCCTGCTGTGCGATCAGCTGCTGCGCCAGCTTGAGCTCGGCGTCCTGCACTTCGGTTTGCGGAATTTCGATGTCCTTGATGGACCGGACCTCGGCGGCGTACAGGAGCTGCTGCATCACCAGGGCACTCATTTCACCCACCTCCAGCGGCCGGATCATGACGATGTACTGCTTGCCGCGGGCGGCGTAGCGCCCCAGGGCGCAGCGCTTGGACTCTCGCAGGGCGCGCGCGAGCAAGGCGTACGGCTTGGCGCCGCCCTTGTCCGGCGCGAGGTAATAGGCCTTGTCGAAAAACAGCGGGTCCACCGATTCGATGGGCAGGAACTCGGTGATGTCCGCGGTATGCGTGCCCGCCTCCTCCAGCGCCTTCAGCTCGTCGGGAGTGAAGATGACGTACTGGTCCTTGGCGAATTCGTAGCCCTTCACCATGTCCTCGCGGGCGACCGGCACCTCCTCCTTCACGCACAGGTACTGCTGCTTGAGGCGCGAGCCGCAGCCCTTGTGCAGCAGGTTGAAGGAAATGGCCCGGCTCGCCTCGGTGGCCGAGAACAGCTTCACCGGGATGGAGACCAGTCCGAAGGACAGGGTCAACGACGCAATCGATCGTGCCGCCATGCTACCTCCCAAGGGCCTTTTCCAGGCTTTGCTTGCGCTTCAGGGCATCGCCCCAGCGGTCGCCCGTGCGCGCCAGGCGCTGCGCCGCGTTCGTGATCGTGAAATCGAGCGGGTGGGCGCTGGCGAGCTCTTCCCATGTGAGCGGCATCGAAACCGGCGCGCCCGGCACGCCCCTGGGCGAGTAGGCCACGTTCAGCGTCTTGCCGCGAACGTTCATATTGTAGTCCATAAAAATTTTGCCCGTCCTCTTGGGCACGCTCCACTCGAGGGTGATGTCGCCCGGATGCTGGCGCAGCAGGTGGCGGCCGACCGTCTCGCTCACGGCGCGCGCCGCCTCGAAGTCGAGCGTGCGGCGGATCGGCACAAACACGTGCAGGCCGGTCTTTCCGGAGGTCTTCACCAGGGCCTCGAGCCCCATCCCGTGAAGCAGTTCACGCAGCCGGAAGGCGACCTCCTTCCCCTTCTCGAAAGCCACGTCGTTCAGCTCGGGCTCCTCCCCCGGCGCCTCCTTGCCCGAATAGATGTACGGATCGACGTCGAACAGCACGTAGTCGGGATAGTTCAGGACCGAACCCTCGAGCGCCTCCAGCGAGCTCGCGTAGTCGGTGCTCTTCGCGGCCGCGTCGGCGGCCACCTTGGCGCGCGAGTGCCAGACATGGAATTCGAGCGTGCCCGATTGCGCGAGCCACAGGAGCGTGGGCAGGTTGTTGCACAGCAGGTATTCGTGGCTCTCGTCCTTGTGGCCGGAGAACACGGTGATGGTCTGCGCGAACGCCGGGCGCTCCTGCTCCCAGTGCTTCTGGAAGAAGCGCTGCCCGCCGATGCCTTCGGGCATGCGGATCATGGTGAGCGGCCGGTCGGCGAGATGCGGCAGCATGAACGGCGCCACCTGTACGAGGTAGCGCAAGAGATCGCGCTTGGTGAGCGCCGGCTGCTCCAGGCGCGGCGCCGCCGGCCAGTAGACGCGGTCCAGGTTGGTCAGCCGGATGCGCTCTTTGCCCACGGCGAGCGTGAACGCGGCCTTGGGGTTATTCAGCTGGCCGAGCAGCTCGTCGTCCCTGCGCACCTCGGCGGGGTCGACGTCGTCGCGCAATTTCAGGAACACCGGCGCGCGCAGGCGCCGGTCGGGGGTCCAGTCCTGGAACTTCACCTCGGCCACCAGCCGGGGTTCGACCCAGACGGCCGGGCCGTTCAGCGGCGGCTTCTCCGCGAACGGGCAGGCCTCCACGCGCAGCTTATCCAGGCGGGCCTGCACCTGCGGCAGGCTGCGCTCATCGAAGCCCGAGCCCACGTGGGAGGCGTAATGCAGCTTTCCGGCGCCGTCCCAGGTGCCCACGAGCAGCGCGCCGAGCGGTGCGCGCGAGCCGCGGCCCTTGGTATAGCCGCCCACGACGAAATCGGCGCTGCGCGTAGCCTTTACCTTCAGCCAGGCCCTGGAGCGCCGGCCGGCCTCATAGCGGCTATCCTTGCGCTTGCCTACGACGCCTTCCAGGCCGCTCGCCAGCGCCGCCGCCGCGAGCTCGGTGCCGGCCTCGGAGGCGTGCACCAGCTGCACCGCGGGCGAAGGCAGCAGGCACTGCGCGAGATAACGGCGCCGGTCGGCATACGGCGCCTCGCGCAGATCGATGCCGGCAAAGTGCAGCAGGTCGAAGCAGTAGTAGACGACCTGCGGGGCGCGGTTCTGCAGCGCATTGAAGGAAGGCTTGCCGTTCGCGTCGAACGCCACGATCTCGCCGTCGAGCACCATGGTCGCCCCGGCCTGGCTGCGCAGCTCGGCGATGAGCCGCGGGAAGTCCGCCGCCAGGTCGAGCCCGCGGCGCGAGCGCAGCGTTACGCCTTCGCCGTCGATGAAGGCGAGCGCGCGGTAGCCGTCCAGCTTGGGCTCCCACATCCAGTCCGGGTCGTCGAACGCGGCGTCGGCAAGCTCGGCGTGCATGGGGGCGAGGCCCGCGGGCACCGGCGCCGTCTTGCCCGCCGGCACGAGCCGCGCCACCGGGATGCGTTGCACGGGCAGCTTCTTCAGGTCCTCCACCGTGAGGCCGCAGAGCACCGAACGGTTGCGCTCGGTGAGGGCCGCCTTGGCGACGAAGCGGTCCTTGTGCTTGATCAGGAGCCAGCTATTTTTCTGCCGCGTGCGCACCAGGGCGAACGAGCCCTTCACCTTCTCCCCGCGCAGAAAGAAGCTGAGCTTGCCGCGCTCGAGCTCCTCGCGCACGCGCCGCTCGGCCTCGGCGCGGTCGTGGAACGAGGTCTTGCCGCCCTCATCGGGTGAATACACGCCGCAGTCCCAGACGATCATTTCGCCCGCGCCGTACTGGCCGGCCGGGATCACGCCCTCGAACGCAGCGTAGTCGTAGGGGTGGTCTTCCGTCTGCATCGCGAGACGCTTGTCCGCCGGGTCGGCGGACGGCCCCTTGGGCACCGCCCAGGACTTCAGCACCCCGTCGCACTCGAGCCTGAGGTCGTAGTGCATGGCGCGCGCGCGGTGCTGCTGGATGACGAAAAGCAGCGGCCCGCCGGCGCCTAGGCGCGCCTCGGGTGGCGGCTCGGGCGTGGCGCTGAAGCTGCGCTTCGCCGAATATTCGCTAAGCTTGGCCGTGGCCATGCGGAATTCTAAGAGGCTGTCGGCGGGCGCGAGCGGCTACTCTTTCAAGGAGTGGAAAGGCAGCTTCTACCCCGCAGACATGAAGCCGGAAGCGATGCTCGCCTGGTACGCCGAGCGCCTGCCGACGGTCGAGATCAACAACACCTTCTACCAGATGCCCAAGGTGGCGGTGCTCGAGAACTGGGCGCGGACCACCCCGGCAGGCTTCCGCTTCGCCATCAAGGCCTCGCGCCGCATCACGCACATCGCGCGGCTCAAGCCCGAGACCGCCGCCGACTCGCTCGAGTACCTGTACCGCAATCTCGAAACGCTGGGCGCAAAGCGCGGCCCGGTGCTGTTCCAGCTGCCTCCGGTGATGAAAAAGGATCTGGCGCGGCTGACTGCCTTCCTCGGCCTGCTTCCCGCCGGCCACCAGGCCGCTTTCGAGTTCCGCAACGACAGCTGGTTCGCCGACGAGGTGTACGACGCCCTGCGGGCCGCCGGCGCGGCGCTTTGCGTGTCCGAGCGCGAGGACCACGCGCCGCCGCCGCTGGTCGAAACTGCGCCGTGGGGATACGTGCGCCTGCGGCTGGAAAGCTACTCGGACGCCGAGCTGCGCGACTGGGCCGGCAGGCTGGCGGCGACCGCGTGGCGCGAAGTCTTCGTGTATTTCATGCACGAGCCCACCGCGCCCGCCTACGCGCGCACCTTGATGGGCCTTTGGGAGTAGGGAAAAACGCTAAGGCACGCAGCACATGCTGCCGTAGCACGAACGGTGCATTGACGTTGCTAAGGTGGCCGCATGCGGATCAGCGTGCGCAGCCGCGCCGGCAGACACGGGAAGGAGCCCTGCAGCTTCTGCCTCGGCCGCCGCGAGCTCTATGTCGCCGACATCCTCGAGCGGCGCGAGCTCGCAGGCGTGCACCGCTTCAAGGTTCAGGTGTTCGACGGCCGGCGCTTCGTCCTGCGCCACCAGCCGGCAACGAACTGCTGGGAGCTCGCGGCGGTGTACGGCCCCGGTCGGCGCACCGGGTAAGCAGGCCTGGCGGGTTTCGCGTCGGTCGGCTTTACAGACCACTCGGGCCGGCGCCCGGGTGGCGTCACAAGCTTCTGATTCCCCGCGCTTTACCTGCGTGGCATACATGTTGCTCCCCGTCGCCGGCTGGCGCGTTCAGTTAAGCAACGCGAACCTTGTTTCGATTCCCGGAGACCCTAAAGCGTGAAGCACTCGGTGCAGAAATTCTCGCGTACGCTGCTTTTGGCCGCTGCAGCCGTTGGCGCGCAGATCGCGATCCCAGCAGCCAACGGCACAACCCTCATCGTCCCCCAGGCTGACAACGGCTCCAGCGTGTGGACCGGCAGCAACTCGACCGAGCTCGATGCCGCGCAGATCGGGGGCATCGTCGGGCAGCTGGGCCTCGGGTTGTTCTACGGCGTCGCGCTCAGCAACCCCATGGTTGCCACCAATGACGGGGGCGATGCCGATGCACTCGCCCGGCAGGTCGTGTTCACGGCCAAGAACGGGGGTCAGGGCGTCACCATCCAGCTGATCAATCCAGGTGTGGCGAATCAGCCGTTGAGCGTCAGCGTGGCCGGTCAAGCGATCACGGTATCTCTCGGCACCGACCCCGCCGGCACTCCGAACTCAACCGCAATGGATGTCGTCAATGCGGTCAACGCGAACATCGATTCGTCGAGCCTCGTGGTCGCGTCCGCGGGAGGAAGCGGGACGGGCGTAGCCGACAGCCTGAGCATTACGCCGCTCGTGGCCGTCATCGTCGAGGCCGGGCCGTTCGCGACGTCCTACGAGACGGCTTTCTCCGGCAGCGCGAGCTCGCCGCAGGATGCGGGCATCGCTTACGGCGGCGGCGGCGCCATCAGCGCGAGCTCCCTGTTCCTCTACGTGAAGGACACGGCGGGAGATCCCGCGTTCTACATTTACGATCTGCTGAACTACGGCTGGGACGGGACCGAGAGCCTTGTGCTCGACGGCTTCTGGCCGGACCAAGGCGCGATCGCGCAGCTGAAGATCGTCGGCCTCGCATCGACGCCCGTGCCGGAAGGCTCCTCGCTCCCGCTGCTGGCGCTGGCGCTCGGCGCGCTCGCCTGGAGCCGCCGGCCGGCGCGACCGCGCAGGTAGTTGCTCCGGCACAAGCGTTCTTCCTGCAGGACCGCGCCTGGTGCGCGAGGCAGGCCGGCCCCGTGGGGCCGGCCTGCGCCTACAGTTTTTCACCACGATCACGCCGCTAGGCGAGAATAGCCATAAACGGCTAGAGCACTATCTCGTCATCGGCGCCGAAGCAGTCGAGCACCCAATCACCGACGTTGAACGTATCGAGGAGGAGATCCGAGTGAGAGCCGCCCGCTTGGGGGGCGCCGCGCAAGTTCCTCATTGCGCCGATGAGGGTCTGCACCCAAGCCGGTGAACCCTGCGTGTGGCATGTCG
This sequence comes from uncultured bacterium, assembly GCA_965233185.1. Classification (GTDB taxonomy): domain Bacteria; phylum Pseudomonadota; class Gammaproteobacteria; order Burkholderiales; family SG8-39; genus SCGC-AG-212-J23. Next base: position 17,875 of record CBDDSA010000155.1, read on the forward strand.
AAAGGCATATACACCTCTGCAGGCCGATGCGTATTCCGGGTTCGGTCACCTGTACGAGGGCGGCCATATCATGGAGGCGGCCTGCTGGGCGCACGCGCGGCGCGCCTTCTACGACATCCACCAAGCGATCCGGTCGCCGATTGCTGCCGAGGCGCTCCAGCGTATCGGGGGCGCTGTACGCGATCGAGGCGCAGATCCGCGGCCAGGCCCCCGGAACTCGCCAAGCCGTGCGCCAGGCGCAGGCCGCGCCACAGCTCGCATCGCTTCGCGAATGGCTGCGAAAGACGCTCGCTAAGCTCTCGAGGAAA
>CBDDSA010000156.1:0-14824 GCA_965233185.1 uncultured bacterium
CTCGCCGTGACCGAGAAGCGCGGCGCGTTCCGCAGCTGGACGGTGCTGCTCGCGATCGTCGCCTTCGGCCTTTCGCTGCTGGGCACCTTCCTGGTGCGCTCGGGCGTGCTCACCTCGGTGCACGCCTTCGCGGTCGATCCCAAGCGCGGCGTGTTCATCCTCGCCCTCTTCGTGATCCTGATCGGCGGCGCGCTCGCGCTCTACGCCTGGCGCACCTCGCGCATCGGGCTGGGCGGGGACTTCGAGCCGGTGTCGCGCGAGTCGCTGCTGCTCGCCAACAACGTGCTGCTCACCGCCGCCGCCGGCACGGTGTTTCTCGGCACCCTGTACCCGCTGGCGATCGACGCCTTCGGCGCCGGCAAGATTTCGGTGGGCCCGCAGTATTTCGAGGCGGTGTTCGTGCCGCTCATGGCGCCGGCCCTGTTCCTCATGGGGGTGGGCCCGCTCGCGCGCTGGAAGCGCGCGTGCGTTCCCGAGCTCGCGGTGCTGCTGCGCTGGGCGCTCGGCGTGAGCCTGGCGCTGGGCCTGCTGCTGCCCTTCGCCATGGGAGAGTGGAGCGCGCTGGTGGGCTTCGGCCTCGCGCTCGCCGCGTGGATCTTCGTCACCACGCTCCTGTCCTTCAAGGGGCGCCTGAGGCAGACGCGCGCGCACTACGGCATGGCGCTCGCGCACATCGGCATCGGCGTATTCGTGGTGGGCGTGACGCTCGTGAAGGGCTATGAGAGCGACGCCGACGTCAAGATCCGCGCCGGCGAGACCGTCGCGCTCGCCGGCTACGTGTTTCGCTTCGATGGCGTGTCGGCGGTGCGCGGCCCGAACTACACCGCGGCGCAGGCAAGGATCGAGGTCACGCGCAACGGCGAGCCGGTCACCGTGATGCGCCCGGAGCGGCGCGTCTACACCGTGCAGGAGCAGGTCATGACCGAGGCGGCCATCAACCCGGGGCTCACGCGCGACCTTTACGTGTCGCTCGGCGATCCGCTGGGCGAGGACGGCACGTGGCTCCTCAAGGTGCAGCACAAGCCGTTCATCGACTGGATCTGGGGCGGCTGCCTGCTCATGGCGCTGGGCGGCCTCGCCGCGGCGAGCGACCGGCGCTACCGGGTGTCGATCAAGGCGCGCGCCCAGGACGCGAAGGTGGCGGCGTGAGGGCGTACTGGGTGGTCGGCATTTTCGCCGGGCTGGTCGTGCTGCTCGCGGTGGGGCTCACGCTCAACCCGCGCGAGGTGCCATCGCCCCTCATCGGCAAGCCGGCGCCCGGGTTCGAGCTGCCGCTGCTGCACGCGCCGGACAAGACCTTCTCGCAGAAGGACATGCTGGGCAGCGTGTGGATCCTCAACGTGTGGGCGTCGTGGTGCCCGCCGTGCCTGGTGGAGCACCCGGTCGTCACCGACCTCGCGCGCTCGGGCCTCGCGCCGGTGGTGGGCCTGAACTACAAGGACGCGCGCGCGGACGCGCTGCCGTGGCTCAAGCGCAACGGCGACCCGTACAAGCTCTCGGTGTTCGACCTCAAAGGCCGCATCGGCATCGACTACGGCGTCTACGGCGTGCCGGAAACCTACGTCATCGACCGCCAGGGCGTGATCCGCTACAAGCACATCGGGCCGCTCACGCCGGAGATCGCGCAGAAGAAGATCCGGCCGCTGGTGGCGGAGCTGAACCGCCGTGGCTAGGCTTTTTTTCCTGGTGGGAATGTTCTGCGCCGGGGCTTTCGCCCAGGACAACCCGAATCTGGACAGGCGCGTGGCGGACCTCGCGCACGAGCTGCGCTGCCTGGTCTGCCAGAACCAGACCATCGCCGACTCGAACGCGCCGCTCGCGGTCGACCTGCGCAACGAGATCCGCACGCAGCTTGCCGCCGGCAAAAGCGAGCGCGACGTGATCGAGTTCATGGTGGCGCGCTACGGCGACTTCGTGCTCTACCGTCCGCCGTTCAAGGCGGCCACGCTCGCGCTGTGGCTGGGGCCGTTCGTGCTGCTCGCGCTCGGCGCGCTCATCTTCTGGCGGCGCGTGGCGCGCCGCAGGCCGCGGCAAGCCGATCTTTCCGAAGCCGATCGCGCCCGGGCTGCCCGGCTGCTCGAATGACCGCGTTCTGGCTGATCGGCGCCGCGTTTGCGGCGGCGGTGCTCGCCTGGGTGCTGTGGCCCCTGCGCTCGCGCAAATCCGGCGCTGCGGTGTCGCGCCAGGCAGTCAATGTCTCCATCTACCGCGACCAGCTGCGCGAGCTGGAGGCCGATCTCGCCGCCGGCCGCCTCGCCGCGGCGGATTACGAGCGCTCGCACGCCGAGCTCGAGGCGCGCCTGCTGGAGGACGTGCGCGAGCCCGACGCGGCCGCCGCGCCCGCGACCGGACGGGGCCTCGCGCTCGTCCTGGGCGCCGCGATCCCGGCGCTCGCGCTCGCCGTGTATTTCGCCGTCGGCGACCCGGCCACGCTCTTGCGCGGGGCCGAGCACGGCGCGCGGGTGGAGCAGATGGAGACCCTGGTGGCGCGCCTGGCCGAGCGGCTGCGCGAGCACCCGGAGGATGCCGAGGGCTGGAAGCTGCTGGGCCGCTCGTACGCGGCGCTCGGCCGCTTCGCCGAGGCCGCCGACGCGTATGCCAAGGCCGCGGTGCGCACGCCGCGCGACGCGCAGCTCCTGGTGGATTTCGCCGACGTGCTGGCGATGGCGCGCGGCCAGCGCCTCGAAGGCGAGCCCGAGAAGCTGATCCAGCGCGCGCTGGAGATCGACCCGCAGAACCTCAAGGCGCTCGCGCTGGCCGGCACGGTGGCCTTCGAGCGCAAGGACTATGCGCAGGCGGCGGCGTACTGGCAGCGCATGCTGCCGCGGGTGCCGGCCGACTCCGAGGATGCGCGCGTCATCCAGCAGAACGTGGCCGAGGCGAAATCCCTGGCGGGGAGCGCGCAGAGCACGCTGACCGGTACCGTGTCCATTGCGCCCGGCTTGACGAGCAAAGTGGCGCCGGACGACGTCGTGTTCGTTTTCGCGCGCGCCGCCGAAGGCCCGCCGATGCCGCTTGCCGTGGCGCGCACCCGCGTGCGCGACCTGCCCTACGAATTCCGCCTGGACGATTCCATGGCAATGACCCCGGCCATGAAGCTCTCGGCGTTTCCTCGCGTGGTGGTCGGCGCGCGAGTATCGAAAAGCGGCAATGCCACGCCGGAGCCGGGCGACCTGCAAGGCGCAAGCGCGCCGGTGGCTAACGACGCGGGCGAGGTGCGTGTCGTGATCGACAGGGTGGTTCCCTGAGTGATAGCCTCGCCCTATTCGCAACAGGAGCAACACCGCAGGAGATTTTCCATGGCAGAACCCAAGGAACGCCGCAGGGCCCCACGCAAGACCAATTCGACGCCTAAGCCCGACAGCGGCGCTGCTGCGCCACGCAACGCGCGCGCGGACGCCTCTGCGGAGGAAATCCGCCAGCTGATCGCCGAAGCGGCGTACTACCGTGCCAAGCAGCGCGGCTTCCAGCCGGGCCACGAGCTGGAGGACTGGATCCAGGCGGAATCCGAGGTCATGCGGCGGGTCGATCGCTCCACCTAGCGCCGGCAGGCGCATAATTAGCCACCGAAAGCCGCACCCAAGCGGGTGGCGGCGGGGAGCGCGGTGCGCAAGAAACGAATTCTGGGCTGGGCGGTATTGATCGGTGGGGCCGTGGCGGCTGCCGTCTGGGCGCCTGTGCCGCAAGACGACGAGATGCTGCCGGTGCAACGCGCCGACGAGGCCGTCGTTACGCCGCAGGCGCCCCGCGCCGACAACAGCTTCCTGGCGCAGCTTCCGGCGCGCGAGGCCATCGGCCGGCGCCGCGGCGAGCTTTTCCCGTCGCAATCCTGGGCGCCGCCGCCCAGGCCGGCGCCCGCGGTCGCGGAGGCCGCTCCGCCCGCGCCCACGCCGCCGCCCATGCCCTACCGGGTCGCCGGGCGCGTGGTCCACGACGGGGTGGCGCACGTGGTGCTCGCCAAGGGCGACCGCGTGCTCACCGTGCGCCAGGGCGATACGCTGGACGACGGCTACCGCGTCGAGGCCATCGGCGCCCGGGGCGTGACGCTGGTGTACCTGCCGCTCAACATGCCGCAGCAGCTCGCCGTGGCGGTGGCGCTGGAGGACATGCAGCCTGCGCCGGCGGCGAAGCAGGAGATCGTCGCCGACAAGCGGCCGGCCACCCTGCGCCTCGAAGGCCCGGCGCGCATCCGCGCAGGCGACCGCTTCAGCGTCTCCCTCAAGGTCACCAGCGACCAGGCGGTGCGCTCGGCGCCGGTGCAGCTCAGCTTCGACGCCGCGCTGCTCGAGCCGGTCGACGTGCGCCGCGGCGGCTTCTTCGCCGACGGCATCTTCAGCTTCCGCATCAACCCTTCGGGCTCGATCTTCATCGGCGCCGCGGGCAAGGGCGAAGTGCCGGCCGACGCCGAGTTCTTCGTCGTGACCTTCAAGCCGGTGCGCGCCGGCGCTGCCGAGCTGAAGCTCTCCTCGGTGCTGCTGCAGGGCGCCGCCGGCCGCGCCATCGCGCACGACCAGCCCGCCGCTTTCCGCACGTCAATCGTCCAGTAGACGAGGCGATCGCTGCGCGGCGCGGTGAACGCGCTGATCGGCGCGGGCTAGCCGCTCAGGCGGCGCGCGCGAGCCCGGGCGGCGAAGGCTCGTCGGCCCACTGGCCGGCCCACTGGGCGACGTAGCCTTTGAGGAATTCGTTGAATTCCGCGGCGCCGTGGGGCAGCTTGCGGCCGCGGTCGGCGATCGCGTAGAGATCGATCGGCACCACCGGATCCTGCAGCGGCGACATGGCGAGGCGGTGGCTGCGGCATACCGAAATGGCGAAGCTCGGGATCACCGCGACGCCGGCGCCTGCGGCGACCATCGCGATAATGGTTTCCATGTAGTTGAACACCAGGTCGGGCGGGTCCTGGCGCCCCAGGCGCTGCAGATGGCGCTGGATCAGCTGCTGCACGGGGTTGTCCGCCGGCCCGCCGAGCAGCCGCGCCTCGACCAGGTCCTCCCAGCGCAGGGGGCGCCCGGTACGCGAGGCCTCCGCCTGCGACTGGATCGCCATCAGGCAGAAGCGGTGCATCGGGATGCGGCGCAGGCCGGGCACCGGATCGATGAAGCAGCCGAGCGCCACATCGAGCTCCCCCGCGCTCACCATGGCGACCAGCCGGCTGCGCTCGCCGTCGTGCAGCTCGATGTCCAGGCCGGGGTCGCGCTTGGCGTACTCGGCGATGGCCTCCGGCATCAGGTTGCCGGCGATGAGCGGCATCGCGCCCAGCATGAGGCGCCGGTTGGCGGCGGTTGCCGAGCGGCCGATGTTTTGCGCGGCGGATTCGAGCTCCACCAGGCTGCGGTCGGCGATCGGCAGGAAGCGGTTGCCGAACTCGGTCAGCGTGACGCGCCGCGTGGTGCGGTCAAACAGGCGAAAGCCGAGCTGCTCCTCGAGCTCGCGGATCAGCACGCTCATGCCGGACTGGGTGATGTAGAGCTGCTCGGCGGCGCGCGAGAAGCTCTGGTGGCGCGCGGTTAGAAGGAAGGCTTTCAACTGACGGGAGGTGATATTCATTCTTCGTTCTGATCAGTTGATGACTTACTCCAATAGACGTTGTTGGTGCCTGCGTGTTAAATCGTATCAAGGAAACAGTGCAAGACCTAGAGGTCAATCTGACTGGCCTTTAGTTGAAACAATTACATAACCGGAAGCTAGAGCCGCGGCGGATTCCAGGATAAGCGTCCCACTCACGACGTCCGGAGTGCTGCGCAGCGGTCATCCCACTTCCAAGGAGGAAGCGCATGAAAGTCATCTTGTCGTGGATCGCCGGGGCGGTGTTCGCCGGCCTGGCCGCGGCCGCCATCGCAGTAGTGCCTAATATCCCTACCGTGGAAGGGCCCATCACCGGACCCGGCCCGATGCATCCGGGGATAAGGCCCGGACCGGAGGGTACGAACCTCGAGGATTTCGGCTACATCACCGAGGAGTTCTTCGTTTCAGGCACCGCCGGGCCGGCGAACGCCAGCTTCAAGGTCCGGCTGCTGGTCCGCCGACCGGCGAACCCGGCGAAGTTTAGTGGGATGGTGCTCGGCGAGCCGACCCATCGCGGAGGCAATGCTTTGATCTGCCAGTACGCCCGCTTCGGCATCGGCAAACGGAGCCACCTCTGCGCCGACGTCATGGCGCGGCCAATCAATCTTAGCAACCCCAACACCGCCGGTGCCGGCCTGCGCGAGTTCAATCTCGCCCGCTACGGCAGCCTGCACGTCGCCTCGGACCAGACGAACGAGATCCTTGGCCAGGTCGGACGCCTGCTGCGCAGCAACCTCAGCGGCGGCCCCCTGGCGGGCTACGCGGTGCGCACGCTCATCATGGGCGGCACCTCCGATTCCTCCGGTGCCACGCGCACCTACATGAGCTCCGGCTCGATGCTGGACCACGCCGATCTGCGCATGCCCGACGCCGGCCCGATCTACGAAGGGTTCTTCGTCACCTCCACCCTGGGGGGCGCACCGGTACCGGTCACCGACGTCCCGACCATCCAGATGCCCAGCCAGTCGGAGGTGCATGGCACGAACGCCTATCGGCGCCCCGACAGCGACGCGCCGGGAGACCAGTTCCGCATCTACGAAGTCTCCGGCATGTCGCACAACGACGCGCGCGAGAATCCCGCGTTCTCCGGCTGCACCAATCCGCTGTCGCACTTCCCGCATGGCGCGCTCACTTTCATGGGCCTGCAACACGTGCTTGACTGGGCCGCGCACGGCTCCATTCCGCCCCGCGCGCCGTACATGGAGGTCGACGGCGACTTGAGCGACGGCACGCGCGTCGCGCTGGACGAGCACGGCAACGCCAAAGGCGGGGTGCGCAGCACCTATCTCGACGTGCCGGCTTTCACCTTCACCATCCCGAACAGCGGGCCCGGGCTGTGCAGCCAGACCGGCTGGATCACGCCGTTCTCGGAGGAGAAGATGCGCTCGCTCTACCGGAACCACGGCGGCTACGCGAGCCGCATCCAGCACCGGCTGAAGGAGCTGATGGACGACGGCTGGTTCCCGCGCGAGTACGCGGACGAATACGTCCGCGGCGATATCGAGCTGGCGAAATGAAGCGAGCGTGCGCCATGGCGCTGTGCGCGCTCGCCTTCGCGGCGCAGGCGCAGCACGAGGTGCCGCCAATACCTACGGTGGAGGGGCCGGTCAGCGGTGGTGGTGCCATGTGGCCGGGGCTGCGCCCGCTGGCGCCGGGCTCCGACCCGGCCGATTTCGGCTATGTGACCGAGGAGTTCTTCGTCACCGGCAGCGCCAACGGGCAGCCGTACAAGACGCGCATCCTGGTGCGCCGGCCCGAGCCGGCCGCGCGCGCGAGCGGCATCGTCGTGGCCGAATCGATGCATGCCAACGGCTTCGCGGTGACGTTCGAGCCGGCGCGCAAGTCCGTGCTGCTGCGCGGCCATGTGCATGTCGAGATTGCCGCCCAGCAGGGTAACGTCAACGGCACGCTGAAGACGTTCAATCCGCAGCGCTACGCGTCGCTGTCCATCGCCTCCAGCCAGCAGACGAGCGAGATCATCGCCCAGGTGGGGCGGCTCCTGAAAAGCGAGCCCGCGCACCGGCGCCTCATCCTGCAGGGCACCTCGCAGGCGTCCGGCGTGCTGCGCAACTACCAGCGCGACAAGCACTTCCAGTCGCGCATGCCCGACGGCAGCGCCATCGTCGATGGCTACCTCGCCACCAGCACCCTGGGGAGCGCGCCGATGATGGTGGTCGACGTGCCGACGGTGCACATGCCGACCATGACCGAGGTGCGCTCGGGCGCGCTGAACGGCAACCTCGGCTTTCGGCGCGCTGACAGCGACGAGCCCGCCAACCGCTATCGCCTCTACGAGGTCGCCGGGATGCCGCACGCCAACGGCCGCGACACCGTGCCGCTGGAGTGCGCGCTGCCCATGAGCGATTTCCCGTGGGGCGCGATGGTGGCCACCGGGCTGCATCACCTGGTGCGCTGGGCGGACGAAGGCGTGGTGCCGCCGCGCGCGCCCGCGCTGACGGTGGAAAACGGGCAGATCGCCCTAGACGAGAGCGGCAACGCCAGGGGCGGCGTGCGCAACACTTATGTCGACGTGCCGGTGGCGGCGTATGGCGTGCCGAACGGGCCCTCGAACGTCTTCCTGTGCGCGATCGCCGGCTGGCGCGTGGCCTACAGCGAGGAAACGCTGCGCGAGCTCTACCGCAATCGCGGCGACTATGTCAGCCAGCTCAACCGGCGCCTGATGGAGCTGGTGCGCGAAGGATGGATGCTGCCCGAGTACGCGGACGACATCCGCGGCGATGCGCAGTCGATCGCCATCCCGGGTCCGTCGAATTAGCCCCTGAGCTAGGAGCGTGCAGCCGAGAGCACCTGCCGGCTGCACACCACCTCGCCTTGGGCGAAGCGCTCGTGGTTGGCTTCGACCGCGGCGAGGTCGTACAGGTAGTTCACCATCACGCCGAGCGATTCGGCGAGGCCCTTGTCGGAGAGGTCGGCGCCCAGGTTGATGCGCTCCAGGCGCGCGCCGTTGTCGAGATGGAAGCGCGCCACCGGATCGCCCAGCGGCGTGGCGCCGTGGCGCGCGAGGAACACCGAGGCTGCCGAGGCGAGCAGCTTCTGGTCCTCGTCGCTCAGCGAGGCGTCGCGCACCGCCGCCGCGAGGCGCTCGAGGTCGGGGCCGTGGCGCAGGCGCAGCGCGGCGGCCGCGGCGACGCCTTGCACCCCGGCGAGCCATTTGCGCAGGCCCGGCACCGGCGAGAGCGTGCAGTAGCGCTTGACCGAGGGCACCTGGCCGCGCAGCTCTTTGGCCACGCGCTTGATCAGGAAGTTGCCCAGCGACACGCCTTTCAGGCCGGGCTCGCAATTGCTGATGGAGTAGAACGCCGCCACGCGTGGTTCCGTGCCTTCGGCGGTGCTGTCGCTGCCGATGAGCTGCGCGATGGAGCGCGGGATGGCGCTCACCAGCGCGACCTCCACGAAAATCAGCGGCTCGCCCGGCAGCTGCGGATGGAAAAAGGCGAAGCAGCGCCGGTCGCTTTGCAGGCGCCGGCGCAGGTCGCCCCAGTCGTGGATCGCGTGCACCGCCTCGTGGCGGATGATCTTCTCGAGCAGCGCGGCGGACGAGTTCCAGTCCACCTGCCGCAGGTCGAGGAAGCCCGGGTTGAACCAGGTGGCGAGGAGGTGGCTGAAGTCGGCGTCCACCGCGCGCAGCGGCCGCCGGCCCGGCAGCAGGCGCAGCAGCTCGCGGCGCATCGCGACCACCGTGGCGACGCCGCCGCCCGAGCGGCTCAGGCGCCGCAGCAGCTCGCGGCGCGGCGACTCGACGGCTTCCTGCAGCTCCAGGATGCGCTCGGGGTCGGCGTGCTCGGCATAGGCCTGCGCCGCGCGCAGCACGCGCTGGCGCTCGGGGACGATGGAGGCGAGGAAATCGAAGAAGGCCGCCCGCGAGGGCTCGGCGAGCTCTCCCCACAGGCGGATGATCTCGGTCGCGATCGCCGCGCCGTTGGCCGCCCCGGCCCCAGACAAGAGGCGCCGGCAGCACAGCTCCAGCTCGCGCAGCGCGGCGCTGGATTTGGCCTCGGGCGAACGGGTGAAGAGGCTGCGGAACACGCTCGACATGGTAGGGGGCGAATGTTACGCCTCGCGCCGAAGCGATTGATGCTGTCCGCCGATGAAATGATGACCGGCGGCCATCAATGGCCGTCGGGCATTTCCCGACTCACTGCTGCACTATGTGTGCCGCCTCGTGCGCGATGATGCCGTGCGTTGCCTTCGTCGGGTGGATACCGTCCCAGAAGAGATACTCATCGGCCTTCTTGCAGGCGAACGGCGGCGCGCTCGGCGTGATGCAGGCCGCCGTCACGTTGCGCAGCCCGAAAAGCTGCGGGTTGGCGATCACCGTGTTCAGCTTGCCGTAGGCGTCCAGGCGCAGGATCCGGGCGTCGGGGAACAGCGTGCTGACTTGCCCCAGCACATTGTCCAGGCCGGCGTTGAACGCGACCGTGAGCTGGCCGGCGGGGACGGCGGCGCCCAGGGCACTGATGGCCGGGGTGCGCCCGATGTCCGGCGCGCTCCATACGAGGAAATGCCGTGCGCCCGCGAGATAGAGCCGCAGGATGTGGTCCCCGATGGAGACCAGCGCGGCCGACAGGATGGGGGCGGGATCGCCGTTGCCCGCCGCCACGAGCAGCGCATCGCGCAGGTCGTTGCCGCCCATCTCGATCACGTAGAGGGCCCCGGCAGGCGCCTCGCCTCCGGCGTCCTGCAGAAAGCGCTCCACCTGGTCGGGGAGGTTGAGATTCATGCCGTCGTCATAGGCGCGCGCGCCGCCCACCGCGTAGTTGCTGCCGCCGGCATCGCCGAAGGCCGGCCTTGCGCTTGCCGCGAGGCCGACGCGCCGGGCGAATTGCTCCGCCCAGGTGGCGCCGTTGCTGAAGTGGTGGCCGCCTCTCGCATAAGGGCGGTCCGGGATGAGGAACGGGTCGACCGACCAGTCCGGCGGCGTGCTCGATTCGCCGCGCAGGGCGAAGGCGTTCCCGGGATCCGACAGGCTGGTGCCGAAGAAGATGATGCGGTCGAAAGGCGCCTTATCGGCCGCCCAGGCGGGCGCGCAGGCGAGCAGCGAGACGACGAGCCAGTATCTGGCGAGCATGTGGACCTCCCCACGCCGGGAATCATCGCACAAGCCGTTGCGTTCGCGCGAGCGCTGCATTAGCGTGGCGGCAAGGAGGAGGGGGATATGAAACCATGTCTGCTGGTTCTTGCAGGGCTGCTTGTCGCATGCAACGCCGCTGCCGGCGGCTCGCCCATCGTGCCGGGCAGCCTGAAAGTTACTACTTACGATGGCGTCACCGATGATCTGCTTTCGGGGGGGCTCAACCTGGAAGGTTTGCGCGATGCGGCGCCGGCACCCGCCGTTTCCGCCGATCCAACACCCGCGGAGCTGCGCAAGCGGGCGATCTACAACAACTATCGTGGCATCGTAGACCCGTTTACTGCGGGCGGCATGGGCCTGTTGTGGGGCCCGAAATCGCCCGGCACGCCGGTCATCCCCGGCGCCACGTTGGGGCTTATCCCGGGCGTGGAATACAAGGCTTACCTGCGAGACCGCGACGGGCCGCACGTCGACAACATTCCTGCGGCCGTGCAGATCCCGAAGCATTTCAATCCGAAAAAGCCATGCATCGTGGCCGCCGCGCCCTCGGGCTCGCGCAGCTTGTACGGCGGCATCGCCATTGCCGAGTGGGCCCTTTTCAAGGGATGTGCCGTGGCGCTTCCGGGCAAGGGTACGGACACCGGCTTTCATCTGCTGACGCCCGATCTCGCCGATGACCTCGACGGCGTTTATGGACCGGCGGACGCGCTGGGTGAAGACGCGCAATTCGCGGTGCGCAGCTCGCCCGGTCTCGATGCTTACGTTGCCGCCAATCCGCATCGCATCGCTACCAAGCACGCGCACTCACAGATCAACCCGGAACGGCTGTGGGGCAGATACCTGTTGCGGGGGATTGAATTCGCCTTCTGGGCGCTGAGCGAGCACTACGGCAAGCCCTTCCACAAGGACAACACGTTGGTCATGGCCGCCGGTGCATCGAACGGCGGCGGCATGGCGCTGCGCGCCGCGGAGGACGACGACGACGGTCTCATCGACGGCGTGGTCGTCACCGAGCCCAATATCCAGCCGCGCGACGGCCGCTTCACCATCCGCGTCGGTGATGAGCCGCCATTCGACCCGCGCGGCCGCACCATCTACGACTCCATGACGCTGATGAGCGTGTACGCCGCTTGTGCCATGCAGTCGCCCACTCTGGCGGGAACGCCGTTTTTCGGCTTTCAACCGCTGGGCATCAACCGCTGTACTTCGCTCAAGGAAAAGGGACTGGTCTCCGGCGACACGACCGCGGACCAGGCGGCCTCCGCCTTGGCCGTGATTCGCGCCCACGGCTATGCCGCGCCGCAGGACTGGGGCATCGCCTCGCATGATGTTCTTAACTTGTGGCGCTCGCTCCTGCCGACCTACGCGAATGCTTACGGGCGGTTCGCCGTCGAGGACAACGTCTGCGGTGTGAGCTTCGCAGCCACCGGTGCGGACAACCGTCCGGCGTCGATGACCGAGGCAAACGTGGACAAGCTCTTCGCGGACAGCTCGGGCGTTCCCGCCACCGGCGGTGTCGAGCTGATCGCGGACCGGGCGGTCGGCGGGCCGATCCTCGAGAACGCGGCGATCTCCGCCTCTACCGGGCGCCCGGATCTCAACCTCGACAGCGCGCTGTGCTTCCGTTCTCTCCAGACAGGCGAGGGTCTGGACGCTGCCGGCTGGGCGAACTACGCCCGCGTGCAGTTCGGCACCCGTGAAGTGCAGACCACGGGCCGCCTGCGGGGGCGTCCGGCCATCGTCATCCACGGCCGCCAGGACGCACTGTTGTTCCCCAACTTGCACTCGCGCGCTTATTACGCCCTCAACCAGCAGGAGGAGCGCGGCAGGAGCCGCTTCAGCTACATCGAGGTCACCACCGGCCAGCATTTCGACGCATTCATTTCAGCGCTCTTTGGCGGCCAGTTCGCCCCGCTGCACTATTACTTTGTTCAGGCAATGGACAACATGTATGCGCACCTCACCGAGCATGCGCGGCTGCTGCCGTCGCAGGTAGTGCGACCGACGCCGCGCGGCGCACAGCCGTACACGACAAACAACGTGCCGGCCCTGCTGCCGCCGGCGAAGCTGCATCCCGCGGCGGGCGACCGCATCCGTTTCCGTCCCGGGCAACTCACCATTCCCGAGTAAGCCATGGAAAACCGACGCGATTTTCTGAGGCGAGTGCCTCAGCGCCGGGCGGCGGAGAGCACCTGGCGGCTGGAGACCACCTCGCCGCGCATGAAGCGCTCGTGGTTGATTTCGACCGCGCCCAGGTCGTAGAGGTAGTTCACCATCACGCCGAGGGATTCGCGCATGCCCTTGTCGGAGAGGTCCGCGCCGAGGTTGATGCGCTCCAGCCGCGCGCCGTTGTCGAGGTGAAAGCGCGCCACCGGGTCGCCGGACGGGGTGGCGCCGTAGCGCGCTAGATAAGTGGCGGCGCACGCGGTAAGCATGGCCTGGTCGTCGCGCTCGAGCGAGCCGTTGCGCACGGCTGCGGCTAGCCGCTCCAGGTCGGCGCCGTGGCGCTGGCGCAGCGCCTCGGCCACGGCGACGCCCTGCGCGGCGACCAGCCATTTGCGCAGGCCCGGCACCGGCGAGAGCGTGCAGTAGCGCTTGACCGACGGCACTTCGCCGCGCAGCTTCTCGGCGACGCGCTTGATCAGGAAGTTGCCGAGCGAGACCCCCTTCAATCCCGGCTCGCAGTTGCTGATGGAATAGAACGCGGCCACGCTGGGCGCCTTGTCGTCGCGCGAGCGCACGCTGCGGTCGTCGATGACATGCGCGATGGAGCGCGGGATGGCGCCCAGCAGCGCCACCTCCACGAAAATCAGCGGCTCCTCGGGAAGCTGCGGGTGGAAGAAGGCGAAGCAGCGCCGGTCGGACTGCAGGCGGCGGCGCAGGTCGTTCCAGTCGCGGATGGCGTGCACCGCCTCGTGCCGGATGATTTTCTCGAGCAGCGAGGCGGGCGCGTTCCAGTCCACGCGCCGCAGATACAGGAAGCCGGGGTTGAACCAGGACGAGAGCAGGTGGCTGAAATCCGCGTCGACCGCGCTCAGCTCCGGGCGCTGGCGCAGGATGCCGACCAGGGCGCGGCGCATCGCCACGATGGCGGCTACGCCGCCGCTGCTGCGGTTCAGGCGCTGCAGCAGCGAGCGGCGCGGCGGGTACACGGCCTTCTGCAGCTCGACCACGCTCTGCGGCGAGGCGTTCGCGGCGTAGGCCTGGGCCGCCTTCAGGACCCGCTCGCGCTCGGGCGCGAGCGAATCGAGGAACTCGAAGAACGCGGCCTGCGCCGGCTCGCCCAGCTCGCCCCACAGGCGGATCACGTCGGCGGCGATGGCCTCGCCGTTGGCCGTGCCCGCTTCCGAGAGCAGCCGGCGGCAGCCGAGCTTCAGGTCCTTCAGCGCGGCGGCCGACCTGGCTTCTGGGGAGCGGGTGAACAAGCCGCCTAGCACCGGCTTCGTCCTCCTGTTGTTGGCGTCTGTTGGGATTGTGGCGCCCGGCAGCCGAGCGGCGTGCAAACGATTGTGATCTAGTGGCGTCCCCTAGTGGCTTGCCTTCGGCAACGCCTGGGCGGGCGGCGGCTTGCCCCCCGCCGCCTGCACCGGTGCGGCGTGCACGAACTTCCAGTCGGCATACTTGCCGGCGCCTTCGAAGGCCGCGTCGCGCGCCTTGAAGCCGGCGATCTTGAGCGGCTTTTCTTCGGAGGCGCTATGCACGCCGAGGATGCCGCCGTCGGGCGCCTTGACCAGCACGAACGGCGCGTTGGTGACCGGGTCGGGGTACAGCCGCCGCAGATAACGCTCGGTGCCTGGGCGGCGCGGATCCTTCAGCAGGTCATCCAGCGTCCGCGGATACTGGCGCTGCGGGCCCGACAGGTAGTAGCGCTCGATCGCCTTGCGGTACTGGTGGCCGGCGAACAGGAGCTCGGCCTCCTTCTCGCGCGCCGCGGAGGTGTGCCATACCTCGCCGATGAGGGCGAGCCCGCCGGCGAGGATCGCCACCATGAACAGCACCGTGAGATAGGTGAAGCCGCGCGCTCTCACCATTGCGCGTATTCGCTGCCGTCGCGTCCCCTCCCGGGCGCGCCGCTGCGCACGTCCCATACGCCGCCCTTCTGCGGGTCTTCGGGAGCGACCACGATCCAGGTGGCGGTGCTTTCGGTGACCGGGTCCAGCGGCACCT
>CBDDSA010000157.1:0-3266 GCA_965233185.1 uncultured bacterium
GCGCGCCACCCCCTCGTCATAGCGGCGGCGCAGCTCGGCGGCCGTCGGCGGCTCCTCCTCGAAGGACGCGAGGCCGTGCAGCACGTGATGCGCGTAGATGGCGTGGACCGCCGCGATATCGCCCGGCTGCGCCGGGCGCACCTGCACCAGCTCAGCGAGAATAATCCGGCTCCTCGCGCTCGAGGATGCGCTTGAGCGCGGCGAAGTGCGCGCCGGCGTACTTGGGGGTGTCGGCGTGGATCATGCGGCAAGTGTCGCGCACCACCTCCTGCCTGACCTTGCGCAGCTTGCCTCCCATGGAACGGGCCAGCACCTGCAGCCGGCACGCGCGCTCGAGGTAGTACATCAGGTCGAACGCCTCGGCGACCGAGGGTCCCACTACGATGACGCCGTGGCTGGCGAGGAACAGCACGCGCTTGCCGCCCAGCACGCGCGCCAGGCGGTCGCCTTCCGCGTTGTCCACGACCAGCCCGTTGTAGGTGTCGTCGTAGGCGATGTCGTCGTAAAAGCGCAGCGCATTCTGCTCGGCCATCTCCAGCCGGCCGTTCTCCAGCAGGGTGAGCGCGGTGGCGTAAGGCATGTGCGTGTGGAGCACGCACGCCGCGCCCGGATGGGCGCGATGGATGCGCGAGTGGATGTAGAAGGCGGTCTTCTCGTACTCGCCCTCGCCCTCGCCCTCCAGGACGTTGCCCTGGGCATCCAGCGCTAGCAGGTTGGACGCCGTGACCTCGCTCCAGTGCAAGCCGTAGCGGTTCAGCAGGAATCGCCTGCCGTCGGGCAGCATCAGGCTGAAGTGGTTGCAGACCCCTTCGTGCAGGTCCATGCGCACCGCCAGGCGGAAAGCCGCCGCCAGGTCGATGCGCGCCGCCGCCACTTCCAGCTCGTCCATGGTTCCCATGCGCCGGATTATAGTGTTGGCGCATGAGAAAACTGCTACTGGTCTGCATGTTCGCCGCGCTCGGCGCCTGCTCCAAGGTGACGCAGGAGAACTTCGCCAAGGTGCAGGAAGGCATGAGCGAGCAGGAGGTGATCGCCCTCCTCGGCGAACCCACCGAGTCCAATAGCGTGAACGTCCTGGGCATCTCCGGGACCACGTCGCGCTGGTCGCGTGGCAACGCCGAGATTACCATTCGCTTCGTAAACGGCCAGGTCGCGCTGAAGCGCTTCAACAAGCCGGCCGTCAAGGCCCAATAAAAAGGGCGCCCAGGGCGCCCTTTTTCGAGCGGAGCCGGCTAGCGCCGGTTGCGCTCCTCGTAGCGCTCGCCGATCTGGTGGCCGATATAACCGCCGGCCGCCGCGCCGCCGACCGTGCCGACAGTGCTGCCGCCGGTCACTTCCGAGCCGACCGCGCCGCCGACCGCCGCGCCGCCGATGGTGCCGACGGTCTCGCCGGTGCTGCCGCAGCCGGCAATACCCAGGATCGACGCGAGCGCGATACCCACTGCCACGAACAACTTCGTCATGATGCCTCCTTCAGAAAGGAAAGGTACCTGCCGGGCCTCAGTTGCAGCCGCGCAACAGGAAGATCACGAAAAGCACCGGGATCGGCACGCCAAGTGCCCACAGGAGGATGTAGCCAAGCTTGCCTTCCTGTTTCCGGCGCCACTGCTGCAACTTCTCCATATGGCCTCCAAGCCACGTAGGGACCTACCGGGAGCGAGCAATCGGCGTGCCTGAGGAAGTCGGGGCAAAATAGCCCGATGGAACCCAACCTTCCGAAGATCGAGGCGCTGGTGCGGCAGCTGCTCATGGAGCTGGGCGAGGATCCGCAGCGCGAGGGCCTGATCAAGACGCCGCAGCGCGTGGCGCAGGCGCTCGCCTTCCTCACCCACGGCACGCGCATCAGCCTCGAGCAGGTGATCAACCAGGCGCTGTTCACCCAGACCACCAGCAGCATGGTGATCGTGAAGGACATCGAGCTCTACAGCCTGTGCGAGCACCACTTGCTGCCGTTCTTCGGCCGCTGCCACATCGGCTACATCCCGGACGGCAAGGTCTTCGGCGTGAGCAAGCTCGCGCGACTGGTCGACATGTACGCCCGCCGCCTGCAGCTGCAGGAGCGCCTGACCGAGCAGATCTCGCAACAGGTGATGGAAGCGGTCGGCGCCAAGGGCGTGGGCGTGATGATCGAAGCGCGCCACCTGTGCATGATGATGCGCGGGGTGGAGAAGCAGAACTCCACCATGGTGACCTCGTCGGTGCTCGGCGTCTTCCGCGAGCACCTCGCCACCCGCGAAGAGTTCCTGTCGCTGGTGGGCCGGCGCTAGAAATCGGGCTCTGACCCCGATTTCGAAATCGGGGTCAGAGCCCGATTACCATTTGTTGCGCAGCTCCCGCAGCTTCAGGAACACGGTCTTGGGATCGGGGTTGTCGGGCAGGTCCGGGAAGGCCTCGCGCAGCCGGGCGATGACGCTGGGGCTGGTCAGGCGGAAGAAGGTGTTCACTTCGCGCTCGACGTCGAGCGTCGAGACGTAGGCTTTGCTGGGGTCCTGGCCCGCGAGCTTGTCGAGCATTTGCTGCGCGCGCCGGTTGTCGGGCTCGCGGTTCAGCGTGAAGCGCAGGTTGTTCTCGATGTAGTCGTGCCCGGGGTAGATCAGGGTGCCGCCGGGAAGCTTCGCCAGCTGCTCGGCAAAGGTCTTGTACAGCTCGGCCGGATGCCCGCCGTTGTGGCAGTTGCCGGCGCCGGCGTTGAACAGCGTGTCGCCGCTGAAAAGCGCCGGCTGGTCGGTGTGGGAGCGCAAGCACACATGGCTCATGGTGTGCCCGGGGGTGTCCATGGCTTCGAGCTCGACCGTCTTGCCCACCTGGATCACGTCGCCCGCGCGCAGCCCGCGCGCCATGTTGGCGATCCGGTCCCTGGCATTCTCGTGCGCCAGGATCTTCGCGCCGGTCTTGGCGGCCAGCGGCCCGTTGCCGCCGATGTGGTCGCCATGCTCGTGGGTGTTGACGATCTGCGTGATCTTCCAGCCCGCTTCCTGCGCCGCCCACAGGCATTTCTCGTGGTCGAGCGGGTCGACCGCGAGCGCCTCGCCGGTCTCGCCACAGGCGACCAGGTAATTGAAGTTGCGGTACGAATTCGCGGTCCAGATCTGCTTGACGATCATTCGGCTCTCCAAAAAAAAGGGGCGCCTCGCGGCGCCCCCTGATTCGCTGCCGCCGGCTTAGCCGCCGTTGGCGGTCGCGGCCTGCTCGGTGGCCGGAGCCGGCTCGACCGGCACTGCCGCCGGAAGCTCGGCCAGCACCGGCTCGGCGGCCTGCGCCTTGCG
>CBDDSA010000158.1:0-9104 GCA_965233185.1 uncultured bacterium
GAGCGGCTGGGCAAGCGCTGCGATCCGCCGCGGGTGGGCGAGCATGCCGGGGAATTGCTTGCCGGGCTGGGGTGTTCTCCTCAGGAGATTCAGGCGCTGGTCGACAAGCGTATAGTCGCCCTGCCCTAGCCCTACCACCCCGATTGCTTATTTCATCTTGCAGTCCTGCCCGTAGGCGTCGGCACGGTCGTTCAGGACCGTGCCGATCGTCTTGTGGACGATGCGGCCGGCGGCGTCCTTGCCCACCAGCTGCAGGTAGTAGTCCTGCACGGGGAAGTGGTTGCGGCCGAATTTGAAGTCGCCGCGCACGCTCTTGAAGTCCGCCGCCCTGAGCGCCGCACGCAGCGCGTCCTTGTCCTCGATGCGGCCCTTCACCTTGCGCACCGCGGCGTCGATCAGCATCGCCGTGTCGTAGCCGGTGGAGGCATAGCCGGTGGGCAGGCGGTTGTAGGCCTTCTGGAACTCGGCGACGAACTTGCGGTTGGCGTCGTTATCCATGTCCAGCGACCAGTGGCCGACGCTGAACAGCCCCAGCATCGGGTCGCCGACCGCGCGGATGATGTCCTGGTCGGAGCCCCACAGCGGCACGATGAGCTGCATGTCTTTCGACATGCCGGCGGCCACGAACTGCTTGATGAAGTTCACGCCCATGCCGCCGGGCAGGAACACGTACAGCGCCTCGGGCTTGGCCGCGCGGATCTGCGAGAGCTCCGCGGCGTAGTCGAGCTGGCCGAGCTTGGTGTACATCTCCTCGACCAGCTTGCCCTTGTAGTAGCGCTTGAAGCCGTTGGCCGCGTCGTGGCCGCCGACGTAGTTGGGCGCGAGGAACAGCACGTTCTTGATGCCCTTGGAGGTCACGTACTGGCCGGCCGCCTCGCTGTAGGCCTCGCTCGGCCACGAGGAGACGAAGAAGAACGGGTTGCATTGCACGCCCGAGTACAGCGCCGGCCCCGCGTTGGGCGCGATGAAGAAGGTCTTGGCGGCGATCACGTCCGGGGCAATGGCCACCACGATGTTGGAGAACACCGGCCCGGTGATGAAGTCCACCTTCTCCAGGCGCAGGTAGCGCTCGGCGATCTGCTTGGCATTCTCCGGCTTGAGCTGGTCGTCGCTCGCCAGCACCTCGGCGGGCAGGCCGCCGAGGCGGCCGCCGTTCAGCTTGATCGCCAGGTTGAACGCGTCGCGGATGTCGATGCCGATGGCGGCATTCGGCCCGGACAGCGTGCTGATGAAGCCGATCTTCAGCTTGTCGGCCGCGTGGGCCGCAACGGCAAGCATCGAAAGAATCAAAAACAGGAATTTCACGTACCCCTCCTCAGCGTTGTACCCGTTGAACCTTCATTTTCTCGTCGGCGATCCGGCCGCGGTCGATGACCACTTTGCCCTCCAGCGCCACCGTGCAGTCGCGCATCGGCACGTCGTAGTGCCCGCGCGTGCTGCGCTTGCCCCCGCCCTGGGTGTTGGGCCCGGTCGAAAACAGGAAATTCCCCGGGAAGGTGCGCGCCCCGGCGCGGTGGCGCTCCGGCGAGTCGCCATGCAGCGCGATCGCATGCCACAGCGCCTGCGGGTTCATGCCCCAGCCCAGGTGCGACACCGCGTACGGGTCGCGATCCGCCGCGCCGCTCTTGCCGTCCTCCAGCCAGTCGCGCATCAGCTTCGCGTCCAGGCCGCCTTCGATGGCGACGATGTGGCCTTCGCGGATCTCCAGCTTCACCGGGTCGGCGACGTAGCGGCAGTAGGGCAGGATCACGATGTCGCCGGGCTGGAATACCACGGCGCCCTGCGCGCTGCCTTCGTTCGGGAAGGTGTGGATATGCCCGCCGCCCCAGTGGTCGAAATGGCCGCGCTCGTCGGCGTAGCCCCACTGCGTCATCACCGGGTACTCGCCGCAGCGGTAGGTGAGGTCGGTGCCGGCGGCGCTGGTCACATGGACAGATTTAGTAGTTCGATAAATCGATTCTGCATACTTGCAGGCTTGCTTCAGCCCCGGCGGCGACATGAGCTGCTCCAGCTCGTCGGGCGCATCGATGATCATGAGCACGCGCGTGCCGCCGTCGAGCACCTGCTTCAGCCATTGGGTGAACAGCGGCACGTGGAACACGACCACCAGGTCGGCGGCGCGCACCGCCTCCAGCGTGCCCTTGCACTGGCCGATGGTCGGCACGCCCACCTTGGTCCACGAGGGCAGCGAATTCACGCACAGCTCGTAGACGTCGGCGCCCAGCTCATCGGCCGCGGCGAACGCCGCCTGGATGTACTCGCGCCGCGTGGCAAGGTCGCTGACCAGCGCGAGCGTCTCGCCCTTTTTCACCTGGCACAGCTCGAGCTCCTGGCGGTACAGCGCGGCGAGCCTGGCGGGATTCATTTGCGCATTATGGCGCGCCACACGCGATGCGGCGTAGCCGGCATTTCGAGCTCGGTGACCCCGAGCGGCGCGAGCGCATCGAGCAGCGCGCTCATCACCGCCGCGGGCGCGCCGATCGCGCCCGATTCCCCGCAGCCCTTGGCGCCCAGCGGGTTGTGGGTGCACGGCTGGCTCTCGTCGGTCTGCGAATGAAAAAACGGCAGGTCCGAGGCGCGCGGCAACGGGTAATCCATGAAGGAGGCCGACAGGAGCTGGCCCTCCTCGTACACGGTGCGCTCGCCGAGCGCCTGCCCGATGCCCTGGGCGAGGGCGCCGTGGATCTGGCCTTCGACGATCATGGGGTTGATCACCGTGCCGACGTCGTCCACCGCGTGATAGGCGACGATGTGCACGGCGCCGGTGTGCGGGTCCACCTCCACCTCGCAGACGTGGGCGCCGTTGGAGAAAGCGAAGCTGGCCGGGTCGTAGAAGGCGCTTTCGTCCAGCCCGGGCTCGAGGATCTCGAGCGGATAGCGGTGCGGGGCGTGGGCGGCCCGCGCGACCTCCGCGAAGGAAAGCCTGCGATCCGTGCCCGCTATGCGGAAGGTGCCTTCGGAAAACTCCACATCCGCCGCGGCGGCCTCGAGAAGATGGCCCGCGATGCGCCGCCCCTTCTCCACCACCTTGTCGATCGCCTTGGAAAGCGCCGAGCCGCCCACCGCGATGGAGCGCGAGCCGAACGTGCCGGTCCCCGCGGGCACCGCGGCGGTATCGCCTTCGACGATGCGGATTTTCTCCATAGCCAAACCCAACTTGTGGGAAAGAAGCTGCGCAAACGTCGTCTCGTGGCCCTGACCGTGGTTGTGCGTGCCCAGGTACGCCGTGACGCTGCCGTCGGGCGCCACGCGCACCTGCGCCGCCTCGTAGAAGCCGCCCTTCGCGCCGAGCATGCCGGCGAGGCGCGAGGGCGCCACGCCGGAGGATTCGACGAAGCAGGCGAGGCCGATGCCGCGCAGCTTCTTCGAAGCGCGCCTCCTTTGCGGGAATCCCGCGTAATCCGCGGCCTGCAGCGCGCGCTCGAAGATCCCGGGAAAGTCGCCGCAGTCGTACGTCGGCCCGACCGGCGTCTTGTAGGGCATGGCCGAGGCGCGGATGAAATTACGCCGCCGGATCTCGGCGCGATCCAGGCCGAGCGCGAGCGCC
Source organism: uncultured bacterium (assembly GCA_965233185.1). Classification (GTDB taxonomy): domain Bacteria; phylum Pseudomonadota; class Gammaproteobacteria; order Burkholderiales; family SG8-39; genus SCGC-AG-212-J23. The sequence continues at coordinate 3,548 of CBDDSA010000158.1, forward strand.
GCCCGGTCGGCGAGCCGCTCGAGCACGTAGCAGGCTTCCGGCCGGCCCGCGCCGCGATAAGCGTCGGTCGGCAGCGTGTTGCTGAAAACGCCGGTGACCTCGACATGAATCGCGGGCGTGCGGTAGACGCCCGCCAGCAGCGCGCTGTAGATCGGCCCGGGAATGGCCGCGCCGAAAGTGGACACGTAGGCGCCCAGGTCCGCGGTCGTCGACGCCTTCAGGGCGAGGAAGTGACCCTGCGCATCGAGCGCGAGCTGCGCGCACGTGACATGGGCACGGCCCTGTGTGTCGGAGACGAAGGACTCGCGCCGCCCGGCAATCCACTTCACCGGGCGCCCCAGCCGGCGCGCCGCCCAGAGGAGCAGCGTCTCCTCGGGGTAGTGCTTGCCCTTGTAGCCGAAGCCCCCGCCCAGGTCGGGAGACACCACCCGCACGGCGTTTTCCGGCAGGCCGAGCTCCGTGCAGACATGCTGGCGGATGTGGTGCGGCGCCTGCGTGCCGCAGTACAGCGTATCGGGCGTGGCGACGATGCCGCGCGGCTCGATCGCGGCGCCGCACAGGCGATTATTTACCAATTCGATGCTCACGCGGTGTGTGGCTGTCATGAATGCAGAGGCTACGGCCGCCGCGTCACCCCGCTCCCAGCGAAAGCACACCTCGTCGCGGATCGGCGGCAGCGCTTCGTAGGCCACCGCGACGCGCTCGGCCGCATCTTCCGCGCGCTCGCGCGTCTCGCCGAACACCGCGGCGACCGGCTCGCCGACGTGGCGCACCGTGTCGCGCGCGAGCGCGAAGCGCGGCGGCTCGAGCATGCCGGGCAGCGCCCAGCCGGCGCGCATCGGCCCGACGCCGGCGAGGTCCTTGCCGGTGAAGCCTTGCACCGCTTCGGGCAGCTCGACGGACACGAGCCGCGCGTGCGGGTGCGGCGAGCGCACGAAAGCGCAATGCAGCGCCCCGGGGAACGGCAGGTCGTCGACGAAGCGGCCCTGGCCCAGGAGGAAACGCCGGTCTTCGACGCGGCGCAGCGCCGCGCCGATCATTCGAGCTCTTCGCGCAGCAGCTCGAGCCGCTCGTAGATGGCGCGGTCGGTGACGATGAAAAGATCGGCCGTGCCGCCCGCGGCTTCGTGGCTCGCCCAGGTCCAGTGCGGGATGGTGAACACGTCGTGCGGCGACCACGCGAATTCGCGGCCGCCGATGCTCGAGCGCCCTTCACCGGACACCACGAGGCACACGGCGTTGTAGGTCGCGCGCCGCATGCGGGTCTTCCGGGTGATTCTCGAAAGATACAGATCCAGGGTCGCCATCACCGAGCCGCCGTTCCTGGAATAGCGCACCGTCTGCGCGCCGTCCGGGCCGCTCGGCGCGGCGGCGAGCCGCGCGCGCATCTCGTCGCCCGCATAGCGGTACTCCGCGGCGCCCTCGTCGCTCACTTCCCAGAAGCGCTCGTCCTGGCGCGTGCCCGGCTCGAAAAAGCTCGCATCCAGGGTGCAGATCGCCGGCATGTTGGCGGCGTCGAACCAGACGGTGCGCCGCGTGCCCTGGTTGATGTGGCCGTGCCAGCACATGGGCGGGGTGAGCACCAGGTCGCCTTCGTGCATCTCGCAGCGCCGGCCGTTCACGATGGTCACCGCGCCTTCGGCGCGGGTGGCGAAGCGGATCGCCGCCGCGCTATGCCGGTGCGGCACGGCCCGGTCGCCGGGCTCCAGCACCGTGAACGCGCCGATCAGGTTCTGGGTAGTCACCGTCTCGCCGCCGAAGGCCGGGTTGGCGAGGATGAGCGCCCGGCGCTCCACGTCTTCGATGCCGACTTCGCGGCCCGCGCGCTCCGTGAAGGGCTCGAGGTCGCGCCAGCGCCAGTGCATCGACGCATCCCGGGCGCTCGGGGCGACCGGCGTGATGCGCTTGTAGCGATCCCACAGCGGATGGACGTGGGAGCGCTCGAGTGCCTGGATTAAAGCCGAATCGCTTCGCGTCAATTCCTGTCCACCGAGGACCGGCCGGGGCCGAAGGCGGCGACGAACAGCAGGCCGCCGACCAGCGCCAGGTTCTTGAGGAAATGGTTCATCTGATTGGCCTGCTGGGCGGCGTCGAACTCCCAGAAGCGGTGCGCCATGCCGGTGGCGATGACCACGAACGCAATCAGCAGCCAGGCGACCCAGCGAGTGCGCCAGCCCACGATGAGCAGCAGCGCGCCGCCGATCTCGACCACGATCGCGAGCACGGTGAATAGCTCCGGCGCAGGAAAGCCCAGGCGGGTGAAGTACCCGACCTGCCCTTCCCATATGAGGATCTTGCGGATGCCCGCCACCAGGAAAATGGCGGCGATCAGCAGCCGTCCCAGCAGGGGCAGCATCGGGTTGTAGCCCGTCGTGACGATGGAGTTCATCGGTCCTCCCTCCTTGTGCCGCCGATTATCGCCCAGACCGTTTGCGCGGTGGCCGGCATCGGAACGTCGTCGACCTGCAATGCGCTGCACAACGCGTTGATCACCGCCGCGGTCGCAGGCACGATGCCGCCCTCGCCGCCGCCTTTGATGCGCAGCGGGTTGCCGGGCGTCGGATCCGCGGCGAGCTCGCAGGCGAAAAGCGGCAGGTCCATGGCCCGGGCGAGGCTGTAGTCCAGGAAGGAGCCGGTGAGGAGCTGCCCGGCCGCATCGAACGCCACGCCTTCGGCGAGCGCCTGGCCGATCCCCTGCGCAATGCCGCCGTGGGTCTGGCCATCGACGATCATCGGATTCACCGCCCGCCCCACGTCGTCCACGGTGGCATAGCGCACCACCTCGACCGTGCCGGTTTCCGGGTCCACCTCGACCTCGCACACCGCGGCGCCGGCGGGATAGGCCGGGATGCGCTCCTCGAGCGCCTCGGCTGCGGACAGCGCGGTGGTCTTCGCCAGGTCGAGCAAGGCGATGCCGCGGTCGGTGCCGGCGATGCGAAAGCGGCCGGCTTCGTACACCAGGTCCGCCGCCGGCGCCTCGAGCGCGCTTGCCGCCGCCTGCCGCGCCTGCTCGATGAGCCGGGCCGCGGCGCGCACGATGAGCGTGCCCGCGAGGCGCAGGGAGCGGTCCGAATGCGTGCCGCCGCCCGCCACGAGGCGCGTGTCGCCGGTGCGCAGGCGGATCTTCTCCGGCGCAATGCCGAGCTGGTCCGCGAGCACCTGGGCGAACGTGGTTTCGTGGCCCTGGCCGCTCGACTGGGTGCCGGCGCGGATCTCGACCCCCGCGCCGCTGACGGCGAGCTCGACGCGCTCTTTCGGCGCGCCGACCGGCGATTCGACATAGTTGGCGATGCCGATGCCGCGCAGCCGGCCCCGCGCCTGCGCCTGGGCGCGCCGCGCCGCAAACCGGTCGTACTGGGCGATCTGCAGCGCGCGCTCCATGTATTGCGCGAAACCGCCCGCGTCGAAGGTCAGGCCCATCGGCGTGCGATAAGGCAGCTGCGCCGGCCGCACCAGGTTGCGGCGGCGGATCTCGGCCGGGTCCATCGCGAGACGGCGGGCCGCGAGGTCGAGCAGCCGCTCGATGGCATGGTGCGCTTCGGGCCGCCCGGCGCCGCGGTACGGCGAGGTGGGTGCACCGCGGGCACGTGGTAGACGGTGGTGAGGATGTGGCGGAAATTGGACAGCGGCACGAAGGACACGGGGTGCGCGCCCAGATCGCCCTCGGCGCGCGCCTCGTAGGCGAGGATCTTCCCATCGGCATCCAGCGCGAGCGAGGCCTGCACGTGGCTGTCGCGGCCCTGGAAATCCGACAGGAACGCTTCGCTGCGCTCGCTGGTCCACTTCACCGGGCGGCCCAGCCGCCGCGCCGCCCACAGCACCACCACCTGCTCCGGGTAAAGGTAGGAGCGCGGCCCGAACGCGCCGCCAACGTCCTCGGTCACCACGCGTACCGGTCCGCCGCCGAAAATCTTTTCCAATGCGTGCTGCAGGCGCGACACACCCTGGCTTCCGGTAAACAGGGTGCCGGGCTCGGCGAGCGCCGAACGCGGCTCCATCTGCGCGTTGGCCACGCGCTGGTGGCGAAACTCGAGCCGCACTTCGGCCGCGGCGGCCTCGAACGCCTTGCGCACGGCCTGCGCATCGCCGAACGATGCCCGCAGGCAGGTGAGCCGCTCCGGCGGCAGCGGCTCGTAATCCACCTCCACGCGCTCGGCCGCGTCGCGCGCCGCCTGCGCCGACTCCGCGATCACCGCCGCCACCGGCTCGCCGACGTGGCGCACCTCGCCGCGGGCGAGCGGCCAGTGCGGGCGCTCCAGCGGGTCGGCGAAGGCCTTCTTGCGCACATCGTGCGCATCCAGCGGGTTCGGGATGTGGTCGATCGGCTGCAGCCCGTCGGCCGCGTAATCCGCGCCGGTGAGCACCGCCAGCGCCCCGGCGCCGCCGCGGATGGAGCGGATGCGCGCGTGCGCGTGCGGCGAGCGCACGAACGCGCACCACGCCTGGCCCTCGAGCTGCAGGTCGTCGGTGAAGCGGCCGCGCCCGGTGAGCAGGCGCTCGTCTTCGAGGCGCGCGAGCGCCTGGCCGATGAAGCTCAATCGATCTTGGCGCCCGAGGCCTTCACCACGCCGGCCCAGCGCTCGACCTCGGCGCGAATGTAGGCGGCGAATTGCTGCGGGCTGTTGGGCGCGGGCTCGAGCCCGTAGCGCGTGAGCGTTTCGCGCATCGCCGGGGTCGCGAGCGCCTTCACCAGCACCGCGTTCAGCCGCGAGAGCGCTTGCGGCGGCGTGCCCGCCGGGGCCACCAGGCCGCTCCAGAAATGGGCGTCGTACTGCGCCAGGCCCGCCTGCGCGGCGGTCGGCACGTCGGGCAGCGCCGCATTGCGCTCCTCGCCGGTGATGGCGAGCGCGCGCACCCTGCCCGACTTGAGGTGCGGGATCAGCGCCACCTGGCCTTCGAAAATGACCTGCACTACGCCCCCCGCAAGGTCGTTGATGGCGGGCGCGCCGCCCTTGTACGGTACGTGCAGCAGGTCCACGCCCGCCACCGCCTTGAACAGCTCCCCGGCAAGGTGCGGCGGCGTGCCGTTGCCGGCCGAGCCGTAGCTCAGCTTTCCCGGCGAGCGCTTCGCCAGATCGATGAACTCTTTCAGCGTGCGCGCCGGCACCTGCGCGTTGACCGCCACCACGATCGGCCCGCGCGACACCAGGCTCACCGGCACAAAGGCGCTGCGCGGATCGTAGGCGAGGTTGCGGTACAGGCTGGGCGCGATGGCGAGCGTGCTGGTGCTGCCGTAGAGCAGCGTATAGCCGTCGGCCGGCGCGCTGGCGGCGGCGCTCGAGCCCACCGTGCCGCCGGCGCCGGGGCGGTTCTCCACCACCACCGCCTGCCCGAGGCCCTTCTCCATTTCCTGCGCCACCAGCCGGCCGACGATGTCGGTCGGCCCGCCGGGTGGGAAAGGCACGATCAGCCGGATCGGCTTGGAGGGATAGTCTTGGGCAAGAGCAAGCGGCGTGAACGCGGCGAGCAGCAGCAATCGGGCGAGCAGTCGTAGCACGGTCAGATCTCCACGGTAGTGACGTCGTAGCGGAACAGCCATTCGTAGCGCTCGGCGATCC
>CBDDSA010000159.1:0-10616 GCA_965233185.1 uncultured bacterium
GGGCGACCCGTTCACCAACTTCATCGCGAGCCACGACAAGAACAGCGTGGTGAACGGCACCGTCAAGTCGGTCGACGCCAAGGGCGCGGTGGTCGACATCGGCGGGGTCGAGGGCTACCTGCGCGCCTCGGAGTTCGCGCGCGACCGCGTCGAGGACCTGCGCGCGCACCTGAAGGACGGCGACACGGTGCAGGCGATGATCATCAACGTGGACCGCAAGAACCGCTCGATCAACCTGTCGGTGAAGGCGAAGGACCTTTCCGAGGAGACCGAGGCGATGAAGCAGCTGCGCACGGAGAACGCGGCGGCGAGCGCCGGCGCGACGAACCTGGGCGCGTTGCTGCGCGCGAAGCTGGACAAGGGCAATACGCCGAACCAATAAGGCAGGCCCTTACACGCTTAAGGGAGGGGAAGGGTGACCAAGTCCGAACTGATCGCGCGCCTTGCCCAGCGCTACCCGCAGCTGGTGGCGAAGGACGCCGAATACGCGGTGAAGATGATCCTCGATGCGATGACCCAGGCGCTGCTCGCCGGCAACCGCATCGAGATCCGCGGCTTCGGCAGCTTCGGCCTGAACTACCGGCCGCCGCGCACCGGGCGCAATCCGAAGTCCGGGGAGAAGGTGCAGGTGCCCGAGAAGTATGTGCCGCACTTCAAGGCCGGCAAGGAGCTGCGCGAGCGGGTCGACCAGGCCACCGAGGAAGCCGCGGCGGCGGCGCCGCAGCGCGCCTCGCAGCCCCTACGCTAGGCTAGCCGGGCAGCGGCGGCATGCGCATCGTCACCTGGACGATCCGCCTCGTCCTCTTCGTGCTGCTGGTGGCGTTCGGCGCGAAGAACATCGAGCCGGTCACGCTGCGCTTTTACTTCGACCTCGCGGTGCAGGCGCCGCTCATCCTGATCCTGTTCGGCGCCTTCGCGCTGGGCACGCTGTTCGGCATCCTCGCGCTGCTCTCGAAGATCGTGCGCCAGCGTCGCGAGATCTCGCTCCTCAAGCGGCAGGCGAGCGGCCCCGAGGCGGCGCCGCCCCCCGTGCCGCCGCTCTAGCGATGGAGTTCGAATACTGGTGGCTGCTGGGCTTTCCGCTGTTTTTCGGCCTGGGGTGGCTCGCGGCGCGCATCGACATCAAGCAGATCGTGTCCGAGTCGCGCGCGCTTCCCCGCTCTTACTTCAAGGGCCTCAACTTCCTGCTGAACGAGCAGCCCGACAAGGCGATCGAGGCGTTCATCGAGGTGGTGAAGGTCGACCCCGAGACCATCGAGCTGCACTTCGCGCTGGGCAGCCTGTTCCGGCGCCGGGGCGAGTATGACCGCGCCATCCGCATGCACCAGAACCTGCTCGAGCGGCCGGGGCTGGCCGCCGAGCAGAAGGTGATCGCGCTGGCCGAGCTCGGCCAGGACTATCTCAAGGCCGGCATCCTGGACCGCGCCGAGGAGGTGTTCAAGAAGCTCGAGGGCAGCGCGCAGGCGACCGCGGCGCGCCGCCACCTCTTGGAGATCTACGAGCAGGAGAAGGACTGGGGACGCGCCATCGAGATGACCCGCCAGATCGATACCGACCCGCGCGAGCTGGCGCAGTACTACTGCGAGCTCGCCACCTCCGAGTCGACCCAGTCGCGCCCCGACGCGGCGCGCCGCCACCTCGAGACGGCGCTGGAAGCCAACCGCAAGTGCGTGCGCGCGAGCCTGCTGCTGGGCGACATCGAGCGCAGCCGCAACAGCCTCGACAAGGCGATCGAGCACTGGAAGCGCATCGAGTCGCAGAACCCCTCGTACCTCGCGCTGGTGGCGCAGCGGCTGCTCGAGGCCTACCGCGAGGCGGGCCGCGCGGAGGAGGGCCTCACGCTGCTCGCCGGGTACCTCGAGCGCTATCCGTCGCTCGATCTGCTCGACACGGTGTTCCAGCAGACCCTGGAGGTGAAGGGGGCCGAGCAGGCCTATACGCTGGTGCGCGACGAGCTGCGGCGCAACCCCACGCTGCTCGGGCTCGACCGGCTGCTGGAGGCGCAGATCATCGCCGCCGGCTCGCCCGACAAGCGCAGGGACCTCGAGCTGGTGCGCAACCTGGTGCACGGCCACACCCGGCGCCTCGCGCGCTACCGCTGCGAGACCTGCGGCTTCAAGGCGCGCCAGTTCCACTGGCGCTGCCCGGCCTGCGGCGGCTGGGAGACCTATCCCCCGCGTCGCACTGAGGAGTTCGATCTGACGCCATGAATGTCACTGTCGTAGGCACCGGCTACGTCGGCCTGGTGACCGGCGCCTGCCTGGCGGACGCCGGCAATTCGGTGTTCTCCCTTGATCTGGACCACGCGAAAATCGGCTTGCTGAACGCCGGCAAGATCCCGATCTTCGAGCCGGGCCTGGAGCCGATCGTGCGGCGTAACCGCGAAGCCGGCCGGCTGCATTTTTCCACCGACGTCGCGGCCGCGGTGGCGCACGGCGAGCTGCAGATCCTCGCGGTGGGCACGCCGCCGGGCGAGGACGGCTCGGCCGACCTGCAGCACGTGCTCGCCGCCGCGCGCGCCATCGGCACGCACATGGAGGCGTACAAGGTGGTCGCCACGAAATCCACCGTGCCCGTGGGCACGGCGGACAAGGTAAGAGCGGCGATCCAGGAAGAGCTTTCACGAAGGAAGGCGAGCACCGGGTTCTCCGTTGTCTCCAACCCGGAGTTCCTCAAGGAGGGCGCGGCGGTCGAGGACTTCATGCGTCCCGACCGGGTGATCCTCGGCACCGAGGACGAGCGCGCCAGCGCGCTCCTGCGCCAGCTGTACGCGCCGTTCCAGCGCAACCACGAGCGCATCATCGCGATGAGCGTGCGCTCGGCCGAGCTCACCAAGTACGCCGCCAACTCCATGCTGGCGACGCGCATCTCTTTCATGAACGAGATCGCCAACCTCGCCGAGGCGCTGGGCGCCGATATCGAGGAAGTGCGCCGCGGCATCGGCGCCGACCCGCGCATCGGGTACCAGTTCCTCTACCCCGGCGCCGGCTTCGGCGGCTCGTGCTTTCCCAAGGACGTGCGCGCGCTGCAAAAGAGCGCGCAGGAGGCGGGCCGCCCGCTGCGCGTGCTGGCCGCCGTGGAGGCGGTGAACGACGCGCAGAAGCACGTGCTTGCCGGGAAAATTACCGCGCGCTTCGGCAACCTGAAAGGCCGCTGCTTTGCGCTCTGGGGCCTGGCGTTCAAGGCCAATACCGACGACATGCGCGAGGCGGCGAGCCTGGCTTTGATTTCCGACCTGCTGCAGGCCGGGGCGACGGTGCGCGCCTATGATCCGGCGGCCGGCGGGGCGGCGAGGACGGTTTTCAAGGACAAGAAAGGCGTGGACATCGTCGCTTCGGCCGCCGCCGCGCTCGAGGGCGCCGACGCGCTCGCCGTGATCACCGAGTGGCAGGAGTTCCGCAGCCCGGATTTCGGCGCCATCCGGGCGGCGCTGAAGACGCCGGCGATCTTCGACGGCCGCAACCTCTACGATCCGCGCGTGGTGCAGGCGGCCGGGCTGGAGTACTACCCCATTGGCAGAAAAACCTAAAAACATAGACACCTCGAAGGCAAGGGTGCTCGTCGTAGGCGACGTGATGCTCGACCGTTACTGGTTCGGCGAGGTGTCGCGCATCTCCCCGGAAGCGCCGGTGCCGGTAGTGCTGGTGGGCGGCGAGGAGGACCGGCTGGGCGGCGCGGCCAACGTGGCGTGGAACTGCAAGGAGCTCGGCGCGCGCACGCGGCTGCTCTCCGTGGTGGGACGCGACGAGGCCGGCGACAAGCTCGCCGAGCTGCTGCGCAGGGAAGGGGTCGAGGCGAGCCTGCACCGCGACCGCAAGCTCGCCACCACGCAGAAGCTGCGCGTGATCGGCCGCAACCAGCAGCTCCTGCGCATCGATTTCGAGAAGCCGCCCTCCACCGAGGTGCTCGCCGCCAAGCTGGAGGAATTCAGGCGCGCGCTTTCGGAGTGCGACGTGGTGATCCTGTCCGACTACGGCAAAGGCGGCCTGGAGCACATCGAGGACATGATCCGCGCGGCGCGCAAGGCGCGCAAGCGCGTGCTGGTCGATCCCAAGGGCGACGACTATGCGAGGTACAAGGGCTCGAGCATCATCACGCCGAATACCGCCGAGCTGCGCGAGGTGGTCGGGCGCTGGAAAGACGAGAAGGACCTGGTGCGCCGCGCGCAGGCCCTGCGCGCCCAGCTCGGCCTCGAGGCGCTGCTGCTCACGCGCGGCGCGGAGGGCATGACGCTGTTCCAGGGCCGCAAAAGCCATTCGGTGAAAGCGGAAAAGCGCGAGGTGTCGGACGTGACCGGCGCGGGCGACACGGTGATCGCCACCCTGGCGGTAATGCTCGGCGCGGGGGCCGGCCTGGAGGCCGCCGTGCGCCTGGCGAACCGCGCGGCGGGCATCGTGGTGGGTAAACTGGGAACCGCCGCGGCCACCCGCCGCGAGCTGTTCGGAAAGTCATGACCATGTACTACGTCGTCACCGGGGCGGCGGGCTTCATCGGCTCGAAGATCGTCGAAGGCCTGAACGCCGCCGGCGTCACCGACATCGTGGCGGTCGACAATCTCCAGCAATCGGACAAGGTGCGCAACCTGGCCGGGCTGGAGATCGCCGATTACCTGGACCAGGCCGAGTTCCTGCAGCGCCTGGACAGCTTCGGCGGCGCGGTGGAGGCGGTGCTGCACCAGGGCGCCTGCTCGGACACCATGGAGTCCGACGGCCGCTACATGATGGAGAACAACTACCGCTATTCCAAGCTGCTGCTGGACTGGTGCCAGGAGGAGGAGGTGCCGCTGGTGTACGCCTCGTCGGCCTCGGTGTACGGCGCGGGCCCCGAGTTTCGCGAGGAACGCGCGTGCGAGCGCCCGCTCAACGTCTACGGCTACTCCAAGTTCCTGTTCGACCAGCTGGTACGGCGCACGCTCGCCGGGCGCACCGCGCAGATCGTCGGCCTGCGCTACTTCAACGTCTACGGCCCCAACGAGGCGCACAAGGGCCGCATGGCTTCGGTCGCGTTCCACGCCTACCGGCAGCTCCTATCCGCGGGCAAGGTGAAGCTCTTCGTGGGCTCGGGCGGCTACGGCGACGGCGAGCAGCGGCGCGACTTCGTCTACGTCGAGGACGTGGTCGACGTCAACCTGTGGTTCCTCGAGCATCGCCACGTCTCCGGCATCTACAACTGCGGCACCGGCCGGGCGCAGACCTTCAACCAGCTCGCCGCGGCGGCGATCAACGCCCTGCAGGGCACGCGCCTCACGGCGAAGGAGCTGGCGGCGAAAGGCCTGATCGAGTACGTGCCGTTTCCCGAAGGCCTGCGCGACAAGTACCAGAGCTACACCGAGGCCGACCTGTCGCGCCTGCGCACCGCCGGCTATGCCGGCGAGTTCAAGTCGGTGGAGCAGGGCGTGTCCGCCTACGTCGCCCGCCTGCAGAAAGCATGAAGCGCACCCTTGAAGACTTCATCGGCCACACCCCGCTGGTGCGGCTGCAGCGCCTTCCCGGCAACACCAGCAACCTGGTCCTGGCGAAGCTCGAGGGAAACAACCCGGCGGGCTCGGTCAAGGATCGCCCCGCGATTTCCATGATCCGTCACGCCGAGGCGCGCGGCGAAATCAAGCCGGGCGACACGCTCATCGAACCCACCTCGGGCAACACCGGCATTGCGCTTGCCATGGCGGCCGCCACGCGCGGCTACCGGATGGTGCTCATCATGCCCGAGCACCTGTCGGTCGAGCGGCGCCAGACCATGCGCGCCTTCGGCGCCGAAATCGTCCTCACCGCGCAGAAGGGCGGCATGGAAGGCGCGCGCGACCTCGCCGAGAAGATGGTGCGCGAGGGCAAGGGCACCATGCTCGACCAGTTCGCCAACCCGGACAACCCGCTCGCGCACTACGAGACCACCGGGCCGGAGATCTGGCGCGACACCGAAGGCAGGATCACACACTTCGTCTCCAGCATGGGGACCACCGGTACCATCATGGGCTGCTCGCGGTTCTTCAAGGAAAAAAACCCCGCCATCCAGGTCATCGGCTGCCAGCCCGAGGAGGGCTCGCAGATCCCGGGCATCCGCAAGTGGCCGCAGGCCTACCTGCCCAAGATCTTCGAGCGCTCGCGCGTCGACCGGGTGGAGAACGTGAGCCAGGCCGAGGCCGAGGAGATGACGCGCCGCCTCGCGCGCGAGGAAGGCATCTTTGCCGGCATCTCTTCCGGCGGCGCCCTGCACGTCGCGCTGCGCGTGTCGCAGGAGCTGGAAAACGCCGTCATCGTCACCATCGTCTGCGACCGCGGCGACCGCTACCTGTCGACGGGGGTGTTTCCGGATTGACCCCCATCCTGACGTTCGACATCGAGACCGTCCCCGATTGCGCAGGCATCCGGAAGATCCACGACCTGCCGGCGGAGCTGCCGGACGCGGACGTGGCGGAGATCGCCTTCCAGAAGCGCCGGGTGCAGAGCGGGGGGAGCAGCGACTTCCTGCCGGTGCACCTGCACCGCGTGGTGGTGATTTCCTGCGTGCTGCGCAGCGACGAGGGCTTGCGCATCTTCTCCCTGGGAGAGCCGCAGGACGACGAGGCAGGCGCGATCCAGCGCTTCTTCGACGGCCTGGAGAAGTACGTGCCGCAGCTCGTGACCTGGAACGGCCGCAACTTCGACCTGCCGGTGCTGGTGAGCCGCGGCATGATCGGCTCCGTGCGCGCCGCCTGCTTCTGGGAAACCGGCGGCGAGAGCAAGTACAACAATTACGTCAATCGCTTCCATGACCGGCACGTCGACCTGATGGACGTGCTCGCGATCTACGGCGGGCGGGGCTCGCCGCTCGACGAGCTGGCGCGCCTCGCCGGCTTCCCGGGCAAGCTGGGCGTGGGCGGCGGCGCGGTGTGGGAGAGCTACCTGGCGGGGAAGGTGGACGCCATCCGCAACTACTGCGAAGCGGACACGGTCAACACCTACCTCCTGTACCTGCGCTTCCAGATGATGCGCTGCACCTACACGCCGGAGCGCTACGCATCCGAGTGCCAGCTGCTGCGCGCCACGCTGGAGAAGCGCGGCGAGCCGCACTGGCGGGAGTTCCTCGCGCGCTGGACGCCTTGACGGTCCGCATCGAGTCGCTCGACGCCGAGGGCCGCGGGGTGGCGCGCAGCCCCGAAGGCAAGGTGCTGTTCGTGGAGGGCGCGCTCCCCGGCGAGGAAGTGTCGTTCGAGACGCTGAAGAAAAAGGCGTCGTTCGAGATCGGCCGCCTCACCGCCATCCAGAAGCGGTCCGACAGCCGCGAGACGCCGCGCTGCCCGCACTTCGGCGTATGCGGCGGCTGCAGCCTGCAGCACGCGGACCCGCGCACCCAGATGGCGGCCAAGCAGCGCTGGCTGGAGGAGAACCTGGCGCGCATCGGCAAGGTGGCGCCCGAGACCATGCTGCCCATCGTGTACGGCGAGCAGTGGGGCTACCGGCGCCGCGCGCGGCTCGGCGCGCGCTTCGTCGACAAAAAAGGCGGCGCGCTGGTCGGGTTTCGCGAGAAGCGCTCGAGCTACATCACCGACATGCGCGAGTGCCACGTGCTGCCCGAGGAAATTTCGCGCCTGATCGTCCCGTTGAGGACCCTGGTCCAGGGCCTCGCCATGCGCGCGCGCATGCCGCAGGTCGAGGTCGCGGTGGGCGACAACGCCGCCGTGCTGATTTTCCGGCATTTGGACCCGCTGACCGCTCCGGATCAAGCACGCTTCAGGGAGTTTGCGCGCGCGCAAGGCATCCACGTCTGGCTGCAGCCCGGCGGGCCGGAGAGCGCGCGGCCGTTCGAGCCGGCGCAAAGCGAGCTGTACTACGAGCTGCCCGAGTTCGGCGTGCGGATAGCGTTCGGTCCCACCGACTTCACCCAGGTGAATCCCGGCGTCAACCGCATCCTCGTGGCGCGCGCAGTGCGCCTGCTCGACCCGCAGCCGGGCGAGCGTGTGGCGGACCTTTTTTGCGGCCTGGGCAATTTCTCGCTCCCGCTTGCGCGCCGCGGCGCGCAGGTGGTCGGGCTGGAGGGCAGCGCCGCGCTGGTGGAGAGGGCGAGGGCCAACGCGGCGGCCAACGGCCTGGTCGCGCAGTTCGAAGTCGCGAACCTGTTCCACGCGAGCCTCGAGGCCTACGGGCGCTTCGATAAGCTGCTGATCGACCCGCCGCGCGAAGGCGCGATGCACCTGGCGAAAACGCTGCCGCAGGGCTGGCCGCGGCGCGTCGTGTACGTCTCCTGCGACCCGGCCACGCTCGCGCGCGACGCCGGCATCCTGGTCCACGAGCAGGGCTTTCGCCTGAGCGCCGCCGGCGTGGTCAACATGTTTCCCCACACCGCCCACGTCGAAAGCATTGCGCTTTTCGACAGGTAGAAAAACAAAGGGCGCCCGAAGGCGCCCTTTCGATGACTTTTGGAAAGCGCTAGTCGCGCTCGCCGCCCAGCGCCAGCAGCAGGTGCAGCAGGTTGGCGAAAATGTTGAACAGGCTCATGTAGACGCCGGTCGTGGCCATGATGTAGTTGGTCTCGCCGCCGCGCAGGATGCGCTGCAGGTCGTACACCAGGAACATCGAGAACAGCACGATCACCAGCGTCGAGATGGTGAGCGCGAGCGCCGGGATCTGCAGCCACATGTTGGCGAAGATGGCGAGCAGCAGCGCGATCATGCCGACGAACAGGAACTTGCCCATGAAGCCGATATCGCGCTTCAGGCTCTGCGCGATCGCCCCCATGGCGACGAAAATCACGCCGGTGCCCACCGCCGCGTAGGCGACGAGCTGCATGCCGTTCGACATCGACAGCGCCACGTTGAGGATCGGCCCCAGCCACCAGCCCAGGATGCCGGTCATCAGCAGCAGCAGGGCGACGCCCAGGCCGCTGTTGCGGTTGGCGGCGATGGCGAATTGCAGGCCGATGACGCCGGCCAGCACCACTACCATGCTCAGGATCGGGCTGCCGGTGATGAGGCCGGCGGTCTGCATGCCGATCCACGCGCCGATCACCGTCGGTACCATGGTCAGGGCGAGCAGCAGGTAGGTATTGCGCAATACCTTGCGGCTTTCCGCGGTTGCGTAGGCGACGTCCTGCGCCGGTGCATAGTGCGCGCGGGGGTCGCGGTTATCGGTGCGGATGGGTTTCAGTTCCATAGGTGTTGGTGTTCCTCCTGTGGCTAAGACTACCAAACCTGTCCAGAGTTTCAATCACTTAGCGGTAACAAGGTGGGGCCGGCGCGCCGGCGTTCAAGGCGGCCGGTATGCCTTTTGCGACGGAATGGTCGCAACCTGCTCATCCGAGAGGAGATTTCGTATGTCCCGCCCGTTACGCTGGCTGTGGATTGTGCCGTTCGCAGTGCTTTCCGGCGCCGCCGTTGCTCAATCGACGAGTGCCATCGGAAGCGGTACCCCGAGCACAAGCGGCCCCTCGAGCGCCACGGGGGAAATCCGCGGCCTCGGTCTTCCGTCGGTCCCGAACAATCGCTTGGCGCCGCTCCCCGGCTCCATCGCGCCGATCCCGAGCCCGGGGAGCAGTACGCTCCCGGGATCGGCGACCGGCTCCACGACCGCCCCGGCCGTGGGCGGCGCTACGGCAACCGCCCCGGCCCCCAGCACGAGCGCCACCCCGGGCGTCACCGTCGAGCTCGCGCCGCCCGCGCCGGCCACCGCGCCCGGGGCCCCGAACCCCGTGCGCACCTGCCCGCCGGGCATCACGTTCTGCTGAAGGCTGACCGTTAAAATGCCCGCCGGGAGGGGTGGCAGAGTGGTCGAATGCACCTGACTTGAAATCAGGCAAGCCGCAAGGCTTCGCGAGTTCGAATCTCGCCCCCTCCGCCAGGCGGCCGCCGGTACGGCGCTTGCGGAATCGGCAGCATGACCGCCTTATCCACCACCGTCGGCGAGGAATGCCCGGCCGCCCGGCCTTCGACGGTGCACAGCCGCGCGTTGCACGTGGCGTGCAAGCTCCTGGGCGCGAAGCGCTCCTCGCCGAATACCTGGGCGTGACGCAGGACCAGCTCCGGCGCTGGCTGCAAGCGCGCGAGACGCCGCCGCAGGCGCTGTTTCTTAAGGCCGTCCACGTCATCCTCAGCCAGTGGGACAGGCGCGACGATGTGATGGCTGCCGCGCGAAAGCACTGAAAATGCGACAAGGGATGGGCACTTTGCCCGGTTGAAAGCCCGCGTTGCCCGGGTTACCTTGCGCGCAGTGCCTCCTGAAGAAGCCAGCGCGGAGATGCGTGACATCGTTGCGCGCGCGCTCCTCAAGGCCGCCGAGCTCGTGGGCGGCGTCACGCCGCTGCACCACTACCTTAACGTCGACAGAAGCGATCTTTTCGGCTGGATTGTCGGCAAGGGCCTGCCGCTGGAGGAGACGTTCCTTCGCGTGGTGGAGATCCTCATCGATCCGCAGGCCGCCCAGAACGCGGTGATCGACCACGCGCGTTCGGTCGACGAGCGCCTGCGCCCCGACAAGCCCCCGCGGGACTAGCGACTCCCAGCGCCTTCACCACGTCTTCAATCGTAGGCCCGGCGGTACATGTTCTTGAGCGCGCCGTAGCATTCGCACGCGGCGGCTTCGAGTCCCGCCGGATCGAGCAGCCGGATGTTGCCGCGGCCGTAGGTGATCAGCTTGCGCTTCTGC
>CBDDSA010000160.1:0-38136 GCA_965233185.1 uncultured bacterium
CTCGGACAGCGCGCGCAGGTAGTACTGGCGCACCAGCCCGTTGAAGTTGATCGGCGAGGCGGCGCCCGCGTACGCCTGGCCAAGCGCGTGCGCGCCGCCTTTGCCGCGACGCCCGACATCGTCGGCATCGACGACAGCGTCAAGGACGCGGCGCCGCGCCTGCAGTTCCGCGTCGACCAGGCGCGCGCGGCGCAACTCGGGGTGACCCGGCGCGACGTGGTCGACACGATGCGCGTGGCGCTCGCGGGCATGGACGTCTCGCCGCTGCACGACGGTTACTCCAAGTACATGGTGCCGGTGCGCATCGCGCTGCCGCCCGAGCGGCAGGACGCGCTCGACGCTGCGCTCAAGCTCGGCGTGCGCACCGCCGAAGGCAGCCTGGTGCCGCTGTCGGAGGTGACGCGCGTGGTGCGCACCGAGCGCGACCGCCCGATCTACCACAAGGACCTCCTGCCCGTGGTGTACGTGTTCGCCGACCAGGCCGGGCCGGTCGACAGCCCGCTATACGGCATGTTCGCCGCGCGGCGCGCGCTGGCGGACGTCGAGGAGTATTTCATCCGCCAGCCCTCCGACCCTTACCGGCAATACGCGGTGAAGTGGGACGGCGAGTGGCAGGTGACCTACGAGACTTTCCGCGACATGGGGCTCGCCTACGGCGTGGGCCTGATCCTGATCTACCTGCTGGTAGTCGCGCAGTTCCGCTCCTACCTCACGCCGCTGGTGATCATGGCGCCGATCCCGCTCACGGTGATCGGCGTGATGCCGGGCCACGCGCTGCTCGGCGCCAATTTCACCGCCACCTCGATGATCGGCATGATCGCGCTCGCCGGCATCATCGTGCGCAACTCCATCCTGCTGGTGGACTTCGTCAACCTGAAGGTGGAGGAGGGCGTGCCCTTCCCCGAGGCGGTGAAGCAGTCCGCGGCGGCGCGCGCCAAGCCGATCGTGCTCACCGGGCTGGCCGCGATGATCGGCGCCCTGTTCATCCTGGATGACCCGATCTTCAACGGCCTCGCGATCTCGCTGATCTTCGGCATCGCGGTGTCCACGGTGCTCACGCTGGTGGTGATCCCGGTGCTGTATTACGTCGCCTACCGGAGGAAGCTTGGAGCTGCTTGAGTTCGCCCGCGGGCCAGCCCTGGTCTTTTCCTTGGGGATATTCTTCCTGGGCCTCGCCTGGCGCCTGTACCGCATCTTCCGCCGGCCGGTGAGGATGGATCACTCGGAGCCGCGCCGGCGTGACCTCGCCGCGGGCGGCCTGCGCGCGATCTTCGCCAAGATGCTGCCGCCGAGGGGCGTGAAGGTGCGCGGCGCGCAGATGGCGAACGCCTACGCCTATCACCTCGGCCTTGCGCTGGTGGTGTTCGGCTTCGCGCCGCACATCGCGTTCGTGAGCCGGTATCTCGGAGGGTCCTGGCCGGCGCTGCCCGAGCCGCTGTTCTACTTCGCCGCGGGCGTGACCATCGTCGGCCTGTTCGGCGCGCTGCTCGCCCGGCTCACCCACCCGGTGCTGCGGCTGCTGTCGAGCTTCGACGACTACTTCAGCTGGTTCGTCACCATGGCGCCGCTGCTCACGGGAATGGCGCTGCTGCCGGCGCCGGCCGGGCCGGTGGCCGTGGCGATCCACCTTTTCAGCCTGGAGCTGCTGCTCGTCTGGCTGCCCTTCGGCAAGCTCGCCCACGCCGCGCTGGTGTTCGTGTCGCGCTACCGCACCGGGGCCGACTTCACGCGCAAAGGCGCCGCGATATGAACGAGCTCGACTTCGACAGCCCGCGCTTCACCATCAAGAAGCCCGCGGTGCGCTATGACAAGCAGGGCGATGCCACCGACGAGCAGCGCGCGGCCGCGGCGATCGCGGCTTTCAAGCGCGACATGACCCGGACCACCGCCACCTACCTGGAGTCGTGCATCCGCTGCGGCCACTGCGCTGAGGCCTGCCACTTCTACGTCGCCAGCGGCGACCCGCAATACACGCCGATCTGGAAGCTGGAAGTGTTCAGACGGAAGAACGTCACGGCGAATGAGCTGCGCCAGTGGCAGGAGCTGCTCTACGACTCGTGCACCATGTGCGGGCGCTGCACGCTCGCCTGCCCGATGGGCATCGACATCGCGGGGCTGGTGGCGCAGGCGCGCCACGGCATGTTCGCCGCGGGCCTGGTGCCGCACGAGCTGTGGGCGGTGGCCGAGCGCGCCGAGCGCGAGGGAAGCCCGCTGGGCGCCACGCCGAAAGTGCTGAAGGAGCGCATCGAGTGGCTGTCCGACGAGCACGAGGTGAACATCGCGCTCGACCGGCCGCAGGCCGAGGTGCTGGTGACGCTGTCGTCGATCGAGCTGATGAAGTATCCGAAATCGCTGGTGGCGCTGGCGAGGATCCTGAACCGCTTGGGCGCGTCGTGGACCTTCCGCTGCGACGGCTACGAGGCGACCAACTTCGGCCTGTTCTCGGGCAACCTCGCCTGGCAGCGCGACATGAGCATGAAGCTCATCGACGCGGCGATCGCCTGCGGCGCGAAGACCCTGGTGCTGCCCGAGTGCGGCCACGCCTACGGCGCCATGCGCTGGCAGGGCGCCAACATGTATGGGAAGCCGCTGCCGTTTCGCGTGCTGCACATCTCCGAGCTCCTCGCCGAAGCGGTGCGCGAGGGCCGCCTGCGGCTCAAGCCCGTGAAGGGCTCGGTGAGCTTCCACGATCCCTGCCAGGTATCGCGCCGCGGCGGCGCCACGGCTGCCCCGCGCGAGATCCTTTCGGCGCTTCATGCGGATTTGAAAGAAATGCCCTCCTCGGGCGATGCCAACTGGTGCTGCGGCGGCGGGGGCGGCGTGGTGACCCTGCACCGCGCCGACGAGCACCGCTACCGCGCCTTCGAGATCAAGATGAAGCAGGTCGAGGCCGCCGGTGCGGAGCGCCTCGTCACCAGCTGCTCGAATTGCCGCCTGACCTTCGACGACGGCCAGGCGCACTACAAATGGGACCGCAAGATGGAAAGCCTGCTCGAGCTCGTCGCCGAGCAGCTCGAGACCGCGGGCGACGAAGCGCCTTAACCGGGCGCCTGCAGCGCGGCGAGCCGCTCCTTGGCGAACTCCACGAAGCCGCTGACCAGGCGGGAGTGGAAGCGCTCCTTGGGGTAGACCACCGACAGGTGGCGCTTGACCGGCGGCGACAGCGGCACGCGCACCAGCAGCCCCAGGCGCGTCTCCTTCGCCACCGTGGCACGCGACATGATGGCGAATCCGAGGCCGGTGGACACCAGCCCCTTCAGCGCCTCCGGGCTGCCCAGCTCCATCACCACCTGAAGCGATTCGGGCGCCACGCCGGCCTTCTGCAGGTAAAGGTCGATGACCTCGCGCGTGCCCGAGCCGGGCTCGCGGCTGATGTAGGCGTGCTCGGTGAGCGATTTGGGCGTGGCCGCCTTCGCCTTGGCGAGCGGGTGCGAAGGCGCGCACACCACGTAGAGCTCGTCGTCGCAGCATACGTCGGTGACCAGCGAGGGCAGGTGCGATTCGCCCTCGATGAAGCCCACGTCGAGCGTGCGCTCGGCCACCCGGTCCTGCACCGCCTCGGAGTTGGCGACGAACAGGCGCGGCACCACGGCGGGATTGCGCGCCTTGAACTCGCCCAGCACCTGCGGCAGCAGGAATTCGGCGATGGTGGTGCTCGCGCCGATGAGCAGCGGGCCGGCCACCTGGCCGCCCAGCTCCTTCAGCCGCGTGTCGAGCTCGGCCGACAGCCCGAGGATGCGCTCGGCGTACTCGAGCGCCAGCGTGCCCGCGGGTGTGAGCGAGATGCGGCCGTGCGCGCGGTCGAAAAGGCGCGTGTTGAAATGCTCCTCGAGCTGGCGGATCTGGAAGGTGACCGCCGGCTGGGTCATGAACAGCGCCTCGGCCGCCTTGGTGAACGACAGGTGCTTGGCCACCGCATGGAATACCTGTAGGCGCCGGTCGGCCATGGTCAGGACGCGAGGTCCGGCTCCCCGCAGTGCTTGAGGATCTCGGCGCGCACCTGGTCGCGCAGGCGCAGCGCGGCGTTCCAGTCCTCGCCCTGCGGATGGACCGGCGCGGCGAAGGTGGCGGCAATCGGCGCGCGGCGCGGATACCACGTGCCGTCGCGCAGCACCGAGCGCACGCCGCGCAGCGCGACCGGCACCACCGGAATGCCGGCCTGCGCGGCGACCTGGAAGGCGCCGGCGCGAAACGGCATGAGGCCGGTGTGGCGGGCGAGGGTGCCTTCGGGGAACACGATGAGCGAGACGCCGCTTTTCGCCGCGGCCACCAGCTCGCTCGCGTGCTCGGCGCTTTGCTGCACGTCGAAGCGCTCGACGAAGCGCGCGCCCAGGCCCTCTACCAGGGTCCTGGCGATGAAGTTGTCCTTCAGCTCGCGCTTGGCGACGAAGGCGTAGCGGCGCCACTCGAGCGCCGCCAGCAGCACGGCGCCGTCCAGGTAGCTGGTGTGGTTCGAGGCAATGACGTAGGGCCCGGCCTCGGGCAGGTTCTCCAGGCCGCGCACCGCGAGCGGGATGCGGAACAGGCGGAAAAAGAAACGCATGCAGGCGCGGGCCACGGTCCAGGTGGCGCGTCCCGGGGCGACCAGGGCGCTGATGCATACCAGCAGAACGGAGAGGCCGAAAACCACCCACGCAGCCCCGGCAAAGAGCAGGCCGCGCACCGCGCGCCCGATGCGCCGCGCCTGCGGTCCGAGGCCGGCGACGGCCAGGCGCACGAGCTGCCACCACACCGCCTGCGATTTCACCGCGCTCGGGCCGCGCTCGTAATAGTCGCGCGCGGCGACGCGGCGGATCTTGCCGCTGGAGGTCTTGGGCACGGTATGCGGCGGCGCGAGCACGATGTCGTCGACCGGCGCGCCGATCAGGCCCACCGCGAGGTCGTTGATGCGGTGGCGCAGGTCCTCGTCGAGCGCGGTGTCCGGCTGGCGCGTCTCGGCGAGCACCACGACGCGCTCGGTGCCGCTCGCGTGGTCCAGGCTGCCGAACACCGCGACGCAGCCGCGCCGGATGCGCGGCAAATCACCGACCGCCTCCTCGAGCTCGTAGGGGCTGATGTTGCGCCCGCCGCGGATGATGATGTCCTTCTCGCGGCCGGTCAGGAACAGCATGCCCTCGGAGAGGTAGGCGCGGTCCCCGGTGTTCACCCAGTCGCCCGAGAACAGGCCTTTGGTGGCTTCGGGATTGCGGTAGTAGCCCGTCGTAGCCGAAGGGCCGCGGAACTGCAGCTGGCCCTCGTGGCGGTCGGGCAGCTCGAGGCCCGCGGCGTCCACCACGCGCATGTCGTGGTCGGGCAGCACGCGCCCGCAGCCCACCACCCTGAGCGGCGCCGGGTCGTCGGGCTGCGCCGCGACCGCCTGGCCGGTGCGCGCGAACTTGTCGCGGTCGATGACGTCGATCTCGCGCGGGCCGCCGGGCGGCGTGAAGGCGAGCCCGACCGACGCCTCGGCGAGGCCGTACACCGGCGAGATCGAGCCGCGGCGCACGCCGTGCTTCTCGAAGCGCTCCTCGAACGCCGCCATGGTCTCGGGGCTCACCGGCTCGGCGCCGTTGTAGAGGAAGCGCCAGGACGACAGGTCCAGCCCTTCGATCTCGTGTTCGGGGATACGGCGCAGGCAAAGCTCGTAGGAAAAGTTCGGCCCGCCCGAGATGGTGCCGCGATGACGGTGGATGGCGCGCAGCCAGCTCGACGGCCGCGACAGGAAAGCGAGCGGCGACATGAGCACCACCGGGAAGCCGTGGTACATGGTGGCGAAGCAGCCGCCGATCAGGCCCATGTCGTGGTACAGCGGCAGCCAGCTCACGTACACGTCCTCCTGCGTGGCGCGCGCGGCCTTGCCCATCGCGCGCACATTGGCGAGCAGGTTGGCGTGGGTGAGCACCACGCCTTTCGGATTGCCGGTGCTGCCCGAGGTGTACTGCAGGAAGCCGATGTGGCCGCCGCGGCCGCGCACCGGCGCGAAGCTCTTCGCGTCGCCGACGAAATCCTCCGGCACCATGACCGCGCGCAGCGACTCCACCTGCGCGCGCAACAGCCAGGCGAGCGCCTTTGCCTCCGGGATGGTGACCATGATCGAGGCGCCGGCGCTCTTCAGCACGCCGACGTGCCTGGTCATGTGGTCCTCGATGGTGGCAAGGCGCGCCGGGGGGTACAGCGGCACCGGGATGCCGCCGGCGAGCAGCACGCCGTAGAAGCAGAAAAGGTATTCCTTGGAGGTGGGCAGCATGATGGCCACCGTCTGCCCCGGGCCGACCCCGCGGTCGGCGAGGGTGGCCGCGTATACCGCGGCGCCGTGCCACAGATCGCGGTACGTGAGCGCGATCTCCTTCTGGTCCTCGTACAGGAACACGCTCAGGCGCTCGGGCTGGCGCTCGACGTGGTACTCGAAGGCCTCGACCAGGGTCTGCGCCTGCTCCGGCGGGCGCACGCCCTCGGACTGCACCAGGCTTGCCACCGTGCGGTCGGCGGCCTGCGGCGCGTGCCCGGCGGCGGCGAGCAGGAAGCGCAGCAGGTCGCGCGGCGTCTCGCTGGAGGCGAGCGCCTGCTCGGGCAGGCTGGCGGCGAACTCCCGCTCGAGCCGCAGCACCAGCTCGACGCGCGCGAGGCTGTCCAGGCCGAGGTCGCGCTCGAGCGAGCTGTCGAGGGCGACGTACGCTTCCACGTTGGGCCGCGCTTCGCGCGCTACGGCGGCCACCACGCCCAGGAGGCGATTCGCCTCTATGTCCTTCGGTAGTGCGGCCATCGAGGTAAGCGGCGAGTGTACACTCGACCCGCCATGCAGTTCCTGGATCGCCTGGACGACGAGGCACGCAAGCTTCTGCTGGCGGTGGCGCGCCCCGTGTCGTACGCGAAAGGCGCGCGCCTGGTGCGCCATGGCGAGCTCGCGCGCGGCGCCTACGTGCTCTCCGGCGGCGCCGCGGAGGCGAGCGTGACGCTGCCCGGCGGCGAGAAGCTGGTGGTCGCCACGCTCGGCGCCGGGGCGATGTTCGGCGAGACCTCGCTGCTCGAGCGCAGCGCCTGCACCGCCACCGTGAGCGCGAGCGACAAGGTGGCCGGGTGGTTCATCGAGCGCGACGACTTCCGCGCGCTGGTCGCCCAGCGCATCCCGGCCGCGCTGCGCGTGCAGCACGCGGTGACCCTGGTGCTGTCGGCCAAGCTGCGCGCCCTCAATGCGAAGGTGCTGGAAATCCCCGCGCCGGAGGACAAGCCGCGCAAATCGGGGTCAGAGCCCGATTCCGATCCCTTGAAAGGCGTGCCGCGGAAGAAGCGCGCGTCGTTCGAGTTCAGGCCCTTCCTGCCGCTGCTGCCGGCGTTCGAGCGCTTCGAGCCCGACGAGCTCGAGCCGGTCGTGGAAGTCGGCGGCGTGCTGGAGCTGCCGGCGGGCCACGGCGTATTCGCGGCCGGCCTGCCCTCGGAAGCCTGCTTCTTGGTGGTGCGCGGCGCGGTCGAGATACGCGCGCGGCACGCGCGCCGCGAGCGGCGCATGGCGGTGCTCGGCCCCGGGCAGCTGCTGGGCTACATGAGCGCCCTCGAGCACGGGGTGCATGGCTCCGACGCCGTGGTGCGCGAGGACGCGATCCTGCTCGAGATTCCACGCGCGGCTTTCGATGCGCTCTACCACGGCACCGGCCCGGCCTCCACCAAGCTGCACCGCGTGATCCAGCGCAGCCTGCTCGCCTCGCTGGCGCAGACCAACCGCCACCTCACGCGGCTCATCAGCCTCGCCCGGCTGCGCGGCGCCGACCGCGAGGGCGAGGCGCTGGAGAAAGCCCTCGGCAGCCAGATCGTCGCTAGTCCAGATCCCGCAGCGTGATCACCGGGCGGTCCTTGCGCACCGCCACGTGCAGCATCGAGTACTCGGGCACCTCGACCCAGGCGTTGGTATCGCGCGTCAGCGGCTCCGAGGCAATCAGCACCGAGGTGGCGTTGTCGCTGCCGCCGGTCATTTTCCATTCGCCGTCGTGCAGTCCGTAGTCGCGTCCCGCGGTGTACCAGAGGGAGTAATAGGTGAGGTGGCCGGCCACGAACTCCGCCGGGTCCTGCGGATAGCAGCCGAAGTCGAAGCAGTAGCGCGCCGCGGCGAGCTGCGTGCCGTCGGTGAGGAACAGGTTGACCGGCGAGGCGGTGGCGATGCCCAGTCCTTTCCTTGCTTCCCTCAGAATGTGCAGCGTAGCCTGGAGCGCGTCGTGCAGCTCGCCGGCGCCGGGTCGGGCAGCCGGGTTCCTCAATTGCGAGACGACCAGGGCGTAAATCCACTCGCTGTCGGTGGTGCCGCGGATCTGGCGCGCGAAAGCGGGCTTGACGTGCGGCGCGAGCAGCGGCTTCATCTCGGCAAAGCGCGCCAGGTCGCCGTTGTGGGCCAGCGCCAGGGGCACTCCCGGGAACTGGAACGGATGCACGTTTTGCGGCGCGATCTCCACGCGCGTGTCGTAGGGCACGCCGCGCACGTGCGCGAGCACGCACGCCGCGGCGATTTTCTCGGCCAGGCCCTTGAGGTTGCGGTCGAACACCGGCAGCGCGTCGGAGGCGTAGGCGAACGGCACCTCGGGGGTGCGCGAAGCCGGGTCCCAGGCGCGCATGCCGAAGCCGGCCAGGTTCAGCAGGTGCAGCATCTTGGGCATGTAGCTTTGCCGCACCAGCGCGGAGTCGGGCTGGAACAGCAGGTGGTCCAGGAGCACCGGCGGGCCGAGGTACAGCAGCGCGCGGCACACGGCGGCTACTTCTGCTGCTCTTCCAGCCGGTCGGTTGCCGGCGGCGGCGTGCGCGACAGCGCCGCGATCTCGGCGCGCAGCGCCGGGGGCATCTCGACCTTGACCGAGTCGAGCGAGGCGCGCAGCTGCTCGACGCTGCGCGCGCCGATGATCGGCGCGGTGACTGCCGGGTGCGCGCCCACCCAGGCGACCGCCACGCTCATGGGGTGCAGCCCGCGCTGCCTGCAGTAGGCGGCGAATTTCACCGCCACTTCGTGCATCCACGCCTCGCCGTAGCGCGCCTCGTACATCTTGCTCGCCGTCAGACGCCCGCCTTGCTGCTCCGCGTACTTGCCGGTCAGCAGCCCCCCGCCGCCGGGGCTGTAGGGGATCACGCCCAGGCCGTTGGCCTGCGCCATCGGCAGGATCTCGACCTCGGCCTGGCGCTTCACCAGGTTGTACATCGGCTGGATCACCTGCAGCGGCGCCCAGCCGTGCCGCGCCTGCAGGGCGAGCGCCTGCTGCGTCTGCCAGGCGGCATGGTTGGACAGCGCCGGGTAGACCACCTTGCCGGCGCGCACCAGGTCCTCGAAGGCGCGCAGCGTTTCCTCGAGCGGCGTGTGACGGTCGATCTGGTGCAGGAACAGGACATCCACCCGGTCGGTCTGCAGGCGCTTCAGGCTCGCTTCGAGCGCGCGCGTCACGTGCCGGCGGGAGCCGCCGCGCGCGTTGCGGTCCTTGCCTACCGGCGTGAAGCACTTGGTCGCCACCACCAGGTCTTCGCGCTCGCCGCGCATCAGCTCGCCGAGGATCTCCTCGGAGCGTCCCTCGTTGTAGTTGTTGGCGGTGTCGAAGAAATTGATGCCCGCGTCGCGGCAGGCACGGAACATGGCGGCGCAGGCCGCCTTGTCGGCATCGCCGCCGAACGACATGGTGCCGAAGCAAAGCTGGGAAACCTGCACGCCGGTACGGCCAAGCCCTCGATAGTCCATGCGGGAAGTCTACTTGACCGCAGTCAAGTAGCGGACTCTGCCGCCTCGCCGATAATAGGGGCCCCCATGAAGACCAAAGTCCGTCCGACTCCCAAGGGCAGGAGCGTCGACCCGCAGGCTCGGGACGAAGTGTGCGCCCTGCTCGGCGATGCCTCGCGGCAGCGCGACCTGCTGATCGAGCATTTGCACCGCATCAACGACCGCTACGGCCACCTGCCGGCGCGCCACCTGGCCGCGCTTGCCCAGGAAATGCGCCTGCCCTTGGCCGAGGTGTACGAAGTCGCGACCTTCTACCACCATTTCGAGGTGGTGCGCGAGGGCGAGGCGGCGCCGCCGGCGCTTACGGTGCGCGTGTGCGACTCGATCGCCTGCGAGCTGGCGGGCGCCCAGGCGCTGCTGAAGCTTGCCTTTCCGAACGCGCGCGTCATCCCGGCGCCGTGCGTCGGGCGCTGCGAAGCCGCGCCCTGCGTGGTGGTGGGACAAAACCCCATCGGCAACGCCACGGTTTCTTCCGTTTCGGAAGCGGTTCGCGCCAAGCGCATAACTTCTCCACAAGAGAAGTACATCGATTTCGCGGCTTACCGCGAAGGCGGCGGCTACAAGCTCATCGCCGACTGCCTGGGTGGCAAGCGCACGCGCGAGGAGCTCACCAAGATCATGGAGGACTCGGGACTGCGCGGGCTGGGGGGCGCGGGCTTTCCGGCCGGGCGCAAGTGGCGCCTGGTGGCCGCCGAGCCGGCCCCGCGCGTCATGGCGGTGAACATCGACGAAGGCGAGCCCGGCACGTTCAAGGACCGCTGGTACCTGGAGCGCGACCCGCACCGCTTCCTCGAAGGCATGCTGGTGGCCGCGTGGTGCGCCGGCGTGGGCGAGATCTGGATTTATCTCAGGGACGAGTACGCCGGCTGCCGCGCCATCCTCGAAAAAGAGTTGGCTCGCTTGAAGGCCGAAGCGCCGTGCGCGCTTCCCCCGATGCATTTGCGAAGAGGCGCCGGCGCCTACATCTGCGGGGAGGAGTCCGCGATGATCGAGTCGATCGAAGGCAAGCGCGGCATGCCCCGCCTGCGCCCGCCGTACGTCGCCCAGGTGGGGCTCTTCGGCCGCCCGACGCTTGAGCACAACATGGAGACGGTGTACTGGGTGCGCGAGATCGTGGAGAAGGGCGCGGACTGGTTCGCCGCGCAGGGGCGCCACGGCCGCAACGGCCTGCGCTCGTTCTCGGTCTCGGGCCGGGTGAAAAAGCCCGGGGTGCATGTCGCGCCCGCGGGCATCACGCTTTCGGAGCTGGTGAACGAGTATTGCGGGGGCATGCTCGAGGGCCACGAGCTGTATGCCTACCTGCCCGGCGGCGCCTCGGGCGGCATCCTGCCCGCCTCGAAGGCGGATATCCCGCTCGACTTCGACACGCTGCAGCCGCACGGCTGCTTCATCGGCTCGGCCGCAGTGGTTGTCCTGTCCAATCAGGATAAAGCCAGCTCCGCGGCGGTCAACCTGATGCGGTTCTTCCACGACGAGTCGTGCGGCAAATGCACGCCCTGCCGCGTGGGCACCGGCAAGGCGGTGCAGCTCATGGAGCAGAAAAGCTGGAACCAACCGCTGCTGCAGGAGCTCTCACAGGCGATGATGGATGCGTCGATCTGCGGCCTCGGGCAGGCCGCCCCCAACCCCGCGTTGAGCGTCATGAAGTATTTTCCGCACGAGGTTTCCTGATGGAGCGAGCCGCCACGCAGCAGCTGGCCATGATGCCGATCGAGTTCAAGCTGAACGGCACCACCGTGGTGGGCCGCCCGGACGAGCCGATCATCACCACGGCGCAGAAGCACGGGGTCGAGATCCCGCATTTGTGCCACGGCGGCAACCAGCGCTCCGACGGCAACTGCCGCTCGTGCGTGGTCGAGATCAAGGGCGAGCGCGTGCTGGCCCCCTCGTGCTGCCGCTATCCGAGCGCCGGGATGGAAGTCACCACCAACTCGCCGCGCGCGCTCGCCTCGCAGAAGATGGTGCTCGAGCTGCTGCTGTCCGACATGACCGAGAAAAGCTACACGCGCGACAACAAGGTGGCGTACTGGGCCGAGCGCCTCCGCGTGGGCAGCCCCAGATTCGCGTCGAGAGCGCAGCCCAGGGCGGACCTGTCCCATCCCGCCATCGCGGTGAACCTGGATGCCTGCATCCAGTGCACGCGCTGCGTGCGCGCCTGCCGCGAAGTGCAGGTGAACGACGTCATCGGCTATGCCTACCGCAGCGACCGCTCGCTGCCGGTGTTCGACTTCGACGACCCGATGGGCGAGTCCACCTGCGTGGCCTGCGGAGAATGCGTGCAGGCCTGTCCCACCGGCGCGCTCATGCCGGCGCGCCACGCCGGCCTGCAGCAGATCGACGCGAAGGTCGACTCGGTATGCCCGTTCTGCGGCGTGGGCTGCCTGCTCACCTACCACGTCAAGCAGAACGTGATCCAGTTCGTCACCGGCAAGGACGGCCCGGCCAACCGCCATCGCCTGTGCGTGAAGGGGCGCTACGGCTTCGACTACGTGCAGCATCCGCAGCGGCTGACCAAGCCGCTCATCCGGCGCGACGGGGTGGCGAAGTCGGCGGGCTTCACCGTAGATCCGGGCGACTGGGGCGCGGTATTCCGCGAGGCTTCCTGGGACGAAGCGCTCGATCTTGCGGCGAAGGGGCTGCGTTCCATCCGGGACCAGGACCGTTACGCGCTCGCCGGCTTCGGCTCGGCCAAGGGTTCCAACGAGGAGGCTTACCTTTTCCAGAAGCTGGTGCGCACCGGCTTTGGCACCAACAACGTCGACCATTGCACGCGCCTTTGCCACGCCTCGTCGGTGGCGGCGCTGCTCGAGGGCGTGGGCTCGGGGGCGGTGTCCAACCAGGTGAGCGACGTGCTGGAGGCCGAGGTGGTGCTGCTGATCGGCGCCAACCCGACGTCCAACCACCCGGTGGCGGCGACCTGGATGAAGAACGCCGCCAAGGCCGGCGTCAAGCTGATCGTGGCCGATCCGCGCCGCGGCGACCTTGCGCGCTACGCCACCCACTACCTGCAGTTCAAGCCGGACACCGACGTGGCGCTGCTGAACGCCATGATCCATACCATCATCGACGAAGGGCTGGTCGACGCGAAATTCGTCGCCGACCGCACGAGCGGCTTCGACGCGCTGAAGGAAAACTCGAAGAGCTACTCGCCCGAGGCGATGGCGCCGCTGTGCGGCATCCCGGCCGAAACGATTCGCGAAGTGGCGCGCATGTTCGCGACCTCGCGGGGCTCGATGATCCTGTGGGGCATGGGCGTAAGCCAGCACGTGCACGGCACCGACAACGCGCGCTGCCTGATCGCGCTCACGCTGATGACCGGCCAGATCGGCCGCCCCGGCACCGGCCTGCACCCGCTGCGCGGGCAGAACAACGTGCAGGGCGCCTCGGATTCCGGCCTCATTCCGATGATGTACCCGGACTACCAGCGGGTGAACACCGACGAGGCGCACCGGCGCTTCGAGCAGTTCTGGGGAGCCGCGCTCGACAAGAAGCCGGGCCTCACCGTGGTGGAGATCATGGACGCGGCCTACGCGGGCAAGATCCGCGGCATGTACATCATGGGGGAGAACCCGGCGATGTCGGACCCGGACGCCGACCATGCGCGCGCCGCCATGGCGAAGCTCGAGCACCTCGTGGTGCAGGATCTGTTCCTCACGGAGACGGCGTACCTCGCCGACGTGGTGCTGCCCGCCACGGCGTGGCCCGAGAAGGACGGCACCGTGACCAACACCGACCGCATGGTGCAGCTGGGCCGCCGCGCCCTGAAAGCGCCGGGCGAAGCGCGCGAGGACCTGTGGATCATCGTAGAGCTCGCCAAGCGCCTCGGTTTAGTTTGGTCGTATCAAAAGCCGAAAGACGTGTTTGAGGAGATGCGCGGCTGCATGGATTCCATCAAGGGCATCACCTGGGAGCGCCTGGAGCGCGATTCCTCCGTGACCTATCCTTGCGAGAACGAAGGCGATCCGGGCGAGCCGGTGGTTTTCCAGACGCATTTCCCGACCGCCACCGGGCGCGCCCGGTTCGTTCCGGCCGACGTCATTCCGGCCGCCGAGCGCCCGGATGCCGAATACCCGATGGTGCTGCTCACCGGCCGGCAGCTGGAGCATTGGCACACCGGCGCCATGACGCGCCGCTCCGGGGTGCTGGACGCCATCGAGCCCGAGCCCACCGTGTCGATGCACCCACTGGACATGCAGCAGGCCGGCGTGAAGCCCGGCGACGTGATAACCGTCGAGTCGCGCCGCGGCAGGATCGCGCTGTACGTGCGGCAGGACGAGGGCATTCCGCGCGGGGCGGTGTTCGTGCCGTTCGCCTACTATGAGGCGGCGGCCAACCTGCTCACCAACCCGGCGCTCGATCCCTTCGGCAAGATCCCGGAATTCAAGTACTGCGCGGTGCGCGTGACCCGCGGCGGCGAGCGCCCGGGCGACCCCGGCTACGGCAAGGGCCGTACGCTGGAAGAGCTGTACGGCTAAGAAAAAATTCACCCTCAGAGGAGTCTGATCGCCATGCCGTCCGACATCGCAATCGCCCAGGCCGCGAAGCTCCACCGCATCTCGGCGGTGGCACGCGAGAAGCTGGGCATCGCCGAGGAGCACCTTGAGCCCTACGGGCATTACAAGGCCAAGGTGTCGCTCAGGCACCTGGAAAGCCTGAAGGGCAAGAAGGACGGCAAGCTCATCCTGGTCACCGCCATCAGCCCCACGCCGGCGGGCGAAGGCAAGACCACCACCACGGTGGGCCTCGGTGACGCCCTCAACCACATCGGCAAGAAGGCGGTGATCTGCCTGCGCGAGCCTTCGCTCGGCCCGGTGTTCGGCATGAAGGGCGGCGCCGCCGGCGGCGGCTACGCGCAGGTGGTGCCGATGGAGGACATCAACCTGCACTTCACGGGCGACTTCGGCGCCATCCAGCTCGCCAACAACCTGCTTGCCGCGCTCATCGACAACCACATCAACCACGGCAACGAGCTGGGCATCGATGTGCGGCGCATCACCTGGAAGCGCGTGCTGGACATGAACGACCGCGCGCTGCGCGACATCACCGTCGCGCTCGGCGGGCCGGCCAACGGCTACCCGCGCCAGGACGGCTTCGACATCGTGGTGGCCTCCGAGGTGATGGCGATTTTCTGCCTTTCCACCTCTTTGGACGATTTGAAGCAGAGATTGGGCAATATCGTCGTTGGCTATACCCGGGATCAAAAGCCGGTAAAGGCGAAAGATCTGCAGGCACACGGGGCGATGACCGTGCTGCTCAAGGACGCGCTTGCGCCCAACCTGGTGCAGACGCTCGAGAACAACCCGGCCTTCATCCATGGCGGCCCATTCGCCAACATCGCGCACGGCTGCAACTCGGTGATCGCCACGCAGAGCGCCCTGAAGCTCGCCGACTACGTGGTCACCGAGGCGGGCTTCGGCGCCGACCTGGGCGCAGAGAAGTTCCTCGACATCAAGTGCCGCAAGAGCGGCCTGCGGCCCAGCGCCGCGGTGATCGTCGCCACCATGCGCGCGCTCAAGTACCACGGCGGCGTCGACGTGAAGGAAGTCAGCAAGGAGAACGTCGCCGCGCTGGAAAAGGGCCTGGTGAACCTGGAGCGCCACGTCGAGAACGTGACCAAGGTCTACGGCATGCCGTGCGTGGTATCGATCAACCGCTTCACCTTCGACACCGACGCGGAAATGAAGGTGCTGACCGAGCGGGTGAAAAAGCTGGGCGTGCCCGTGGTGCTGGCCAATCACTGGGCCGAGGGCGGCAAAGGCGCCGCCGAGCTGGCGAAGATCGTGGTCGGGCTGTGCGAGCAGCCCTCCAAGCCTAGCTTCGTCTACGAGGATGGCGATTCGCTGTGGGAAAAGGTCTCGAAGATCGCGCGGAAGGTGTATCACGCCTCGGAGGTCACCGCGGACGCCAAGGTGCGAAACCAGATCAAGAAGCTCCAGGAAGACGGCTACGGACACTACCCGGTATGCGTCGCGAAGACGCAATACTCGTTTTCCACCGACGCGGCGCTGCGCGCCGCGCCCAGCGGTCACGTCATCAACGTGCGCGAGGTGCGCCTGGCCGCCGGCGCCGAGTTCGTCGTCATGGTGTGCGGCGACATCATGACCATGCCCGGCCTGCCCAAGGTGCCCTCGGCGGCGAAGATCGATCTCGTCGACGGCAAGGTGGTCGGCCTCTTCTAGAGCCTGCGCGTGCGCCGCATGCGCAGGTTGAGCATCTCCACCCCGACCGAGAACGCCATGGCGAAGTAGATGTAGCCCTTCGGCACGTGAAACTCCAGGCCGTCGGCGACCAGCGCCATGCCGACCATGATGAGGAAGCTGAGCGCCAGCATCTTCACCGTCGGATGGCGCGACACGAAGCGCCCGATCGGCCCGGCCGCCACCATCATGAGCAGCACCGAGGCCACCACCGCTGCGATCATCACCGGAATCTCGCGCACCATGCCGACCGCCGTGATGATGGAGTCGAGCGAGAACACCAGGTCGATGATGATGATCTGCAGCAGGACGCCGGCAAAGGTGCCGGCCACCCGGCGCTCGCCATCGTCGTGCTCGCCCTCCATCAAGCCGTGGATCTCCCCGGTGGCCTTCCATAGGAGGAACACGCCCCCGGCGATGAGGATCAGGTCGCGGCCCGAGATTTCCTCGCCCAGCACGCTGAACAGCGGCGCGGTGAGCCCGACCAGCCAGGCGAGCACCAGCAGCAGCGCGATGCGCATGAACATCGCCAGGCCGAGCCCGAGACGGCGCATGAATTCGCGCCGGTGCGCCGGCAGGCGGTCGACCAGGATGGAGATGAAGATGATGTTGTCGATGCCCAGCACCAGCTCGAGCGCGGTGAGGGTGAAGAAGGCGATCCAGGCTTGCGGGTCGAGCAGCAGGTCCATCGGCGGGCGCAGGATATGCGAAAGAGCGTTGTCACGCTATCGCAGCTGAGTAGAATCGCGGACGGTCGTAGGGGAGGAAGATGGACACGCTAAGCAGCGCAATTCTGATTTTCCTGGCAAGCGCGGCATTCGTGGTGGCCGGCGGGGTGGGACTCGCGCGCTTCGGCGACGACCTTGCCGACGTCACCGGCTGGGGCAAGCTGTGGGTCGGCACGCTGCTGGTGGGCATTGCCACCTCGCTGCCCGAGGTGGTGGTCAACATCTCGGCGGTATGGCTGGAGAAGAATCCCGGCCTCGCGCTGGGCAACGTGTTCGGCGCGGACATGATCAACGTGTTCGTGCTGGCCATGGTGGCGCTGGTGTTCGGCGTGAAGAACCTGTTCGGCGGCCAGGGCCGCGACACCCAGCTGCTCATCCTCACCGGCATCGTGCTGGTGGCCATGGCGCTGTTTTTCGGCTCGTTCGGCGACATCAAGCTGGTGGGCTGGACCAGCCTGGGCGCCGTGCTGATCGGCGTGGGCTACGTCTACGGCATGCGCCTGGTCTACACCGCGGGACAGACCGACATGGACCTGGAGGACATCCGGCCCCCCACCGGCTCGGCGCGCAACGCCTGGATCGGCTTCGGCGTGTCCGCCGCGGTGGTGATCGTCGCCGGGCGCTTCCTCGCCGGCAGCGCCGATGCGATCGCCGAGGCCTCCGGCATCAGCGCGAGCTTCATCGGCGTGCTGCTGGTGTCGATCGTCACCACGCTGCCCGAGGGCTCGGTCACGATAGCGGCGTCGCTGCGCCGCTCCTACGGCATCGCCATGGGCAACGTGTACGGCAGCTGCGCCTTCAACATCACCATCATCTTCATCGCCGACCTCTTCTATACCGAGGGGCCGTTGCTGCGCGCCATGGAAGGCGCGCATTTCGCGGCGGCAATCGCCGCCCTGCTGCTCATGAGCATGGGGTTCGCCGTGTTCCGCCTGTGCGGCTCGGCCGAGCGGCCTGCCCGCTTCCTGACCGCGGCGATCCCGGTGGTTTATGTCGTCGCCCTTTACGTCGTGTATTCGCTCGGCCAGTCGTGAACGGCCTCTTGACCATGGTCAAGGCCGGAATTTTGGAGTAAGAATGACAATCCCTAGTGCAGCACTACGCCGAATGGTGCGCCGCAGCGAAGGGTCCACACTTATAGGAGGAGTTTTATGAATCGTTGGGTCAACACAGCTGCCGCGCTCGCAGCGGCATTCGCAATCGCACCGGCCGCGCAGGCCTGGGAGCCCACCAAGACGGTGGAGTTCGTGATCCCGGCAGGAACGGGGGGCGGCGCCGACCAGATGGCGCGCGCGGCACAGGCGATCATTGCCAAGCACGGACTGATGAAGCAGTCGATGGTGGTGGTGAACCGCTCCGGCGGCGCCGGCGCCGAGGGCTTCCTCGACGTGAAGAACGCGAAAGGCGACCCGCACAAGATCATTATCACGCTGTCGAACCTGTTCACCACGCCGCTCGCCACGGGCGTGCCGTTCAACTGGCGCGACCTCACGCCGGTGAAGATGCTGGCGCTGGACAACTTCGTGCTGTGGGTGCCGGCCGATGCGCCGTACAAGACGGCCGGCGACTATGTCGGTGCGGCGAAGAAGGCTGGCCCGAACAAGATGAAGATGGGCGGCACCGGGTCGAAGCAGGAAGACCAGATCATCACCGCCGCGATCGAGCAGGGCACCGGCACCAAGTTCACCTACATTCCCTTCAAGGGCGGCGGCGCGGTGGCGGTGCAGCTGGTGGGCAAGCACATCGACTCGTCGGTGAACAACCCGATCGAGGCGGTGGCGCACTGGCGCGGCGGCAAGCTGAAGCCGCTGTGCGTGTTCAACGACAACCGCATGCCGTACAAGGAGAAGCTGACCGGCGACATGGGCTGGGCCGATATTCCGACCTGCAAGCAGTCGGGCCTGGACATCAGCTACATGATGCTGCGCGGCATCTTCATGCCCGGCGGCGTGTCGCCCGACCACGTGGCCTACTACGTGGACCTCTTCAAGAAGGTCCAGCAGACCCCCGAGTGGCAGGACCTGATGGAGAAGGGCGCGTTCGACCTCACCTCGCTCGAGGGCAAGGCGTACGCGGACTGGGTGGCGAAGGAAGAAGCGCGCCACATCTCGCTCATGAAGGCCGCCGGCTTCATGGCCGGCAAGTAGCGCGAGGCGCAGGACGCTGCGGCGCGCCGGTTGCCGGCGCGCCGCATTTTTTGGGGAGGGGAAAGATGTCGGAGCAGTCCGGCGGACGCGCCGCGTTTCGCACCAGGACCGCCGAGCTCGCCGTGGCGGCCGGTTTTTTCGTTTTCGGCCTGATCGTCATCTACGACAGCCTGCGCCTGGGCATGCGCTGGATCGCCGACGGTCCGCAGCCGGGCTACTTCCCGTTCTATCTGGGCGTGATCATCTGCGTGTCCGCGGCGATCACGTTCGTGTTCGCGCTGCGCCTGCCCGAGGCGAGGAACAAGACTTTCGTCGAGCGCGGCCAGCTGCGCCTGGTGCTGAGCGTGCTCATCCCTTCGGCGCTCTATGTGGCGCTGGTCGGCTGGCTCGGCATCTACGTGTCCGCGGTGCTGTTCATCGCGCTTTTCATGCGCTGGCTGGGCAAGTATCCCTGGTGGAAGGTCGCGCTCGTGTCGGTGGGCAACAGCGTCGTGTTCTTCCTCATCTTCGAGCGCTGGTTCCTGGTCCCGCTTCCCAAGGGGCCGCTCGAAACCTGGCTCGGCCTGAACTGACGGCGGCGGCGTGGACGAGATCCAGTCTCTGATGCACGGCTTCGCCGTGGCGATGACGTGGAACAACCTGCTGTTCATGTTCATCGGCGTCATCCTGGGCGTGATCATCGGCGTGCTGCCCGGCCTGGGCGGCGCCAACGGCATCGCCATCCTGCTGCCGCTGACCTTCTCGATGGCGCAGACGCCCGAGGGGCAGACCACCGCCATCATCCTGCTGTCGTGCATCTATTGGGGGGCGCTGTTCGGCGGCGCCATCACCTCGGTGCTGTTCAACATTCCCGGCGAGCCCTGGTCGGTGGCGACCACCTTCGACGGCTACCCGCTCGCCCAGCAGGGCCGCGCCGGCACCGCGCTGACCGCCGCATTCACCTCGTCGTTCATCGGCGCGTTCATCGCGGTGCTGGTGGTGACCTTCCTCGCGCCGGTGGTGGCGGACTTCGCCCTCGAGTTCGGGCCGCCCGAGTTCTTCGCGGTCTACCTGCTGACCTTCTGCGCCTTCATCGGCATGAGCAAGGAGCCGCCGTTCAAGACGCTGGCGGCGATGATGACCGGCTTCGCGCTCGCTGCGGTGGGCCTGGATCCGGTGACCGGCACCTTGCGGCTCACCTTCGGCTTCACTCACCTCCTCTCCGGCTTCGACTTCCTGGTGGCGGTGATCGGCCTGTTCGGCATCGGCGAGATCCTGCTCACCCTGGAGGAGGGCCTGGAGTTCCGCGGCGCGAAGGCGAAAATCGACCTGAGGGTGGTGCTCGAGACGTGGAAGGAGCTGCCGCGCTACTGGCTCACCTCGCTGCGCGGCGCCGCCGTGGGCTGCTTCATGGGCATCGTGCCGGGGGGCGCGACGCCCGCGTCCTTCATGTCCTACGGCGTGGCGCGCCGCTTCTCGCGCAATGGCGACAAGTTCGGCACCGGCCAGGTCGAAGGCGTGGTGGCGCCGGAAACGGCAGCCCACGCCGCCGGCACCTCGGCGCTGCTGCCGATGCTGACTCTGGGGGTCCCGGGATCGCCGACCGCGGCCGTGATGCTGGGCGGCCTGCTCATCTGGGGGCTGCAGCCCGGGCCGCTGCTGTTCGTCGAGCAGAAAGACTTCGTGTGGGGCCTCATCGCGAGCATGTACCTGGGCAATATCGCCGGGCTGATCGTGGTGCTCACCTGCGTGCCGCTGTTCGCGGCGATCCTGCGCATCCCTTTCTCGGTGATCGCGCCGGTGATCATCGTCATCTGCACCATCGGCGCGTACACCGTGCACAACGCGCTGTTCGATGTATGGATGGTGGTGGGCTTCGGCATCCTCGGCTACCTGTTCAAGAAGCTGCAGTACCCGCTCGCGCCGCTGGTGCTGGCCATCGTGCTGGGCGACGCCGCCGAGTCGTCCTTCCGGCAGGCGATGCTGGTGTCGCAGGGCGACATGAGCATCTTTTTTTCGAAGAAGCTGGTGGGCACGATGACGGTGCTGGCGCTGCTGCTCCTGTTCTGGCCGCTGCTCGCCTGGCTGTGGGCTAGAGCCCGCCGAACCTCTGCTTGAGGCGCGAGAGCGTCTCCGGCGTGAGATTGAGGTAGGCCGCGAGCTCTTTCTTGGGGATCCGCCCGGCGAGCTCCGGGTGCTTGCGCAGGAAGCGCGACAGGCGTCCGGGCGCGTCCAGCAGGTGCAGGGTGATGGAGTGCGCCATGACCTCCGACATCAGCTTCATCACCTCGTACTCGAAGCGCAGCTTCACGTCCTCGTGCCGGTCGAGGAACTCGGCCCACACCGGCATGGCGAGCTCGGCGGTGCGCACCTTGGTCACGGCCACGATGGAGTAGGGGGTGGGCGTGCGCAGCCGCCAGGCAGCGTAGGAGGTGTCCATTTCGCTCTCCGCGGCGAAGCGCAGGATCATCTCGCGCCCCTCCGGGTTCGACACCACGCGCTTGAGCATCCCGTCGAGGATGAAGAACTGCTCCATCTCCTCGTCGCCCTGGCGCACCAGCCGGTCGCCCTTGCGGTAGTCGGCGATGGAGAGCAGCGGCTCGAGCTCGGACCACTGCGCCGGGGTCATGCCCTGCAGGACCAGGTTCTGGCGCAATTGCAGGCGCAGGCTGTTGCGCTGGGGATGGCCGGCCAGTGTCGTCATCGCAGCCCGGATTCTAGAGCCCTTGACCTCAGTCAAGGCCCCGGCGGGGAGGGGGTTCTTACCATTACGGTCCCTCACAGGAGGCACGCATGGGCACCGTCGAACCTCAAGTCGCCACCGACGCACAAGCACAGTTGACCGACGGGTTTCAGCTGGTCATCGATGCCCTCAAGCTGAACGGCATCGACACCATCTACGGGCTGCCCGGGATCCCCATCACCGATCTCACCCGCCGGGCGCAGGCCGATGGCATCCGCGTGCTTTCGTTCCGCCACGAGCAGAACGCCGGCTACGCGGCTTCCATCGCCGGGTTCCTCACGCAGAAGCCGGGCATCTGCCTCACGGTATCGGCGCCGGGTTTCCTGAACGGCCTGAACGCGCTCGCGCACGCCACCACCAACTGCTTTCCCATGATCCTGATCAGCGGCTCGAGCGAGCGCGAGATCGTCGACCTGCAGCAGGGCGACTACGAGGAGATGGACCAGCTCGCCATTGCCAAGCCGCTCGCCAAGGCCGCCTACCGGGTGCTGCACGCCGAGGACATCGGCATCGGCGTGGCGCGCGCCATCCGCGCCGCCGTCTCCGGCCGCCCGGGCGGCGTGTACCTCGACCTGCCGGCGAAGCTCTTCGCGCAAAGCATCGACGCGGCGATCGGGAAGAATTCGCTGATCAAGGTGGTGGATGCGGCGCCCAAGCAGATTCCGGCCCCGGACGCGGTCAAGCGTGCGCTCGATCTCCTCAAAGGCGCGAAGA
The DNA here is from genome assembly GCA_965233185.1 of uncultured bacterium. GTDB lineage: Bacteria > Pseudomonadota > Gammaproteobacteria > Burkholderiales > SG8-39 > SCGC-AG-212-J23. Next base: position 22,230 of record CBDDSA010000160.1, read on the forward strand.
AGCCGCTCATCATCCTCGGCAAGGGCGCTGCCTACGCGCAGGTCGATGCCCAGATCCGCTCCTTCATCGAGAAAACCGGCATCCCGTACCTGCCCATGTCCATGGCGAAGGGCCTGCTGCCCGACACGCACGAGCAGTGCGCGTCCGCCGCACGCTCCTTCGTGCTGCCCGAGGCCGACGTGGTGATGCTGGTGGGCGCGCGCCTGAACTGGCTGCTGTCGCACGGCAAGGGCAAGACCTGGGGCGGCAAGGGCCACAAGGACTGGGGCGGCCAGAGGTTCATCCAGGTCGACATCTCGCCGCAGGAGGCCGACAGCAACGTGCGCATCGACGCGCCGGTGGTGGGCGACATCGGCTCCTGCATTTCGGCTTTCCTGAACGAAGCCAAGTCAGGCTGGTCCAGGCCCCCGGCGCAGTGGCTGGACGCCATCGCCGAGCGCAAGAGCAAGAACATCGCCAAGATGGCCGAGACGCTGGCGAAGGACGCATCGCCGATGAACTTCCACGGCGCGTTGAACGTAGTGCGCGACATCGTGAAGGCCAACCCGGACGCCATGCTGGTCAACGAGGGCGCCAATGCGCTCGACTTCACCCGCAGCATCGTCGACATGTACAAGCCGAGAAAGCGCATCGACGTGGGCACGTGGGGCATCATGGGCGTGGGCATGGGCTACTGCGTGGCCGCGGCCGTGGTCACCGGGCAGCAGGTGATCGCCATCGAAGGCGACAGCGCGTTCGGCTTCTCCGGCATGGAAGTGGAGACCATCTGCCGCTACAACCTGCCGGTGTGCATAGTGATCTTCAACAACAACGGCGTATACAAGGGCACCGACGTGGATCCCAACGGCCGCGATCCGGCGCCCACCGTGTTCGTGAAGAACGCCCGCTACGACAAGCTCATCGAGGCGTTCGGCGGCATCGGCGCGCACGCGACCACGCCCGCCGAGCTGCGGGCGGCGATGGAGCAGGCCGTGCGCTCGAAAAAGCCCACGCTCATCAATGCGGTCATCGACGAGTCGGCCGGCACCGAAAGCGGCCGCATCACCAGCCTCAACCCAAGCGCGAAGAAGAAATAGACATGGAAGCCCTCAAAGGCGTACGCATCCTGGACATGACGCACGTGCAGGCCGGCCCGACCTGCAGCCAGCTGCTGGCGTGGCTTGGCGCCGACGTGATCAAGTTCGAGAACCCGCAAGGCGACGCGACGCGCGCCCAGCTGCGCGACGTGCCCAACGCTGACTCTCTGTACTTCACGATGCTCAACTGCAACAAGCGCTCGATCACCGTGAACATGAAAAGCGCCGAGGGCAAGCAGGTGTTCGTCGACCTGCTGAAGAAGTGCGACATCATCATGGAGAATTTCGGTCCCGGCGTGCTCGACCGCTTCGGCTTCAGCTGGGAAAAGATCCACCAGCTCAATCCCAGGATCGTGATGGGATCCATCAAGGGCTTCGGCTCGAGCGGCCCGTACGCCGAGTTCAAGGCCTACGAGAACGTGGCGCAGGCGATAGGCGGGGCTATGAGCACCACCGGCGTGCCCGACGGCCCGCCGTTCGTCACCGGCGCGCAGATCGGCGACTCGGGCACCGGGCTGCACCTCGCGATCGGGCTGCTCGCCGCGCTGCGCCAGGCGGAGCGCACCGGCGAGGGCCAGTATGTCGAGGTGGCGATGATGGACGGCGTAATGAACTTGTGCCGGGTCAAGTTCCGCGACCACCAGCGGCTTACCCGCCAGTCCCTCGCCGAGTACTCGGTGCCGACCTACCAGGGGATGGGCGAGGTGCCGCGCGCCGGAAACGACTCGGGCGGCGGCCAGCTCGGCAACGCGGTGCACTGCAAGCCGCACGGCGCCAACGACTGGCTTTACGTGGTGGTGCAGGAAGCGGTGTGGGAAGGCCTCGCCAGCCGCATCGGTCCCGAGGTCGGCGTGCCCGACCTGGCGAAGGACCCGCGCGTCGCCAGCATCGCCGAGCGGCGCAAGAACCAGAGCCTGGTGTGGACGCTGCTCAACAAATTCGCCGAGAAGTACACCAAGCGCGAGCTGATGGCGATCCTCAACCCGCTCGACGTGCCCTGCGGCCCGATCATGTCGACGCAGGACCTCGCCAACGACGAGCACGTGCGCGGCCGCGACATGTGGGTGGAGCTCGACCATCCGCAGCGCGGCAAATGGTTCAACGTGGGCATGCCGATCAAGCTGTCGGCTTCCCCGGCGGCGATCAAGCGCTCGCCCACGCTGGGCGAGCATACCCAGGAGATCCTGAAGGAAGTCCTGGGCTACGACGAAGCCAGGATCAGCTCGCTGAAAAGCGCGGGGGCTTTCTCGGTTCCGCCCAAGAAGGCCGCATGAGAATCGCCATCGTAGGACAGCAGGACTTCGGCAAGGCGGTGCTGGAAGCCTTCCTTGCGCGCGGCGACCAGGTCGGCGCGGTGTTCTGCGCCCCGGAGAAGGAGGGGGCGCGGCCCGACGCGCTGCGCGCCGCGGCGCAGGAAAAGGGCCTCAAGGTGCACCAGTTCAAGTCGCTGAAGGCGCCCGAGGCGCTCGAGGCCATGCAGCAAGCCGGCGCGGACCTTGGCATCATGGCGTTCGTGCTGCAGTTCGCGCCGCAGGACTTCGTGAAGGTCCCCAGGCACGGCACCATCCAGTATCACCCGTCGCTGCTGCCGAAATATCGCGGCCCGTCATCGATCAACTGGCCCATCGCGCGCGGCGAGACGCAGACCGGGCTCAGCATATTCCGCCCCACCGACGGCCTGGACGAGGGCGCGATCATCCTGCAAAAGCGCACGCCGATCGGCGAGAACGACACCCTGGGCAACGTTTACTTCGACCGCCTGTTTCCGATGGGCGTGCAAGCCATGCTGGAAGCTGCCGACCTCGTGGTCGCCGGAAAGCACAAGGAGGTGGTGCAGGACGAAGCCCACGCGTCCTACGAGGGCTGGTTCCGCGAGGCCGAGGCGAGGATCCACTGGGCCAACCATGTCGACTTCATTCACAACCTGATCCGCGGCGCGGACCCGGCGCCGGGTGCGTGGACCACCTTGAACGGCGTGAAGCTGCAGCTGTTCGACAGCCGCAAGGAACCGGTGCGCACCTTCGGCGCTGTCAAGGGCAAGGTCGGCGAAGTGGTCGAGCTGAAGGACGGCCGGATGGTCATTACCGCCCAGGGCGGCCGCATCCACGCCGGGAAGGCGAAGCTGGGCGACGGGAAAAAGGTCGCGGCGGGGGATCTGCTCGCTTCGGGCCAGATCAAGCCCGGGGCCATTCTCGGCGCCTAGCCGCGCCTCCTTTTTGCAAAGTTTCGCGCAAGCGAGGCGCTGCCTTGTCCTAAATATTTGACGGAGCTTACATTTAACTGCAAAAATGGCGCTTAGACCGCTGTTTTGTAGGCTCAAAAGGGGCAAGGGGGAGGCGGCATGAAGTCCGGATTCTGGAAGTCCGACTGGTTCCTCGGCGCGATGATTGTCGTCGCCGTGCTGCTTTTCAGCCGGTTCAGCGAGTTGATCCCCAGCCTGGAACGCAGCGCTTACGACCTTGGCGTGCGGGCGACTGCGCGCGCGCCTTCCGACCGCATCGCTGTCATTGCGATCGACGACACCAGCATCAACAACATCGGCCGCTGGCCGTGGTCGCGGGAGACGCACGCGCGCATGACCGATCTCCTGGCCGGCGCCAAGGCGAAGGTGATCGGCAATACGGTGTTCTTCAGCGAGGCGCAGGTCGACCCCGGCTACGTTTACATCAGCAAGCTGCTCGAAATCGCCGCGCGCAGCGAGTCCGCGCCCGCCGAAATGGTCTCGGTGCTGCGCGAGGCCGAGCAGCAGCTGAACACGGACCGCAAGCTGGCCGAAAGCTACGCGAAGGCCGGCAACGTACTGCTGCCGATCCTGTTCCGCATCGAGCAGCCCCTCGGCAGACCCGACAAGCCGCTGCCCGACTACGTGCTCAAGAACGCGGTGGGGGCGCAGGGTAGCGAGGAATTCCCCCCGCTGCCCACCTCCTCGGTGCAGGTGCCGATCGACGCCATCGGCGCCGCCGCTGCCGGCCTGGGCCACCTCAACGCCAATCCGGACGTGGACGGCGGCGTGCGCCAGGAGCCGCTGGTGCTGCAGTACTTCGACAAGTACTACCCGTCGCTGTCGATGATGATCGCCGCGGCCAGCCTGAACCTCACGCCGGCCGACATCCGGGTGCGCCTGGGCGAGGGCGTCTCGCTCGGGCGGCTGCAGATCGGCACCGATCCCGCCCTGCAGATGTACACCTACTTCTACAAGGGCCGCGAGGGCCAGCCGGCCTTCCAGGTGGACTCGTTCTACGACGTGCTGACGGGCAAGATTCCCGCGACCAAGTACGCGGACAAGATCGTGCTCATCGGGCCGACCGCGGCCGGCGTGGGTAGCACCTCCGTGACACCGGTATCGCCGGCGATGGCGCCGGTGCTGACGCTCGCGCACTCGGTGTCCTCCATCCTGCAGGAGCATTTTTTCGTGGCCCCGACCTGGGCCTACGCCGCGGAGCTGCTGGTCATCCTCGCGGTGGCGCTTTACGTGATCGCCGTCCTGCCGCGGTTGAGCGCCGGTCCCGCGCCCGCGCTCTCGGGCGTGCTGTTCGCGGCTCTGCTCGCCACCCACATGGCGCTCATGACCTCCTCGGGCATGTGGCTGCAGCTCATGCTGCCGGCCACGCTGTTGCTTGTGGGCCACGGCGCGCTGGTGTCCAAGCGCTTCATCGTCACCGAGCGCGCCAAGCTCAGGTCCGACGAAAGCGGAGCCGAATCGAATCGCATGCTGGGCCTCGCCTACCAGGGCCAGGGCCAGCTCGACCTCGCCTGGGACAAGTTCAGACAGGTGCCTTTGTCGGAGCAGCTGCTCGACAACCTCTACAACCTGGGGCTGGACTTCGAGAGGAAGCGGCAGTTCAACAAGGCCGAGGCGGTATTCCGCTACATGCACGGCTTCGACGCGAAGTTCCGCGACCTGGAAAGCCGGCTGTCGCGTGCCAAGCAGCTCTCCGAAACGGTGATTCTGTCAGGAACGAATCATCCGGGCGGCACCCTGCAGCTCGGGGTCGGCGAGAAGCCGAAGTTCGGGCGCTTCGAAGTGCAGAAGGAGCTGGGCAAGGGCGCCATGGGCGTGGTCTACCTCGGCAAAGACCCGAAGATCGGACGCGAGGTGGCGATCAAGACGATGGCGCTGTCCCAGGAGTTCGAGCCCGAGGAGCTCGCCGAGGTGAAGGAGCGCTTCTTCCGCGAGGCCGAGACCGCCGGGCGCCTGTCGCACCCGAACATCGTCACCATCTACGACACCGGCGAGGAGCACGACTTCTGCTACATCGCGATGGAGCTCTTGAAGGGCGGCGACCTCGCACCCTTCGTGAAGCCCGGCAAGCTGCTGCCGATGGACAAAGTCGTGTCGATCGCGGCACGCGTGGCGGACGCGCTGGGCTACGCGCACCGCCAGGGGGTGGTGCATCGTGACATCAAGCCGGCCAACATGATGTACGACCCGCAAACCGACACGCTGAAGGTCACCGATTTCGGCATCGCGCGCCTTACCGACAACTCGAAGACCAAGACCGGCATGGTGCTGGGCACGCCCTCGTACATGTCGCCCGAGCAGCTCGCCGGGAAGAAAATCGAAGGACGCTCGGACCTGTTTTCGCTGGGCGTAAGCCTCTACCAGATGCTGTGCGGCCGGCTGCCTTTCGAAGGCGAGTCGATGGCGCAGCTCATGTTCAAGATCGCCAACGAGCCGCCCACGGAGATCCTGTCGGTGAATCCGGACGTGCCGCCGCGCCTGCGCGCGTTCCTGCTACATGCCCTGGCCAAGAATCCCGACGAGCGCTTCCAGACCGGCGAGGAGTTCGCCGGCGCGCTGCGGGCTACGCTGTCGACGTCGGTTGACGCCGGCAAGGTCGACATTCAGCTCTAGCGACGGCATGGACCTCACGCAAGTACTCGAGATCGCGAGCTGCACCGACCCGGGCATGGTGCGCTCGCACAACGAGGACTCGATCGCGGCGGACGCGGCCAACGGGCTGGTGGTGCTCGCCGACGGCATGGGGGGCTATAACGCCGGCGAAGTGGCAAGCGGCATGGCGACCACCGTGATCGTCACCGAGATGCAGCAGATCCTCGCCAGCGCCTCCCCGCACCAGATCGATCCGCGCACCAACCAGGAGATCGCCGGGCGCCTGGTGCGCGAGCAGGTGCTCAAGGCGAATACCTCGATCTACCAGGCGGCCCAGAGCCAGCCGCAATACGCGGGCATGGGCACCACCCTGGTGGTGGCGCTGTTCTACGACAACCGCGTGCTGGTAGCGCACCTCGGCGATTCGCGCCTGTACCTGCTGCGCCAGAACAACCTGAAGCAGATCACGCGCGACCATTCGCTGCTGCAGGAGCAGATCGATTCGGGCTTGATCAGCGCCGACCAGGCGAAGCATGCGCAGCACAAGAACCTCGTCACCCGGGCGCTGGGCATCGATCCGAGCGTGGAGCCAGAGATCCACGAGTACCCCACCCGGCCGGGCGACCTGTATCTGCTGTGCTCGGACGGGCTAAACGACATGGTCGACGACGAAGACATCGCCATGACGCTGCAGGCGCTGGGCGCCAACCTCAACCTGGCCGCGCAGCAGCTGGTGCAGATGGCCAACGACAACGGGGGGCGGGACAACGTTTCGGTTATACTCGTTCGCGTCCTCCGGGAGTACCCGGGCGCCCGCGGCGTGATGGCCAAGGTGTTCGCGTGGTTAAAATAACCTCCCCCAGGGGAACGCTATGGCAAAACTGATACTCAGCATGGATGGACTGGTGCTCAAGGAGATTCCCTTGACCAAGGAGCGCACCACCATCGGCCGCAAGCCCCATAACGACATCCAGATCGACAACCTGGCGGTGAGCGGCGAGCACGCCGTCATCGTCACCATCCTGAACGACTCGTTCCTCGAGGACCTGGGCAGCACCCACGGCACGGTCGTCAACGGCAACCCGATCAAGAAGCACTTCCTGCAGAACAACGACGTCATCGAGCTCGGCAAGTACAAGCTGAAGTTCGTGGGCGAGACCGCGCCGGCGGCGTCCGTGGACAAGGCGGACTTCGAGAAAACCATGGTGCTGCGGCCCTCGGCCATGAAGGCGGCCGCGGACCAGGCGAAGGCCGCATCGGGCATGTCGGGCGGCGGTGCCCAGGCAGCCGTGGCGCAGCGCGCCGCAGCCTCGCAGCAGGTGGCCAGCAGCGCCGCCGCGGCCGGCGTCGCCGACAAGGACATCACGCGCACCACGCCGCCGGCGCCCAAGCCGGCGGGCCAGCCGCTCGGCGCCATCCAGCTGCTGTCCGGCGGCAATGCTGGCAAGGAGCTCGAGCTCACCAAGCCTCTCACCACGCTCGGCAAGCCGGGCGTTCAGGTGGCGGTCCTCACCCGCCGCCCGCAGGGTTATTTCATCACTCACGTCGAGGGCGCGAACCGCCCCATGGTGAACGGCCAGCAGATCGGGCCGGCGCCCCACGCGCTCAAGGATCATGACGTCATCGAGCTCGCGGGCGTGAAGATGGAATTCTTCCTCAAGGCCTGAGGCCCTGAAACAGCACCTCGTAAGGATCGCGATCGGCCTCGCGATCACGCTGTTCTTCATCGGCTATGCGGCCCGCTTCTACCCGGTGAACTTCATCACGCAGCTCGACAACATCATCTACGACGCGCGCCTCAAGCTGACCATGCCGAACGGGGTCGATCCGCGCATCGTGATCCTGGACATCGACGAGAAAAGCCTCGGCGAGGTCGGCCACTGGCCGTGGCCGCGCAGCGTGATGGCGGAGCTGGTGAACAAGCTGTTCGACAGGTACGGCATCGCCGTGCTGGGCTTCGACATCGTCTGGGCCGAGCGGGACAGGAGCTCGGGCATCGACACCCTGGATGCGCTGGCCGAGAAGGACCTGCGGCACGTGGCGGGCTTCCAGGACGTCTACAAGGAGCTGCGGCCCAGGCTGGACAACGATCTGCTGTTCGCGCAGTCCATGAAGGGCAGGCCGGTCGTGCTGGGCTATTACTTCAACAGCGAGGACCGCGCGGTGCGCGTCAACGCCATCCCGGAGCCGGTCCTGCCGAAGGGCACCTTCGCGGGGCGCGGCCCGATTTTCGAGGAGCTCAAAGGCTACACCGGCAACCTGCCGGTGTTCGTGCAGAGCGCCGCCAGCGCCGGCCACTTCAATCCGCGCGTGGATTTCGACGGGGTATCCCGGCGCGTGCCGATGATCGTGGAGTTCGGCGGCGCCTACTACGAATCGCTGTCGCTCGCCGTGGTCCGCGTGATTCTGGGCAAGCCGCCCGTCGAGCCCGGATATGCGCCCGGCGACCTTCTGAGCCGGGGCTACAGCGGGCTGGAATGGCTCAAGGTCGGGCCGATCGACATACCGGTCGACGAGTACGTCACCGCGCTGATTCCCTATCGCGGCAACAGGTTCAGCTTTCCCTACATATCGCTCGCCGACGTGGTGAATGACCGGGTGCAAGCCGAGGCGTTGAAAGGCAAGATCGTCCTGGTGGGCGCCAGCGCGCCGGGCCTGTTCGACCTGCGCTCGACCCCGGTGAACAGCGTGTATCCGGGCGTGGAGATCCACGCCAACCTCATTGCCGGGATGCTCGACCGCTCGATCAAGGCCAAGCCCGCTTTCATGCTCGGAGCGGAGGTAATCCTGCTTGCGATCGGCGGCGTGGTCCTGGCCATCCTGATCCCCATGGTGTCGGCGCTGTGGGCCACCGTGGCGATGATCGTGGGACTCGCGCTGATCGTGGCCCTGAACTTCGGCATCTGGTTGAAGGCCGACATGGTGCTGCCGCTGGCCGCCTCAGTGCTCATGACCGGCACTCTCTACGTCATGAACATGGCTTACGGCTACTTCGTCGAGTCGCGCTCGAAACGCCAGTTCGCGGAGCTGTTCGGCCAGTACGTGCCGCCCGAGCTGGTGGACAAGATGGCCGAGGATCCGCGCAAGTACAACATGGAGCCGCGCAGCGCGGAGCTGACCCTGCTGTTCGCCGACGTGCGGGGCTTCACCGGCATCTCGGAAACGCTCAAGCCCGACGAGTTGCGCGAGTACATCAACGAGTATCTGACCGACATGAGCTCGATCATCCGCAGCCGCTACCGCGGCACGCTGGACAAGTACATCGGCGATGCGATCATGGCGTTCTGGGGCGCGCCGGTGGACGACGCGCAGCACGCGCGCAGCGGCGTGCTCGCGGCACTGGACATGCAGAAGGAATGCGAGGTGCTCAACGCCAAGTTCGCCGCGCGCGGCTGGCCCACGCTGAAAATCGGCGTCGGCCTGAATTCCGGCACGGTGCGCGTCGGCGACATGGGATCGCAGGTGCGGCGCGCGTACACCGCCATGGGCGACGCGGTCAACGTCGCGTCGCGCCTGGAAGGCCGCACCAAGGGCTACGGCGTGGGCATCCTGGTGGGCGAGGCGACGCGCGAGCTGGTGAAGGACGTGGTGTTCCGCGAGATCGACCGCATCAAGGTCAAGGGCAAGGACGAGGCGATCAGCGTGTACGAGCCCCTCGGCCGCGAGGGCGAGGTGCCGAAAAGCGCGCTGGAAGAGCTGCGCCTGTGGAACCAGACATTGCGCGCCTACCGCGCCCAGCAATGGGACCAGGCCGAGGTGAACCTGCTCAACCTTCAGCGCATGAACCCGGCGTGCGAGCTGTACAGGGCTTACGCCGTCCGGGTGGCCCTGAAGCGCCGCGCCTCGCCCTCGCCGGAGTGGGACGGCGTCACGGCGTTCGACGAGAAGTAGCATGCGCCTTCGCGTCCTCGGATGCTCGGGCGGAATCGGCGGGCGGCACCTGCGGACCACCTCTTTCCTTGCCGACGGCGACATCCTGATCGACGCCGGCACCGGCGTGGGCGACCTGACGCTCGCCGAGCTTTCCCAGGTGGACCATATCTTCATCACCCACTCGCACCTCGACCACGTCACCTCGATCCCGTTCCTGGTCGACACGGTGGGCGGCATGCGCTCGCGCCCGGTGGAGGTGCATGCCACGCGGGCGACCATCGAGATCATGAAGAACCACCTGTTCAACTGGGCGATCTGGCCGGATTTCAGCGAGATACCGAGCGCCGAGGCGCCGTTCCTGCGCTACCAGGAAATCGAGGTGGGCCAGCCCATCACGCTGGGCGGCCGGACCATCACGCCGATCCCCGCGCGCCATACCGTGCCGGCCGTAGGGTTCCATCTCGACAGCGGCGCCGCCAGCCTGGTCTACAGCGGGGACACCGGCCCCAACGACGCGCTGTGGCGCGTGGTGAACCGCATCGCCAACCTCAAGTACCTGATCATCGAGACCGCGTTCTCCAACAAGGAGCGCCACCTCGCCGAGATCTCGCGCCATCTGTGCCCCTCCATGCTGGCCGAGGAGCTGGCAAAGCTCGAGCGCAACGCCGAGATCTACATCACGCACATGAAGCCGGGCGAGATCGAGCCGACCATGCTGGAGATCGAGGAATGCGCCGGCAGCTTCCGGCCGCGCATGCTGCAGAACAACCTGGTGCTGGAGTTCTAATGGTCACGCCGCAGCAGCTCGCCACGCTGGCGCCGCTCGCCGGCCTGTCGCCCGAACGCCTCGCCGAGCTCGCCAGCATGGCGGTGGTGCAGCGCGCGCAGCGCGGCAGCGACCCGCTGACTGAAAAGCTGCGCTCGCCGCTGTCGGTATTCCTCCTCGAAGGAGAGCTGCTGCTCGCCTTCGAGGGCGGCGGTACCCTGGTGCTGGTGGGAGGGTCCGAGGAGACGCGCCAGGCGCTCAACCGCCAGAAGCAGCGCATCACGCGCAGCAAGGCAATTACGGACGTCGAGCTCATCGCGGTGGAGGACGACGTGCTGGACATCCTCGCCACGTGGGATCAGGTGGCATTGGGCAGCGAGATCCCCTCGGCCATCGGTGGAGCGCTGTCGCTCGGCAATCTGCGCAGCGGCGCGTTTGCGCAGCTGCCGATGGCGCACATCGACGAGCTTTTGAAGCGCTTCGAGCGCGTGCAGACGGCACGCGGCCAGGCGGTGATCCGCGAGGGCGACGAGGGCGACTACTACTACGTGGTGGAGTCGGGCCGCTTCCAGGTGGAGCGGCTGGTGGGTGGCGCCAAGGTGGTGCTGGCAGAGCTCAAAAGCGGCGATGCCTTCGGCGAAGAGGCCCTGGTATCGGAGGCCAAGCGCAACGCCACCGTGATCTCGCTGGGCGAGGGCGAGCTGCTGCGCCTGGACCGCAAGCACTTCAACGAGCTGCTGCGCGAGCCGCTGCTGCGGCGCATGAGCTTCGAGGAGGCCACCGAAAAAGTCCGGCGCGGCGCGCTGTGGCTGGACGTGCGCTATCCCTCGGAATACCAGTACGACAAGCTCCCCGGGGCGATCAACGTGCCGCTCGCGGAGGTGCGCAACATGTTCGAAGTCCTCGATCGCTCGAAGGAATATGTCGCCTACTGCCAGAGCGGCCGGCGCAGCGCCGCGGCGGCGTTTCTCTTCGCGCAGCGCGGCTTCAAGGTCTGGCTGCTGGAAGGGGGGCTCAGGGGTGCCGAGAAATCGGCGTAGCGGCTGGGGGGAAAAAAGAACTGTCTGAAAAGGCAAAATTCCTTTGAAAATCAGGGTATCTAGGTCTAGTATCCGAGATCTAGCAAGAAGTACGCGGCAGGGAGGATTTCGATGAGCGCAGTCCTGAGTCCCCATGCGGGGCATTCCGACGTCGGCGCGCGCCTCGCGTTCCAGAAGCAGTTGCAGGCGGTCACCAACAAGATCCACGCCACCAACAACATCGACGAGATCATGCTGGAGGTGAGCGCCGACGTGTGCGCGCTGTTCAACGCCGACCGGCTGACCATCTACTCGATGGGCGAGGACAAGCAGTCCATCGTGTCCAAGGTGAAGACCGGGCTGAATTCGTTCAAGGATCTCAAGCTGCCGATCGCCGAGCATTCCATCGCCGGCTTCGTCGCGCTCACCAAGAAGGCCGTCAACCTGAAGGACGTGTACGACGACGGCGAGCTGCGCGCGCTGAATCCCAACCTGCGCTTCCTGCAGGAAGTCGACAAGCGCACCGGCTACCGCACCAAGCAGATGCTGGTGGCGCCGATCGTGGAGTCCGCGGGCGCCGAGCTGATCGGCGTCATCCAGATCATCAACAACAAGGCCGGCGTACCGTTCGGACCGCTCACGGAAGAGGGAGTCGCCGAGCTGTCCCAGACGCTCGCCATCGCCTTCAAGCAGCGCCAGAAGCCGCAGGCGGTCAAGACCAAGTACGACTACCTGATCGCCGACGCGGTGCTCTCGGCGGGCGAGTTCGACCTCGCCTCGCGCCAGGCGCGCAAGAAGGCCGTAGACGTCGAGCAGGTGCTTATCGAGGAATTCCAGGTCAAGGTGCCGGCGATCGGCGCGGCGCTGTCCAAGTTTTTCGGCGTGCCTTACGAGCCGTTCAAGCCGGACCGCGTCAAGCCGCTCGATCTCCTGAAAAACCTCAAGCGCGAGTACGTGGAAGGCAATTACTGGCTGCCCATAGACGACTCCAAGGACGGTCTGACGGTGCTGTGCCTGGACCCCGAGCGCATCCGCTCCACGCGCATCGCCTCCAACGTGTTCCCGAAGGCGCGGCTGATCTACAAGGTCACCACGCAGAAGGAATTCAAGGAGACGGTCAACCTGTTCTACGGCGCCGAGGCCGCCGATACCGGCAACATCGACGACCTGCTCTCCGGACTGGAGGACGACGGCGAGGTTTCGCTCGACGGCGGAGTAAGCGACGAGGTGTCCGCGGCCGCCGACAACGAGCTGGTGAAGCTGGTCAACAAGGTGATCATCGACGCCCACAACCAGGGCGCCTCGGACATCCATATCGAGCCTTACCCCGGCAAGGCGAAGACCGAGATCCGCTTCCGCAAGGACGGCAACCTCGGGCCGTACATCGAGGTGCCGGCGAGCTACCGCTCGGCCATCGCCGCGCGCATCAAGATCATGTGCGACCTCGACATCTCGGAAAAGCGGCGGCCCCAGGACGGCAAGATCAAGTTCAAAAAGTTCGGCCCGCTCGACATCGAGCTGCGCGTGGCCACCATTCCGACCGCCGGCGGCGTCGAGGACATCGTCATGCGGATTCTGGCCGCGGGCGAACCGATTCCGCTGGACAAGATGGGTTTCTCGCCGAGGAACCTCGACCAGCTGCAAAGCACGGTGGCCAAGCCCTACGGCCTGTTCTTCGTCTGCGGGCCGACCGGCTCGGGCAAGACCACGACCCTGCACTCGATCCTGAAGTCCCTGAATACGCCCGACACCAAGATCTGGACTGCCGAGGACCCGGTCGAAATCACCCAGAAGGGCCTGCGCCAGGTGCAGGTGAACAAGAAGGCGGGACTGGATTTCGCGGCGGTCATGAAGTCGTTCCTGCGCGCCGACCCGGACATCATCATGGTGGGCGAGATGCGCGACAAGGAAACCACCTCGACGGGCATCGAAGCCTCGCTCACCGGCCACCTGGTGTTCGCGACGCTGCATACCAACTCCGCGCCCGAGTCGATCATCCGCCTGCTGGACATGGGCATGGACCCGTTCAACTTTTCGGATGCGCTGCTCGGCATCCTGGCGCAGCGACTGGCGCGCCGCCTGTGCAGCTGTAAGCAGGCCTACACCCCGGAGTCCGCGGAGCTCACCTCCTTCCTGCGCGAGTACTGCGACGAGCTCATGAACATCCCGCGCTTCAAGGCCGATCCCAAGAGCGCGATGGAGGCCGTCTACAAGGACTGGGTGAAGCACTACGGCAACGACAAGGGCCAGCTCACCCTCTACAAGCCGGTCGGCTGCGACAAGTGCGGCGGCTCGGGCTTCAAGGGCCGCTGCGGCCTGCACGAGCTGCTGGTCGCCAACGACAAGCTGAAGAAGCTCATCCAGGAACACGTGCGCGTGGCCGAAATCCTGGCCCAGAGCCTGGAGGACGGCATGCGCACCCTGAAGCAGGACGGCATGGAAAAGTGCCTCAGCGGGGTGACGCAAATCAAGGAAGTGCGCTCCGTCTGCATCAAGTGATGCAGATCACCCGGAACCTGCATTTGCCCACAGGGGGCGCAGCCGGGGAGGACCTGGGCCAGCGGCTCGAGCAGCTCAATGCCATCGGCGCGTCGCTTTCGGCGGAGCGCGACATCAACCGCCTGCTGGAAGCGATCCTGGCGGCGGCCAAGACGATTACCCGGGCGGACGGCGGCACGCTGTACCGGCTCACCGAGGAGCGCATCCTGCGCTTCGAGATCGTGCGCACCACCTCGCTCAAGTATTACCTGGGCGGCACCAGCGGCAACCCCGTGCCGTTCTACCCGATCCAGCTGTACAAGGACGGCAAGCCCAACCACGGCATGGTGGCCGCCTACGCCGCGCTGACCGGCGAGACCGTCAACATCGCCGACGCGTATTCCGCCGAAGGGTTCGATTTCAGCGGCACGCGCGCCTTCGACAGCAAGACCGGCTACCGGTCGAAGTCGTTTCTCACCGTGCCGATGCGCAACCACGAGCGCGAGATCATCGGCGTGCTGCAGCTCATTAACGCGCGCGATCCCTCCAGCGGTGAGATCGGCGAGTTCTCGGCCTCCGACCAGCGCCTCGCGGAGTCGCTCGCCTCGCAGGCGGCGATTGCCCTGACCAACCGGATGCTGATCAACCAGCTTGAACAGCTGTTCGAGTCGTTCATCAACCTCATCAACAGCGCCATCGACGAGAAGTCGCCCTATACCGGCGGGCACTGCCAGCGCGTCCCGGTGCTCACCATGCTGCTGGCCGAGGCGGTCAACGAGACCACCGAGGGGCCGCTGTCGCAGTTCCGCATGACCGACAAGGACCGCTACGAGCTGAAGATCGCCGGACTGCTGCACGATTGCGGCAAGGTCACTACCCCGGTCCACGTGGTCGACAAGGCGACCAAGCTCGAGTCGCTCTACGACCGCATCCACCTGATCGACACGCGCTTCGAGGTCCTGAAACGCGACGTCGAGATGGAGCTCCTGAAAAAGAACACCACGGAAAAGCAGATGCGCGAGCGGCTGCGCGAGCTGGAGGACGACCGGCGCTTCCTGCACGCGTGCAACATCGGCGGCGAGCGCATGCGCGACGAGGACATGGAGCGCGTGCGCCGCATCGCCCGCTACCGCTGGCGCGACGTCGCCGGGCACGAGGCCGACTTCCTCACCGCCGACGAGGTGAAGAACCTCACCATCCGCGCCGGCACCCTGACCGAGGACGAGCGCAAGATCATCAACCACCACATCGTCGCGACCATCCGCATGCTGGAGGCGCTGCCCTGGCCGCGCCACCTCGCCAACGTGCCCGAATACGCGGGCGGCCACCACGAGCGCATGGACGGCAAGGGCTATCCCAGGGGCCTCAAGCGCGAGCAGATGTCGGTGCAGGCGCGCTGCATGGGCATCGCCGACATCTTCGAGGCGCTTACCGCCAAGGACCGGCCCTACAAGAAAGGCAAGTCGCTCTCCGAGTCTCTCGACATCCTGGGCCGCATGGCGCAAAGCGGCCATGTCGATCCGGATCTCTTCGACGTGTTCTTGCGCCGCAAGGTGTACCCCGGCTACGCCGAGATGTTCCTCGATCCCGAGCAGATCGACGCCGTGGACGAGACGCGCATCCCGGGCTACAAGCCCTAAAGCCGGAGCCCCGCTTGCTGCCATTCATGTACATGGTTCGCACGCGCTACGAGCGCGTGCTGCTTCCCGCCTTTCTCCCGCTCGTGCTGCTGATCTTCACGGCTTCCGGGTTCGCCGGGCTGATCTACCAGTCGATCTGGAGCCATTACCTCAAGCTTTTTCTCGGCCACGCGGCCTACGCGCAGACGCTCGTGCTCGCCATTTTCATGGGCGGAATGGCG
>CBDDSA010000161.1:0-3603 GCA_965233185.1 uncultured bacterium
GCCCGGCTTCCGCCGGGAAATGAGCTTCGGCGCCGAGGCGCTGCGGCGCGTCGCGGACCGCTCGCGCCTGCTGCAGCTCGTGTCGCGCGCGCAGGCCGGGCCCGCGCCCGCCTTCGATGCGAGCGAGCTGCTGCTCGACGAGGCCTGGCGCATCACCGAGGCGCTGATCCTGAAAAGCGCCGCGTTCTCCTCGCGCAACGGCGCGCGGTTCATGCTCGTATCCATTGCCGCGGAGCGCCGCATCGCCCGCCTCGGTGTTCCGGCGGTGCAGCTGCCGGCCGGCGCGCCGCACGGCGCCGCCGCTGATCTCCTTGCGAAAGCCCTGTGCCCATGACTCCATCGGTGTTCGAGCGCCATCCCAAGGCCACCCTGTCGGGGGTGTGGCTGGTGTTCTTGCTGGTTTTCATCATCGTAGCCGAGGTCGGGCTGAAGCAGCTCTCCGGGCTGGGGCGCCCGGTGCTGTTCCAGGAGCACCCGGCGTACGGCTACCGCCTGCAGCCCAACCAGGAAACCTGGCGCTTCGGCGGCGCGCATTTCAAGATCAACAACCTCGGCCTGCGCGCGGGCGAGGACTGGGACCCGGGCATCAAGGACAAGATCTTGTTCCTCGGCGATTCGGTGACCTACGGCGGCAACCACATCTCCAACCACCAGTTGTTCTCCGAGCTGGCGGCGAAGGACCTGCCCGGGCTGCGCAGCGGCAATGCCGGCATTCCGAACTGGGGCGTGGAGAACGTCTACGGCCTGGTGGTGCAGGAAAAGTTCCTGCCGGCGAGCGTGTACGTCACCACCTTCATCGAGGACGACTTCTACCGCGGGCTCACCACGGGGCGCAACAAGCCGTGGATCAAGTACCAGATGCCGCGCTTCGCGCTCGAGGAGCTGGCGGAGTTCGTGTGGCACAAGTACTTCGCCGACACGCGCGAGATCAACCGGCGTGAGCGCGAGAGCGAACCGGCCGACGTGCGCGTAGCACGCGCGGCGGCGAAGCTGCGCGAGATGGACCAGTTCCTGAAGGCGCACGGCTATCGCCACCTGATCTTCATCTCGCCCACCCGCCAGCAGGTGCTCGGCCAGCGCCCGCCCGACGCGCGGGTGAAAGCGCAGCTCGACAAGCACGGCGTGCGCGCGGTGTACCTGCTGGAGGTGCTGCCCCCCGCGCCCGCCGAGCAGCGGCGCGCCTGGTACCAGGACAACGACCACCTGACGGCCAAAGGGCACGCGGTGTGGGGCGAGCTGATTCACGAGGAACTCACGCGCACGCTGACCCGGCGCGATGTGATGGCGAAGGGATGACCATGCAATCTGCAACCTTGGTGCTCGAAGACGGCACGCGCTACCGCGGCCGCCTGTCCGGCTTTCCAAAATCGGTGTCCGGAGAAGTGGTGTTCAACACCGGCATGGTCGGCTACACGGAGTCGCTCACCGACCCGTCCTACGGCGGGCAGATCCTCTGCCTCACCTACCCGCTGGTGGGCAACTACGGCGTGCCGCCGGCCTTTGAATCCTCGAAGATCCAGGCGAGCGCGCTGGTGGTCTCCGAGCTCGCCGCGGAATACAGCCACGCCCTGGCCGAAAAAGGCCTGCCGCAATGGCTGCACGAACAGGGCATACCCTGCCTGTCCGGCATCGACACGCGCGCCCTCACCAAGCGCCTGCGCGCGCGCGGCTGCATGCTGGGCAGCATCGTGCTCGAGGGCGAGGAGGCGACCTTCGACGATCCCAGCCGCCGCAACCTGGTGGCCGAGGCGAGCTGCACGACGCGCATCGTCTACCCGGGCGGGCCAAAAACCGTGGTCATGCTCGACTGCGGCGCGAAGGGCAGCATCGCCAAGGAGCTGCATGCGCGGGGCCTTACGGTGATCCGCGTCCCCTGGGACCACGATTTCCTCGCCGAGGACTACGACGCCCTGTTCGTCTCCAACGGCCCGGGCGACCCGGCGGCCTGCGGGCCGGCGATCGAGAACCTCAAGCGCGCGCTGCGGGAGGCCCGGCCGGTGATGGGCATCTGCCTGGGCCACCAGCTGATGGCGCTCGCCGCCGGCGCAAGCACCTACAAGCTGAAGTTCGGCCACCGCGGGCACAACCAGCCCTGCCTGGAGGAAGGCACCGGGCGCTGCTTCATTACTTCGCAGAACCACGGCTACGCGGTCGACACCGCCACCCTGCCCGAGGGCTGGGACGCCTGGTTCACCAACGCCAACGACGGCTCCAACGAGGGCATGCGCCACCGCTCGAAGCCTTTCCTTTCCGTGCAGTTCCATCCCGAGGCCGCGCCCGGACCGGTCGACTGCGGGCCCCTATTCGACAGATTCGTGAGCATGATCCCGTGAAAAAAATCTCGAAGGTGCTGATCCTGGGAAGCGGCGCGCTCAAGATCGGCGAGGCCGGCGAATTCGACTACTCCGGCAGCCAGGCGATCAAGGCGCTGAAGGAGGAGGGCATCGAGGTGGTGCTGGTGAACCCGAACATCGCCACCATCCAGACCTCCGGGCAGCTCGCCGACCGCGTGTACTTCCTGCCGGTGACCCCGCAGTTCGTCTCCCAGGTGATCGAGCGCGAGCGGCCCGACGCCATCGCCCTCAGCTTCGGCGGCCAGACCGCGCTGAATTGCGGCCTGGAGCTTTCCAGAAACAAGACCCTCGAGCGGTTTGAAGTTGAAATTCTCGGCACTCCCATCCGGACCATCGAAGACACCGAGGACCGGGCGCTGTTCAGCGCGCGCCTGGCCGAGATAGGGGTCGAAGTCCCGCGCAGCGAGGCGGCGTCCTCTCTCGAAGAGGCGTTGCGCATCGCCAGGGGCATCGGCTATCCAGTGATGGCGCGGGTGGCGTACGCCCTGGGCGGGCTGGGCTCGGGCCTGTGCGTCGACGAGGCGCAGCTCGCCGAGCGGGTAGGCAAGGGCCTCGCCCACAGCCCGCAGGTGCTGATCGAGGAATACCTGGTCGGCTGGAAGGAGCTCGAGTACGAAGTGGTGCGCGACCGTTTCGACAACTGCATCGTGGTGTGCAACATGGAGAACCTCGACCCGATGGGCATCCATACGGGCGAGAGCATCGTGGTCGCGCCCAGCCAGACTCTCACCAATCGCGAGTACCACCTGCTGCGCGAAATCGCCATCCGCACCGTGCGCCACCTGGGCGTGGTGGGCGAGTGCAACATCCAGTTCGCGCTGCACCCGCGCACCGGCGAGTACCGCGCCATCGAGGTCAACGCGCGCCTGTCGCGCAGCTCGGCGCTCGCCTCCAAGGCCACCGGCTACCCGCTCGCCTTCATCGCCGCCAAGCTGGCGCTGGGCCACAACCTTGCCGAGCTGCGCAACGCCATCACCCGCGCCACCACCGCCTGCTTCGAGCCGGCGCTCGATTACATCGTGGTGAAGGCGCCGCGCTGGGACCTGCAGAAGTTCCGCCACGCCTCGCCCACCATCGGCTCGTCGATGAAGTCGGTCGGGGAGGTGATGTCGATCGGCCGCAGCTTCGAGGAGGCGCTGCAGAAGGCGCTGCGCATGGTGGGCACGAAAGAGCCTTGCCTCGAAGGGGAAGACCTCGAGAGGCTGCTGAAGGAGCCTACCCCCGAGCGCATTTACGTGGTGGCCGAGGC
>CBDDSA010000162.1:0-4948 GCA_965233185.1 uncultured bacterium
GGCTACGTCGGCGAGGACGTCGAGAACATCATCCAGAAGCTGCTGCAGAACTGCGACTACGACGTCGACAAGGCGAAGCGCGGCATCGTCTACATCGACGAGATCGACAAGATCTCGCGCAAGTCCGACAACCCCTCGATCACGCGCGACGTCTCGGGCGAAGGGGTGCAGCAGGCGCTGCTCAAGCTGGTGGAAGGCACCATCGCCTCGGTGCCGCCGCAGGGCGGGCGCAAGCATCCCAACCAGGACTTCGTCCAGGTCGACACCACCAACATCCTGTTCATCTGCGGCGGGGCGTTCGACGGCCTCGAGAAAATCGTGCGCAACCGCACCGAGAAGACCGGCATCGGCTTCGGCGCCGAGGTGCGCAGCCCCACGAACTCCAAGGCCACCTACGACCTGCTGCGCAACGTCGAGCCGGAAGACCTCATCAAGTTCGGCCTGATCCCCGAGTTCGTCGGCCGCCTGCCGGTGCTGGCGACCCTCGAGGAGCTCGACGAGCACGCGCTCATCCAGATCCTCACCGAGCCGAAGAACGCGCTCATCAAGCAGTACCAGCGCCTGTTCCATATGGAAGGCGTGGAGCTCGAGGTGCGCATCCCGGCGCTGGGCGCCGTGGCCAAGCGCGCGCTTGCGCGCAAGACTGGCGCCCGCGGCCTGCGCTCGATCCTCGAGCAGATCCTGCTCGACACGATGTACGAGCTGCCTACGCTGGAGAACGTCAGCAAGGTGGTGGTCGACGAGTCGATGGTGAGCGCCGACGGCAAGCCGCTGCTCATCTACTCCGACCAGCACAAGGTGGCCGGCGGTTCCGGCTAGCCTTCCGCAATCCGCAACATCACGTAACCTTTTCCGCATTGCGGCGTACGCGGCATCCGTGTACGCTTTGCTCATTGATTTTGCTGGGGGAACCCGCACATGCAGTCAGGCATCCGCAGCCAGTGCCGGGCGCTCCAACCCCTTGAGAGGCTAAGCTAAATGTCCGAAAACCTGCCGTCCGCCGACATCATCCAGTACCCGCTGTTGCCTTTGCGGGACGTGGTGGTGTTCCCCCACATGGTGATCCCCCTGTTCGTGGGGCGGCCCAAGTCCATCAAGGCGATGGAGACCGCGATGGAAGCCGGCAAGTCGATCCTGCTGGTGGCGCAGAAGTCCGCGGCGAAGGACGACCCGGGCCCGCAGGACATGTATCCGATCGGCTGCGTCTCCAACATCCTGCAGATGCTCAAGCTGCCCGACGGCACCGTCAAAGTGCTGGTGGAAGGCGGCGCGCGGGCCCACATCCGCGAAGTGGTCGACCTGAAGACCCACTGGATCGCCGAAGCCGTGGCGGTGCCGCTCGAGGGCGCCCCGCCGCCGGAAGTCGAGGCCATGCGCCGCGCGCTGCTCTCGGCGTTCGACCAGTATGTGAAGCTGAACAAGAAGATCCCGCCGGAGATTCTCACGTCGCTCTCCGGCATCGACGAGGCCGGGCGCCTCGCCGACACCGTGGCGGCGCACCTGCCGCTCAAGCTCGAGCAGAAGCAGCAGGTGCTCGAGATGTTCGACGTGAAAAGCCGCCTGGAGCACCTGCTGTCGCAGCTCGAGACCGAGATCGACATTTTGCAGGTGGAAAAGCGCATCCGCGGGCGCGTCAAGCGCCAGATGGAGAAAAGCCAGCGCGAGTACTACCTGAACGAGCAGGTGAAGGCGATCCAGAAGGAGCTGGGCGAGGGCGAGGAGGGCGCGGACCTGGAGGAGATGGAGAAGAAGATCCGCCGCGCGCACATGCCCAAGGAGGCGCGCAAGAAGGCCGAGGCCGAGCTGAAGAAGCTCAAGCTGATGTCGCCGATGTCGGCCGAGGCCACGGTGGTGCGCAACTACATCGAGACCATCGTCAACCTGCCGTGGAAGAAGAAGTCCAAGATCTCGCGCGACATCAAGGCGGCGCAGGAGATCCTGGACAAGGACCACTACGGGCTGGAGAAGGTCAAGGAGCGCATCGTCGAGTACCTGGCGGTGCAGACGCGCGTCGACAAGATGAAGGCGCCGATCCTGTGCCTGGTCGGGGCCCCCGGCGTGGGCAAGACCTCGCTCGGCCAGTCGATCGCGCGCGCCACCAACCGCAAGTTCGTGCGCATGTCGCTCGGCGGGGTGCGCGACGAGGCCGAAGTGCGCGGCCACCGGCGCACCTACATCGGCTCGATGCCCGGCAAGATCCTGCAGAACATGTCGAAGGTCCAGGTGAAGAACCCCCTGTTCCTGCTCGACGAGGTGGACAAGATGGGCTCCGACTGGCGCGGCGACCCGTCCTCCGCGCTGCTCGAAGTGCTGGATCCGGAGCAGAACAACACCTTCGTCGACCACTACATCGAGGTGGAGTACGACCTGTCGGAGGTGATGTTCGTCGCCACGGCGAACACGCTCAACATCCCGCCGCCGCTGCTCGACCGCATGGAGGTGATCCGCCTGTCCGGCTACACCGAGGACGAGAAGATGA
Source organism: uncultured bacterium (assembly GCA_965233185.1). Classification (GTDB taxonomy): domain Bacteria; phylum Pseudomonadota; class Gammaproteobacteria; order Burkholderiales; family SG8-39; genus SCGC-AG-212-J23. Next base: position 2,480 of record CBDDSA010000162.1, read on the forward strand.
ACATCGCGGTGAGGTACCTCTTGCCCAAGCAGCTCCAGGCCACGGGCCTGAAGGAAGGCGAGCTGTCGGTGTCCGAGGCGGCGATCCGCGACATCGTGCGCTACTACACGCGCGAGGCCGGCGTGCGGGCGCTCGAGCGCGAGGTCTCCAAGATCTGCCGCAAGGCGGTGAAGCAGCTTCTCACCGAGAAGCAGGCGGTGGATGGGGAAAAGGCGGCAAAGCCGCATCGCATCAGCGTCACGCCCAAGAACCTGGACAAGTTCCTCGGCGTGCGCCGCTACACCTTCGGCATGGCGGAGAAGGAAAACCAGGTGGGCCAGGTCACCGGACTCGCCTGGACCGAGGTCGGCGGCGAGCTCCTCACCATCGAGGCGGTCACCATGCCCGGCAAGGGCAAGACCATCACCACCGGCAAGCTCGGCGACGTCATGCAGGAGTCCATCCAGGCGGCGCTCTCCGTGGTGCGCGCCCGCTCGCGCAAGCTCGGCGTGAAGGAGGACTTCTACCAGAAGAACGACATCCACATCCATTTGCCCGAGGGCGCCACGCCGAAGGACGGCCCCAGCGCCGGCATCGGCATCGCCACGGCGATGGTGTCGATCCTCTCCGGCATCCCGGTGCGCGCCGACGTCGCCATGACCGGCGAGATCACGCTGCGCGGCGAAGTGCTGCAGATCGGCGGCCTGAAGGAGAAGCTGCTCGCGGCGCACCGCGGCGGCATCAAGACCGTGATGATCCCCGAAGAGAACGTGAAGGACCTGGTGGAGATCCCGGACAACATCAAGAACAAGCTCGAGATCGTGCCGGTGAAATGGATCGACAAGGTGCTCGAGGTGGCCCTGGAGCGCCAGCCCGATCCGCTGCCCGAGCCCGACGAGTCCGCCCCGGTCCCGCCCAAGCCGGACGACCAGGCCGGCGCCGTCACCACCCATTAACCAGGCGCACGCTCGGATGAACAAGGGCGACCTGATTGAGCAGATCGCGCAGGCGGCCGAGATTTCCAAGTCGGCCGCCGAGCGCGCCGTCGACGCGCTGGTCGCGTCGGTGAAGACCTGCCTGCGCAAGGACGAGCAGGTCACGCTCGTCGGCTTCGGCACTTTCTACGCCGGCAAGCGCGCCGCGCGCACCGGCCGCAACCCGCGCACCGGCGAGGCGCTGGACATCAAGGCCGCGCGCCTTCCCAAGTTCCGCGCTGGAAAAGCCCTCAAGGATGCAATAAACTAGCGCCCCTTGATTTTGCGGGTGCGACGCTCGCGTCGCGGGGGTGCTTAGCTCAGCTGGTAGAGCGTCGCTCTTACACGGCGAATGTCGGCGGTTCGATCCCGTCAGCACCCACCAGGAATTTCGCAGTACTGAAGGAGCGGTAGTTCAGTTGGTTAGAATACCGGCCTGTCACGCCGGGGGTCGCGGGTTCGAGTCCCGTCCGCTCCGCCAACTACATCAAGCACTTGCCCACGGACTGTGTCGTTTCCGGCCGGTTGGTTGTGCGGAAATTGTGTTATCCGCTACCTCGGCAGGCACAGTCGCGCAGGCGGCAGCGTCCGCCTCGACCGCGTTCCCAGCCGCAAGCTCGGCGAGCCGTGCGGCTTGCCTTCATTCGCCCCGGCAAGCCGGTTGAGACCGCCTATGTCGAGAGCTTCAACGGCCGATTTCGCGATGAATGCCTGAACGAGCATTGGTTCGTGAGCATGCAGCACGCGCGCTCGGTAATCGAAGCCTGGCGCATCGAGTACAACACCGAGCGCCCGCACAGCTCACTCAACGACAAAACACCTGAAGAGTTCAGGGACGCTCACGCTTCCGAAGAAAAGCCTTTCGGAAGCGTGAGCGTAAAACCTGAAAACCCCATATCTTTAACCCCGGACTCCACCTCGATTCCGTACTAAATCGGGGGCACGTCAGAGGAGCCGCTGATGCGCCGTGCAATGCCTAGTCTTGGTGAGCACCAGAACCCGCACGGCTCACATCGGCGATGAGAAGCTCTCGCATGCTCTCATCATCGTCCATAACGACGATCGTCGTGCTCATGCCTCATAGTCATCTGGCCGGCAAGCTGCAGCTCCGCCGGTTCCAATCAACATCTTTACCCTGGCGCTACGCACTGCAAATGCTTGATGAATCTTCATGGTGAATCAACGATAGCGGTTCCGGTCGCTACCTCGCCGTCGAAGACCCCCCGGGTTCGAGCGCCCGGTTCTTCGCTCTGAGCCGTTCGATCAGCCCGTCGATGCCTGCCTCGCTCACCGCATTAGTCGATCGCGACCGGCTGGCCGCCCGGCTGCAGCACCCGCACGTTAACCGTCACTTCCCTCTCGCCGGCCCTTTGCGCGCAGCGGGCGGAACTCGAGCTTCTGCCCCTGGTAGGAGGCGAGGGCGCTCGCGTAAGTGCGCAGGAGCAGCGTCTTGAACTCCTCGGTCAGCAGCTTTTTTTGCTCGGCCGAGGCGCGCCGCCAGCTTGCGCCGAGGGCG
>CBDDSA010000163.1:0-7712 GCA_965233185.1 uncultured bacterium
CGGGAAGATCACGTCGCGGTTATGGCAGGGCGCGTTCTTGACGTTCTCCCAGAGAGTCTTGCCGTTGACCGTCAACGCATCTTTATTCAACAAACCCTCGAGCTCGCGAAGCACCGCCGGCAAGCCGCCGGCGTAGTAGAAATCCTCCATCAGGTACTTGCCCGAGGGCATGAGGTTGACCAGGCAATGCACCTCGCGCCCGCTGCGGTCCCAGTCGTCCAGGGTGAGCTCCACGCCGATGCGGCGCGCAAGGGCGATGAGGTGGATCACCGCGTTGGTGGACCCGCCGATCGCCGCGCAGGCGCGGATCGCGTTCTCGAAGGCCGCCTTGGTTAGGATCTTGGAAAGGCTCGTGTCCTCCCTGACCAGCTCCACGATCCTGCGCCCGGCATTGCGCGCGAGCACGTTGCGGCGCGCATCCACCGCCGGGATGGCGGCATTGCCCGGCATACCCACGCCCAGGGCTTCGACCATCGAGGCCATGGTGGAGGCGGTGCCCATGGTCATGCAGTGGCCGTGCGAGCGATGCATGCACGACTCGGCCTCGTGGAACTCCTCCAGGCTGAGCTTGCCGGCGCGCAGGTCCTCGGACATGGACCACACGTTGGTGCCCGAGCCGATGTCGCTGCCGCGGTACTTGCCCGAGAGCATCGGTCCGCCGGACACCGCGATCGCCGGCAGGTCCACGCTCGCCGCGCCCATCAGCAGCGCGGGGGTGGTCTTGTCGCAGCCCACCAGCAGCACCACCCCGTCCAGCGGATTGCCGCGGATCGACTCCTCGACATCCATGCTGACCAGGTTGCGGTAGAGCATGGCGGTGGGCCGCAGCAGCGTCTCTCCCAGCGACATCACCGGGAACTCCAGCGGGAAGCCGCCGGCTTCCAGGATGCCCGCGCGCACGTGCTCGGCGAGGGCGCGAAAGTGGCTGTTGCAGGGCACCAGCTCGGACCAGGTGTTGCAGATGCCGATGACCGGCCGGCCGTCGAACTGGTCCTGCGGCACGCCGCGGTTTTTCATCCAGCTGCGATAGATGAAGCCGTAGATGTCCTGCCGTGCGAACCACTCCACGGATCTGGGCTTGGGCTTTTTAATAGGTGGCTCTCCCCCCTGAGATGTCGAACACCGCGCCGGTGGAGAAGCTGCACTCTTCGGACGCAAGCCAGCACGCGAGCGCCGCGATCTCGTCCACCTCGACGAAGCGGCTCATCGGGATCCTGGAGAGCATGTACTGGATATGCTGCTGGGTCATCTGCTCGAAGATCGCGGTCTTCGCCGCCGCCGGCGTCACGCAGTTCACCAGCACGCCGCTTTGCGCGAGCTCCTTGCCCAGCGACTTGGTGAGCGAGATCACCCCCGCCTTGGATGCCGAGTAGGCCACGGCATTCGGGTTGCCTTCCTTGCCGGCGACCGAGGCGATGTTCACGATCCTGCCGTAGCCCGCCTTCACCATGTGCGGCGCCACCGCGCGGCAGCACAGGAACTGGCTGGTGAGGTTCACCCGCAGCACGCGCTCCCATTCCTCGACCGGGTAATCCACGGTGGGCGCATTCGCGCCCGCGATGCCGGCGTTGTTCACCAGGATGTCGATGCGGCCGAGCGAGCGCAGTGCCTCGCGGGTGGCCGCTTCCACCGACGCGGCGTCGGCGACATCCACCCGCGCGTTTCCCTCGAGGTCCCACACCGCGACCTTCGCGCCCGAGGCTGCGAGGCGCTTCACGATCGCGGCGCCGATGCCCGCCGCGCCGCCGGTGACCACCGCGGTGCGCCCGGCGAAATCGAGCTTGTTCATGGGAGACGCGAAGTATAATCGCTGCCCTCATGGCCGGACGCCTCACCGGGAAGACCGCCTTCATCACCGCCGCCGCCCAGGGGATGGGGCGTGCCGCTGCCCTCGCTTTCGAACGCGAAGGCGCCAAGGTTTGGGCTACGGATGCACATCCGAAGATCCTGAGTGAATTGAAAGCGGCTTCGATCCAGGCACGGGTGCTCGACGTCACCGACGAGGCGGCGATCGCCAAGGCGGCGCAGGAGGCGGGCGAGATCGACGTGCTGTTCAACTGCGCCGGCGTGGTGCACCACGGCAGCATCCTGCAGGCCACGCCGAAGGACTGGGACCAGGCCTTCGCGGTGAACGTGAGATCCATGTTCCTGGTGTCGCGCGCCTTCATTCCGGCGATGCTGAAGAAGGGCCGCGGGTCGATCATCAACATGGCGTCGGTCGCCTCGTCCATCCGCGGGCTGCCGAACCGCTGCGTCTACGGCGCCAGCAAGGCGGCGGTCATCGGCCTGACCAAATCCATCGCGGCCGACTATGTGGGGCAAGGCATTCGCTGCAACGCCATCTGCCCGGGCACGGTGGACACGCCCTCGCTGCAGGGCAGGATCAACGCCCAGCCCGACCCGGTGCAGGCGCGCAAGGACTTCGTCGCGCGCCAGCCCATGGGACGGCTGGGCACGGTGGACGACATCACCGGGCTGCTGGTGTTCCTCGCCTCGGACGAGTCGCTGTTCGCCACCGGAAACGCTTATTCGATCGACGGGGGAATGACGATATGAAGCTGTGCCGGTATGGCAAGGCGGGCTACGAGAAGCCCGGGGTAATCGACGGCGAAGGCCGCCTGCGCGACCTGTCCAAGGTGGTCCAGAGCATCGGCGCGAACGAGCTCTCGCCGCGCCAGCTGAAGACGCTGTCGCGGCTCAAGCCCGAGACGCTGCCGCTGGTCAACAGCAACCCGCGCTTCGGGGTGCCGTACGTGGGCATCGGCAAGTTCATCGCCATCGGCCTGAACTACTCCGACCATGCCAAGGAGGCCGGGCTGTCGATCCCCTCGGAGCCCATCGTGTTCATGAAGGCCACCACCTGCATCAACGGCCCGAGCGACGACATCGTCCAGCCGAAGAACTCCACCAAGCTCGACTGGGAGATCGAGCTCGGCGTGGTCATCGGCACGCAGGCGCGCTACGTGGGCGAGGCCGATGCCCTGAACCACGTCGCCGGCTACTGCATCGTGAACGACGTTTCCGAGCGCGCCTTCCAGCTGGCGACCACCCAGTGGGACAAGGGCAAGGGGTTCGACACGGCCGGGCCCATCGGCCCCTGGCTGGTCACGGCCGACGAGGTCGGCGACCCCCAGAATCTCGAAATGGCGCTCGACCTGAACGGCAAGCGCATGCAGTCCGGCAACACGCGCACCATGGTGTTCAGCGTGGCGCAGATCATCTCGCACGTCAGCCACTACATGACGTTGCTGCCGGGCGACATCATCGCCACGGGCACCCCGCCGGGCGTCGGCCTGGGCATCAAGCCCAACCCGGTATTCCTCAAGCCGGGGGACGTGATGACGCTGTCCATCCAGGGCCTGGGCGAGCAGAAGCAGAAAGTCGTCCCGTTCCCGGGGTAGTAGTTCCTTTTTCTGCGTTGCGGGATTTCTCCGCCACGCGGAACGGTGTAATGTCTGCAGCATGAACAAGCGCGCCGACTTTGCCAGCGACCTGGAAGCTTCGGCGTTCTGGATGCCGTTCACGGCGAACCGGCAGTTCAAGAAATCGCCGCGGCTGCTGGCGCGCGCCGAGGGCATGTACTACTGGACTCCCGAGGGCCGCCAGATGCTGGACGGCGTTGCCGGGCTGTGGTGCGTGAACGCCGGCCACTGCCGCCCGAAGATCGTGGAAGCAGTGCAGCGGCAGGTCGCGGCGATGGATTTCGCGCCGACCTTCCAGATGGGTCACCCGATCGCCTTCGAGTTCGCCGAGCGCCTCGCCAAGGTGGCGCCCCCCGGGTTTTCGCGGGTTTTCTTTACCAATTCCGGCTCGGAGTCGGCCGATACCGCGCTCAAGATCGCGCTCGCCTACCATCGCGCGCGCGGCGAAGGGCAGCGTTTTCGCCTGATCGGCCGCGAGCGCGGCTACCACGGCGTCAACTTCGGCGGCATGGCGGTGGGCGGCCTGCAGTACAACAAGAAAATGTTCGGCCCGGGCGTCGCGGGGGTCGACCACATCCGCCACACGCACGATCCGGCCAGGAACGCGTTCTCGCGGGGCCAGCCGGCGCACGGCGCCGAATTTGCCGACGAGCTGGAGCGCCTGTGCGCGCTGCATGATCCGTCCACCATCGCCGCGGTGATCGTCGAGCCGCTGGCCGGCTCGGGCGGCGTGCTGGTGCCGCCGAAGGGCTATCTGGAGCGCTTGCGCGAGATCTGCACCAAGCACGGCATCCTGCTCATTTTCGACGAGGTGATCACCGGCTTCGGCCGCCTGGGCCGGCCGTTCGGCTCGCAGCGCTTCGGCGTCATGCCGGACCTGTTCACCACCGCCAAGGGCATGACCAACGGCACGGTGCCGATGGGCGCAGTGTTCGTGCGCGATGCCATTTACGAGGCGTTCATGCAGGGCGCCGAAGGCATCGAGCTATTCCACGGCTACACCTATTCGGGGCACCCGCTCGCCTGCGCCGCCGGCCTGGGCACGCTCGATACGTACGAAGAGGAAGGGCTGCTCGAGCGCGCCGCCAGCCTCGAGGGGTACTGGGAAGAGGCCGCCCATTCGCTGAAAGGCGAGCGCCACGTCATCGACATCCGCAACTGCGGGCTGGTAGCCGCCGTCGAGCTCGAGCCGCGCGCGGGTGCGCCGGGCAAGCGCGCCTACGAGGCATTCGTGAAGACCTTCGAGAGCGGCGTGCTCATCCGCACCACCGGCGATACCATCGCGCTGTCGCCGCCGCTGATCATAGAAAAACCACAGATCGACCGCTTGTTCAGCTGCGTCCGGGAGGTGCTGCAGGCAGTCGCGTAGTCTTCACCCAAGGGAGGGAAGAAGAATGAACGAACCTCACCTGGCGAGCGCCGAGTTCGGCGGTTTCTGGATCCGCTTGCTCGCGCTGCTGACCGATTCCGCGATCGTTTTCCTCAGCACGGTGCTGATCGTCGCCGGCGGAACGACCGCGCTCGGCGAAGACAAGCTGCCGCTCGCCGTCCTGGCGGCCGCGCTATTCGCCTTCCTCTACTGGCCGGTCATGCACGCCTCTTGGCTGCAGGCGACGTTCGGCAAGGCGATGCTGCGCCTGCGCGTCACCGGCTATCAGGGCCATCGCCTCTCGTTCCTGCGCTCGCTGGGCCGCGAGCTGGCGAAAGTCCTGTCGAGCTCGATGCTGATGCTGGGCTACCTGATCGCCGCCTTCACGGCGCGCAAGCAGGCGCTGCACGACCTAGTGGCCTCCAGCTATGTGATCCGCGAAGGCAAGGCGCGCACGGCGCTGGCCGTCGCCACGATCCTGGCCGGCTTCGTCCTGCCCGTGGTGCTCGTGCCGCTGCTCGTCGCCCCGGCGATGGTCGGCTCGCTCACCGCGATGCTGAGCGGGCTGGAGCAGGCGCAGCCCAAGCCCGTTCCCCGGCCCGCGCCGCGCCCGCCGGTCATCGCCAAGGCGCCCGCGCCTGCGCCCGCAGCGCCGGCGCCCGTGGTCGAACAGCCCGCGCCCGTGGCAGCACCTGTCGTAACAGCCGTCCTGCCGCCGCCTCCGGCGCCTGCCATCGAGCCGAAGCAGGCGCCGGTCCCGCCCAAGGTCGTCGCGGCCAGGCAGAAGGTCGTCGCGGCCAAGAAAAGTGCCTTGCAGCCGCGCCCTGTGGCGGTTGCAGCGTTCAACCCCAAGGTAGCGGCCGGGCCGAAGTTCAACGACCTGGTCACCGCGGTGCTCTACAAGGACGCCGAGGCGGTCGCGCAGTTGCTGAAGCTGGGACGCTGGGTGGACAAGCCCGACAGCCGCGGCACGACGCCGCTCATGGTGGCGGTCGAGCTGGGCGACGCGCGCACGGCCGAGGTCCTGCTCAAGGGCGGAGCCGATGCCGGCCGCGCGGTACCCGTGGCACAGGCGCGCCGCGACGGTCCGATGCTCGACTTGCTGAAGCGCTACGCGGCGCGCTGAAGCCTGGTACGGGGTCGCCGGCGTCCTCTTCAAACCAAGCGAATGGCGTCCTTGTGCACGCGCGCCAGCACCTTTGGCTTCATGGCTGGCTTGCTAACGGTGTCGACTTTGCGGCCGAGGGCGGCTTCCAGGTCGTCGCTCAGGCTGATCAGATCGAGCAGGCTCCGCCCTTCTTCAAGCTCGACCATGACATCGATATCGCTATTGGGCCGGTCCTCGCCGCGAGCTGCCGAGCCGAACAGCTCGACCGACAGCGCGCCGTGCGCTTTGGCAAGCGTCCTGATCAGCCCTGCCTTGGCGAGTACGTGGTCGCGGATACTTTCCGCCCCCGAAACGGGTTTGCCGGTACGTCGAGCTGCCATAGGCGCTATGGTGACGTGCCACGATATCCAGGCCAAGCGGAACTCAACGCCAACCGCCTGATCTACCGGGAAGGATGAGAACGCTGGTTCTTGCGCGGTTGCCATCGCCGTTGCCGCGCCGGTCGTGGCGCAGCAACAGGCCGAGCCGGTCATCCCGCCGCCCAAGTACAACGACGTCATGACCGCCGTGGTCTTCCGGGACCTCGACGCCGTCAAGGAGCTGCTCGCGCTGGGCGAATGGCCGGACGAAACCGACAGCCAGGGGCGCCCGCCGCTGCTGGTCGCGCTGCAGCTCGGCTACCTGGAGATTGCCGATGCGCTCCTCGAAGGCGGCGCCAATCCGTACTGGTCGCTGGTGAGGGCCCGGCAGCTGCGTGCCGACGAGCCCGTCATTGCGCGGCTTGAGCAGTACACCGAATCGGCCTCTGCGGGGCCGACGGGCGCTCCGCCCTATTGAGGCGGAGCGCCCTAGCGCTTTCCGGAATTCGGGCTCTGACCCCGATTACTTGACGGCGGCGCGCACCACGCCCAGGCGCCGGCCGCGCGCCGGCTGCTTGAGGCGCGCGGGGATCACCAGGTCGCGCACGTAGTTGGGCAGCGCGAACACGCCCTCGTGCGTCTCGCCGTTGTAGAAGCGCAGCTCCTGGAGCTTCCTCTGCTCGATGCGCCGGTCGATCTCGTCGGCCGTGAAGGCCTTGGGATCGAGCTTGTCGGAGCACACCGCCATCGCCCACAGCGACCCGTACAGCGGGATGTACATGGTGTACGGGCGCACGATGCGGAACACCCCGTGCAGGCGCTGGGACAGCTCGGCCACGCGCTCGGGCTGCGCCACCGGCGAGCCCAGGTGCAGGACCAGCGCGCCTCCCGGCGCCAGCGTCTGGCGGATCTGCTGGAAGAACTCGGTCGAGTAGAGCGCGGCCGCCGGCCCCACCGGGTCGTTCAGGTCCAGCGCGACCAGGTCGAACTTGTCCTGGCTCTCGCGCACGAACTTCATCCCGTCCTCGACGCGCACGCGCAGCTTCGGGTTGTCGAACACCCCGTTGTGGACCGCCCGGAAATGCTCCTTGGCCACCTCGATCACGTCGCCGTCGATCTCCACCATGGTGACGCTCTCCACCGAGGGGTGCTTGAGCGCTTCCTCGGAGGAGCCGCCGTCGCCGCCGCCGACGATCAGCACCTTCTTGGGCGCGGCATGGGCGCTGAGCGCGGGGTGGATCAGGTTCTCGTGGTAGACGAACTCCTCCTTCTCGGAGGTCATGTTGTACCCGTCGAGACGGAAGATCTTCCCGTAGTGCGGCGTCTCGTAGATCGCCAGCTTCTGGTAGCGCGTGTTCCACTCCCCGAGCTGGCGGCTCGCCCGGATGTAGAAGCCGGTGGAGGCGTTGAGCGGCTCCATCAGGAGGTGCTCGCCGCGGTCGACCTCGTGCTTG
>CBDDSA010000164.1:0-17080 GCA_965233185.1 uncultured bacterium
GCTCGGCACCACGTTCATCTTTTCCACGCACGACCAGAAGGTGATCGACGTCGCCGACCACTACATCGGCATCGAGGACGGACGGGTCCGCTACCTCGGGCTGCGCAGAAACGGCCAATGGGTGGTCAAGGACGAGAAGCGCTCGGCCCCTGCCGCGGAAGCGGCCATCAAGACCGCCGGCGGCCCCGCGGCCCTGCATGCCGGCTAGCCTTCGGGCGCTAGCGGCTGCGGCGGCGCTGTGCCTTTTGGTGGCGCCAGCCCACGCCGCGAGCCTGGGCAAAATCACGGTGTACTCGCGCCTCGGCCAGCCGTTCTACGCCGAAGTGGACATCGTCGATATGCAGCCGGGCGAAGCGGCCAGCCTGTCCGGGCGCCTGGCCAGCCGCCCCAACAGCGAGATCGGCAACGTCTACGTCGCCGTGCTGCGCGGCGGCCGGCGCCTCGCGCTCAGCGTACGCTCGACGCGCCCGGTCAACGAACCCGAACTCGAGGTGCAGATCGAGCTGCGCTCGCGCACCGGCCGTTCGCAGCGGCGCTATGCGGTCAAGCTGGCGCCGGCGAAGCCAAAGCCCAAGCCCACGCCGCCGTCCGCGCCGCCGCCAGCCGCCGCTCCGACACCCGAACCCGCTGCGCCCGCCGAGTCGCCCAGCGAGCCGCTTTCCCGGGACTCGCTCTTCGGCCTTTCCCCCGAAAAGATCCCGGAGGCCGCGCGCCCCATCGAATGGCGCGGCTTCATCCAGAACTACAGCGCCTACGACTACGAGGATCCGTCGCACTGGTCGCGCGCGGTGTTTCGCACGCAGCTCGGCGCGCAGGGCGGCAGCGGCGATCTCAAATGGAAGGCGAGCGTCCGCCTGGATCTCGACCCGGTCTATGCCGGCAGCGACTTCTATCCGCCCGCGGTGCGCCGCGATCAGCGCCGCGACTTCTTCATCCGCGAGACCTACGTGGACACGTCGCTGGGCGGCCTCGAGCTGCGCCTGGGGAAGCAGAACATCGTCTGGGGCGAGATGGTCGGTCTCTTCTTCGCCGACGTCGTGTCGGCGCGCGACCAGCGCGACTTCATCCTGCCGGAGTTCGACATCCTGCGCATCCCGCAGTGGGCGGTGCGCGCCGAGCGCTTCGGCGACAACTACCACGCGGAGGTGATCTGGCTGCCGGCCCCGGAGGTCGACCTCATCGGCAAGCCCGGCGCCGAGTTCTATCCGCTGCAGGCACCGCCGCCCGCCGGTTTCGCGCAGGAGTTCCGCGACGTGTCGCGCCCTTCGCGCACCGGGCGCAACTCCAACTTCGGCTTGCGCGCATCCACCGTGCGCGACGGCTGGGACCTCTCCGCGTTCTACTATCGCAGCACCGACGTCAACCCGACCTTCTACCGCGATGTGGCGCTCGCGCCGACGCCCACCCTCGTCTACACGCCGCGCCACGACCGCATCTGGCAGGTGGGCGGCACCCTCGGCAAGGACCTGGGCTTCACCGTCCTCAAAGCCGAAGCCATCTACGCCTCCGGACGCAGCTTCAACGTCACGCGCCTCGCCGAGCCCGACGGCGTGGTCCCGCAGGACACCCTCGATTACGTGGTGGGCCTGGACTTCACCTCGGCGCGCGAGACGCGCCTCAACCTGCAGGTGTTCCAGCGCATCTTCGGCAGCCACGACCCCGACCTCATCCACGAGCGGCAGGAGTCCGGCATCACCGCCCTCCTCAGCGCCAAGTTCGGCGCCTGGCAGCCCGAGCTCCTCGTCATCCACAGCCTGAACCGCAGCGACCACCTGGTGCGCACCCGCCTGGGCTGGCTCCCCGCCCAGAACTGGCGCTTCGTCTTCGGCGTCGACACCTTCTCCGGACCACCTTTGGGCTTCTTCGGCCGCTTCGCCGACAACGACCGCGCCTACCTCGAAGCCCGTCGCGATTTCTAGCCGCCGTCCCACAGTGTCGACCGGCTTTACACCGGCCGGTGGCGGTAAATCGATGGTCTGATCAACTCTTTGTTTTTCCTTGCTAAGTACGTCACCCAACGATCTGGCATCCGCTTTGCTTAGTGAGAGCCAAGATCGCAGTCGGATCGGTCAACCAAGGAGAAATAAATGAAACTACTAGCATCGGCCGTCGCCCTCGCCGCCGCCCTAACGGCAGCTCAGGTGAACGCCGCCCCGGCGTTTACGCTGGGAGGCTACACCGGGGATATCGTCATCAAGTTCCAGAACTGGGAAAGCTTCACAGCGGGTCCCGTCCAAGGCTCGGAGAACTTCGGCATCCTGAGCATCACGAGCATCCAGGCCGGTGATGGGAGCGGTCAGCAGCTCTGGGTACAGGGCCAGAGCGGGGCTGAGCTCACAGGGGTTTTCCGCGACATCACGGTCCTGAGCTCAACCGTCACGGCGGGCGGGGACCTGAACGTGAAATCCACCGGTGGACTCCTCGACCTTTACATCAACAACGCCGGCTCGTTCACCGCGGCTGGCGGCGCCACGCAAGGAACTGCCGGCTACGCGGCCTGCCCGATTACGTTGGACTGCTATAACGGCATTTCAAACGTCGGCGGCGACCTGTTCCTAAGCCTGGCTTTCGCGAGCGGCATCGATCCGGCAAACCCCGCAGTGACGGTGGATGGCGACTTCGACGGCGCGACCTTCCCGACGACCGGCGACGCCGCAGGCTACCTCAACGTGACGGGTGGAACGTACGCCGAGAACTTCGACAATGACGGATTCGTGACCGCCTTCGGCCTGCGCGACATGTTCTTCCAGAACGACTTTTGTCCGAACGGCACGCCGACCTGCACGCCCGGTGGCCCTGTCGGCAACTGGGAGCTTCTCAGCGACGACCCGGTGCGCGCGCAATTCATCCCCGAGCCCGGAAGCCTGGCGCTACTCGGCATCGCACTCCTTGGCTTTGCCGGCCTGCGCAGAAGGCTCGCCGCCTAAGCGTTACTCCGATCCGACTTGAAAAGGCCCCTTCGGGGGCCTTTTTTATTGCCTATACGTTTTGCCGCAGGGCGTCGACGACGGGGATGCGAGAGGCGCGGAAGCCAGGGAGGAGCGAGGCGATCACGGTGGCGACGAGGCCGGTGAGGAAGGCGCCGGCGAGGACGGACGGAATCAGGTCGATGTGCGCGGTGTAGCCGAGGTTGGAGTTGGGCGGCGGCGGCATGGGGATGCCGATGGCCGTGGCGGCGAGGGCGAGGCCGGCGCCGGCGAGAAGCCCTAGCAGCGAGCCGGCGAGGCCGAGCAACGCGCCTTCCACGACCACCAGCGCGAACACTTTGCGGCCGCGGTCGCCGAGGGCGCGCATGGTGCCGAATTCGCCGATGCGCTCGAACAGGCTCATGTTGACGCTGTTGGCCACCGAGAGCAGCACCATCACGAGGATGATGAGCCGCAGGAAGCCGAACTGGCGCTCGTAGAGCTCGACCGTCTTCGGGTAGAAGTCGTTCAGCTCGTGCCACGCCTTGATGTCCACGCCGGCATCCGGCAGCCGCTGGCGCAGCGTGGCCGCCACGTCGTCGGCCGCGCGGGTCGCATCGAGCGAGACCACCAGCAGGTTGGCACCGCGCGTGTCGAGGAGCTCCTGGGCGGCCGACAGCGGGATCTTGACGGCGCGCGCGTCGTAGTCCTTCGAGAAGCTCTGGAAGACGCCGACCACCTCGAAGTCGAGGGTGTTCATCGCGCCCTCGGCGGAGCTCACCAGCAGCACCACCTGGTCGCCGGGGGAGAGCTTCAGCGCCTTCGCCACGCCCTCGCCTACCAGGACGCCGAAGCGGTCCTTTTCCGACAGCGCGCGGCCGGCTTTGAGGAGGAGGTGCGTGCCCAGGCGCGCTTCCTTCCCGGGCTCGATGCCTTCGCCGATGACGGAGAAATTGGTGCGCCCGTTGCCCAGCAGGCCGGAGAACTGGATGCGCGCGGCCACCTCGACGACGCGGCGCGTCTCCGCCACGCGCCGGACGACGTCGCGTGCATCGGCGAGCAGGTACTTTTCCGGGGCGCGCGCGCCGCCGGCGAAGAAGCCGCGCTTCGCCACCTGGATGTGGCCGGTCTGCGAATGGATGATAGCCTCGGCGAGCTTGTCGAACATGTCGTGCACGAAGCCGCCGCTGACGATGAGGCCGGCCACGCCCAGGACGATGGCTGCGAGGGTCATCGCGCTGCGGCTTTTCTGGCGAAACACGTTGCGGATCGCGAGGCGCAGCATGGCTAGCGGTTGGTGCGCAGCGCGTCGACGATCGCCTGCCGAGATGCCTTGAACGCCGGGTAGGCGCTCGCCGCGAGCGCGGTGACGAGCGCCAGCGCGAACGCCTGCGCGAGCGTCTCGCCGGTGACCAGCATCTCGCCGCGGTAGCCCCAGGACTGGCCCGGCGGCGGCGGCATCGGGATGCCGACGGCGGAGATCGCGCGCGCGAGCAGCACGCCCGCGCCGATGCCCAGCGCGCCGCCCGCCACACCCATGGCGGTGCCTTCGAGCAGGAACTGCCGCAGGATGCGCGCGCGCGGCATGCCCAGCGCCATGGCGGTGCCGATCTCGCCGGTACGCTCGAACACGCTCATCATCATCGTGTTGGTGATGCTCAGCACGATGATGAGCGCGATCACGAGCTGCACGAACGCGGCCTGCTTGCCGAAAAGCTCCGCGGTCTTGTTGTAGAAGTCGGCGAGCTCATGCCACGGCGTGAGCTCGAGCCCCTGGCCGGCGAAGCGCCGCTGCAGGTCGGCGGCGGCGTGCGCCGTCTGCTCGGTGTGCTCGAGCAGCACGATGAGCCGGTGGTCTCCGGAAGCGCGCAGCAGCTCGTGCGCCGCGGCCCGGTTCAGGCGCAGCGCCGAGTCGTCGAAGGCTTTCGAGATGGTGGAGAACACGCCGCGCACGCGGCCTTCGATGCCGTTGATGGCGCCGCTCCCGGTGCTCGCCAGCAGCACCACCTTGTCGCCCACGCCGGCGCCGATGCTGGCCGCGAGTCCTTCGCCCAGCACCATGCCCATCGGCTCGTCGGCCGAAAGCTCCGCGCCCGCGACGATGTTGATCGCGGCGCGCGGCAGCCGCAGCGACGACTGGATCTCGGCCTCGGCCTGCGCCTCGACGCCCTCGCCCAGGAAAGACACGGTCGCATCCCCGTGGCTGAGCAGGCCGCTGAAGGAAACGCGCGGGGCCACCGCGCGCACGTAGGGCAGGCCTTGCAGCGCCTCGCGGACCGGCGCGCGCGCGTCGATGAGAAAGCGCAGCGGGTCGGCGGCGCCCGCCTCGGCGTATCCGGCGCGCGACACCTGCACATGCCCGAACTGCGAGCGGATGGTGGTTTCGCGCATCGCCCACATCACCCAGGCGACGAAGCTGTTCGCCAGGATCACCGCGATCACGCCGAAGGCCACCGCGCCCGCCGCCATCGCCGAGCGCCGCCGGTGCCGCAGGACGTTGCGCAGCGCGAGCGAGAGGTCGGTCAGCCAGTCGCGCATCAGCCCGCCGGCATGCGGCTATAGCGCCCGGGCGCGAGGATGCCCTGCGGATCGAGCGCGCTTTTCACGCGCGCCGCCAGATCCCAGTGCACCGAGGCCTGCCCGGTGAGCCACGGCATGGCGTCCACATGCACGCGATACGGCATGAAACCCAGCCGCCGCCCGCTTTCGAGAAGATCTAGGTAGCAGCCTTGCGCGCGCTGCGTCGCGGCTTGCGAGTTTCGATCGAAAAGCAGCGGCACGCTGCTGTCGAAGCAGCGCTCCGACAGGCTGGTGAGCGTTACGAGCGGCTCCACGGCGTGCTTGCGCAGCGTCGCGACCACGAAGTCGAGATAGCGGCGCACCACCTCGGGCCGCATGGGCACCAGCGGCGAATACCAGATCAGCCCGCAGCCGTCGCGCGCCGGGTCGAGCGGCATCCCGTCGGGCGGCGGCTTTGCCGCACCCCAGTAGGCCAGCGCCAGGGCGGTCTCGTTCGGCTCGCCTTCCACGAGCTGCAGCGACGAGGCCAGCATGCGCGCCGCGGTGCCGAAGCGCCGGCTCCAGCGCCCGGGCAGGCGGGCGGCGAACGAACCGAGCGCGTTGGCCAAGGGCCGCGAGACGAAAAGCAGCCGCCTCGCCAGCGGCTTCAGGCAGCGCCGCACCTCTGCCCGGGCGGCGGCCACCGAGGCCTTGGTTCCGTAGAGCGTGCCGTACACGGTCCATTCTGCGATGTCCCGCTCGCGCTTGAGCTCGTCGATCACGTCGTGCGGAATGAGCCCGTCGGGCGCGAGGCGCCCTGCCGGATAGGGAACGCTCATGGCGAGCAGCCGGCGCGCATTCATGAGGTTGATGCCGCCCATCGTCCCGGGCATGGCGCGCAGGACCTCGCGAATGCCGCCCACCACCTCCTCGATCGCCGCGCTTTCCTTCACGCTCATCACGAACGCCTGGACCGCCGGCGGCCGCCGCGCCAGCGCGAGCGTCATGCGCGTGACGATGCCATTGCCGGCCTGCAGGAACAGTCCGTTGAGGTACGGGCCGAGGCCGTGGCGAAAGACCTGCGCCGCGAGCGGCGCGCCGAGGTCGGCGAGCACCGGCCGGTAGACATTGCCGTCGGCGAGCACCGCGTCCAGCGCCATGATGGCCGAAGCGTGGTCCGCGATCGGCGTGATGCCGTAGCCGCGCTCCAGCGCATTGCCGAGCAGGCTGCAGGAGGGGCCGGCGCCGGTCACCGGAACGAGGAAGGGCGCGTCGCGCTCGGCGAGGAAGGCGGCCAGATCGCCTTGCGTCACGCCCGGCTCTACCGTCACCACGCCGAGCTCTTCATCGAACTCCTGGATGGCGCGCATGGCGGACAGATCGACGACCACCGTGCCTTGGGCCGCCGCGAGCGCGGTGCCGTATCCCCAGTTATGGCCGGTGCTGATGGGATGCAGCGGCAGGCCGAAGCGCGCCGCGACTTCGACCGCACGGATGACCTCCTGCGTGTCCCGCGGCCGCAGGATCGCCAGCACCGAGCGCGTGGCGCCGCTGGTGCAACGGCGATAGGGCGACAGCGCCTGCTCGCCGGTGACGACGGCGTCTTGCCCCAATGCCGCGCGCCAGGCTTGCAGTGCCTCGTCCACTCCCTATCCCCCTGCTGTGCCCTGCGGCTAAACGAGCCGCAGCAGCAACCGCCGCGTGAACAGGCCGACGCCGCCCCACATCGTCGCAAACCAGGCGGGAACGCCGCCTATCGGATCGGCCGGGTAGCTCCATTGCCCGCTCCACACGCCCGCGTACTCGACCATCGCGCCCAAGGCGATCATATACCCCACGTAGCGCCAGTCCCAGCGCTCGTGGAAGAAGGCGAGCGCGAGCGCGAGGAGCACGCCCGAGGCGAGCAGCAGCAGGCGGCTATCGGTAAGCGTGACGAAGGGCACCGCGAAAAGCAGCGCGAGCGCAATGACTTTCCAGAGCGCTCCCTCGGGCGTAGGACCGCGCAGCATGCGCTGCGTGTGCAGGACATAGAATCCCCACATGACGAATTCCCATACCGGCAGGCCGAGGTAGTCCGGCGCATGAAACCGGAACACGCCCTGGCGCACCGCCATGATGTCCATGACCGAGAACAGCACGCATACGGCAGCAAACACCGCAAGCTCGCGCCGCGCAAGGCCGCGAAACGTGAGCTGCCACAGGCCGAGGAAGGCGACGAGCTTGGTCCAGCCGCCCGGAACGAAGGCGAGGACCGCGAGGGTGAGAAGAAGCTGGGCGCCGAGTAGAAAAGGCTGGGCTATGACGCCAGGCGCAGCCGCCGGCCGAACTGGGCCAGGTCGAGCCGCATCAGGACCGATGGCGCACCCACGCGCTCGCACACGCGCTTGCCGCCGGCTTCGACGAAGCCGAACACCCTGCGATAGAAGCGCACATGGCGCGGATTCACCTCGATCAGCACGTCGGACAGCCGGTGCACGATGCGGGTGACAAGATAGGCCGACTGCACGAGGGCGTCCAGGGCGGTTTTCCAGTCCGCCTCCTCCACGGTGGCGAGTTTCACCAGCTCGCCGAGCCGGTGGCCCGCCGCGCGCAGCCGGGCGACCTCTTCGCAATAGGTGCGCTCCGCAAAGAGGCCCCGCGGACCGTCCGGCCGAACGGTGAGCGTCCCCAGGAGGTGACCGCCGACCTGGGCGAGCAGGGTGACCGACGCGCCGGGCGGCGCCGCGCGCTCGAGGCTTTCAGGTGCATAGCCACGGGCGCTGTAGCGCCGCTGCACCAGGGATTCGGCGGCGTCGAACTGCTCTTCGCGGATCGCGATGCACGTGCGCAGGCCTTCTTCGTCCGGTTCCGCCGGCGCGCCCGGTTGAGGAATGGGCGAGCGTTCGAGCAGGCTCGCCATCCAGCGGGTGTCGTGAACGACTTCCAGCGGCGCAGCCTGCTGCGATTGCAGTTCTAGGATGGTCACGGCTCTCCCTCGCGGCTCTCGAAAGCTCTTATGCTCTCCCGGCTCCGGCAACGTTATGGTTCTTGCAGACCTGAGCCAAGGGGACCATAACGGATTTCTCCCGTGGGCTCAAGCCCTTACCGCATCGCAACGTCGCCGCCAGGCGACAGTTCGGACAGCATGTCGGCTCGCTTTACAGTCGCGGCTTGCGAAGCGCTTGGGAAAACATTTTTTCTTTAGGATTGAGCCGGTTGAGCAAAGTGGTATGCGATATGCTTAGCTTTGCTCGCAGAACAACGTCGAAACAACCTGCAGGAGCCGTTGCGGTCGCGATGGGAGATAACACGGACGTGTCGAACAAAGGCAATCCTCCATCCGGAGCAGCTCCGGCCGGCGGGCGGCGCCGGCTGCTGCAAGGCGGCCTGGGTGCCGCGCCGCTGCTCATGACGCTGGTCAGCCGCCCCGTGCTCGGCCAGGGCGGCTTTCGCTGCACCACGCCTTCCGGCTTCACCTCCATGCCGTCGAGCCGCGTGCCGGAAACGCACCGCTGCGATGGCGGCACGCCGGGCTTCTGGAAGCAGGAGCAGCATTTCAAGGCCTGGCCCGCCGGCTACTTTCCGAAGTCGAAGAACGGAAATCAGGCGACGAAGTTTTCGCCGTTTTTCGCGCTCACGCCTTACCCGGGCAATACCACCTTTCTCGATGTGCTGAACATGGGCGACGGGCCGCCCAATAGCGTGGCGCGCCATGTCGTCGCCGCGGTGCTCAACGCGGAGAAGGGCTGGACCACGGTCCTCACGGTGCTCGCCATCAAGAACATGTGGTACGACTACCGCAGGCTCGGCTACTTCGAGCCCACCGCGGGCGTGCGCTGGTACCACGACCAGATCCAGAATTACCTCGAATCGACGATGCAGCGCGACTAGCGCGGCATCTAGGCGCGGCGGTTTGCGCTGGCATACTGTTTCCCCCGAAGTCCTGTCCTGGCGTGACCTGGACGAGCAGCTCGTCGTGCGCAATGCGCAAAGCGGCAATACCCATCTGCTGTCTCCCCTGGCGGGCGAGGTGCTGCGCATCCTGCTGCGGGCGAATGGAACGATGACGCTCGAGGAGATCGCGGAGCGCGTGCGCGGCGACGAGCCCGAGGACCCGGAATGGGCGGCGGCGGTGGCCGACGTGCTGCCGGGGCTGGAGCGCCAGGGCCTGGTGCGGCGGGTGGCTTGAGGCTCGCCGATCTCCCGCAAGCGGAGCTCGAGGCGCGCCTGCGCGGTCCTGGGCTGCGCCTGCGCACCGGGCCGGTGGTAAGCGAGATCCGCTCGGAGATGCCGCCCCTGGCCGAAGGGCTCGCGCTCCTCTATGGCGAGTATCCGGTCGAAGCCACGGACGGCTTCGCCGACTTCCACGTGCGCATCGCCCCGCCGGCCAGCCTGCGGCGCTGGTGGCGTCCCCAGGTGCAGTTCCAGTTCGACGGCGCGCCGCCGTTTCATCCGCTGCCGGCCGGCCAGGCGTTTCCCATCCTCGAGTGGGGGCTCAACTGGTGCGTGTCCGCCCACTGCCACCAGTACCTCGTGCTGCACGCGGCGGTGGTGGAAAAGCACGGCGGCGCCGTGCTCCTGCCCGCGCCGCCGGGCTCGGGGAAGAGCACCCTGTGCGCCGGGCTGGTGAGCCGCGGCTGGCGGCTCCTGTCCGATGAGCACGCGCTGGTCGATCCGGCCACGGGCGAGGTGGCGCCGCTCGCGCGCCCGGTGAGCCTGAAAAACGCCTCCATCGACGTCATCCGGCGGTTCGCGCCGCAGGCGGCGTTGAGCCCGGTGGTGCACGACACGCAGAAGGGCTCGGTTGCCCACCTGCAGGCGCCCGCCGACAGCGTGCGCCGCGCCGCCGAGCCGGCGCGGCCGCGCTGGGTGGTGCTGCCGCGCTACGCAGCCGGCGCGAAAGCGCTGCTCGCGCCGCTGCCGCGCGGCCAGGCGTTCATGCAGCTCGCCGACAGCGCCTTCAACTACGACCTGCACGGCGCGGAGGGCTTCCGCGTGCTGGCGGACCTGGTCGAAGGCTGCGGCTGCTACGAGCTCACCTACGCCAATCTCGAGGACGCGGTCCGCATTTTCGACGCGCTGGCGGAGGGGGCATGAGCCTCCTGCTCCTCGCCGCCTTACGCGATCCCGCCGCCATCCCGGGCTGGGACATCCCGAGGCTCGAGCTCCTGGTGCGCCAGGCGCGCCGGGCGAATCTGCTGTCCAAGCTCGCACTGCAGGTGGAGCTCGCGCGGCTGCCCGAGGCGCCGCGGCGGCATTTCCAGGGGGCGCTGGTGCTGGCGCGCGCCCAGGAGGACGCCATCCGCCGCGAGGTGGCCCAGGTGAGCGAGGCGCTGCGCGGGGTCGGCACCACCGCGGTGCTGCTCAAGGGCGCGGGCTACCTCTTCGCCGGCCTGCCGCCGGCGCCCGGGCGTCTCTTCTCGGACGTGGACATCCTGGTGCCGCGCGAGGCGCTGCCGCAGGTCGAGGCGGCCCTCATGCTGCGCGGCTGGGCCACCACGCACCACGACCCCTACGACCAGCGCTACTACCGCAAGTGGATGCACGAGCTGCCGCCCATGCAGCACATGACCCGGCAATCCGTGCTCGACGTGCACCACACCATCCTGCCGCTCACCGGGCGCCTGCATCCGGACCCCGGAAAGCTCATGGGCGCCGCGCGGCCGCTCGCCGGCCACCCGGGACTGCGGGTGCTCGCGCCGGTGGACATGGTGCTGCACAGCGCCACCCACCTTTTCTTCAACGAGGAGCTCAGCAACGGCCTGCGCGACCTCGCGGACCTGGACAGCCTGCTGCGCCATTTCGGCGCGAGCGCGGGGTTCTGGCGCGAGCTGCCCGAGCGGGCGCGCGAGCTCGAGCTCGAGCGGCCGCTCTACTACGCCCTGAGGTATACACGCGCGCTCCTGGGCACCCCCACCGAGGTGGTGTCGATCGAAGAACCCTCGAAGGGGCTGCGGCGGCTGATGGACGGCCTTTTCCTGCGGGCGCTGCAGCCCGACCACCCCAGCGCCGGCGACTGGCTGTCGCCGCTCGCCCGGCGCATGCTTTACCTGCGGGCGCACTGGCTGCGCATGCCCGCCGCCCTGCTCGCCTACCACCTCGCCGTGAAAGCCTGGCGGCGCCCGCAAGCCGATCCTGCCCTGCAGCGTTAGCACTTAGGAGCCATTGCCCCTGCCGGGGGGCCACGGCACACTGGCTTCCGCAGCGCGTCAAAGCGGCTGCAAAACAACGAGCTAGGCTATTCGTTTCATTATTCGGGGGCACGGTGCGCCAGGTCATCGTGAAGTGGCGGGTTTTCGGGTTTTCTTTCCTTGTGCTGGCTTTCGCGGTGGCGGGCTGCGCAGGCGTTCATCCGCCGGCGCCGCGCAACGTGGCCTCGCCGGACTACAACTACCTCATCGGGCCGCTCGACACGCTGAGCATCATCGTGTGGCGCAACCAGGACCTGTCGATGAGCGTGCCGGTGCGTCCCGACGGCAAGGTGAGCGTGCCGCTGGTCGAGGACCTCACCGCGCAGGGCAAGAACTCCACGCAGCTCGCGCGCGACATCGAGCAAGCGCTCGGCCGCTACATCCGCGACCCGGTGGTCACGGTGGTGGTCACCGGCTTCAACGGCCCCTACAGCGAGCAGATCCGCGTGGTGGGCGAAGCCGCGCGGCCGCAGGCGCTGCCCTACCGCCAGAAGATGACGCTGCTCGACGTGATGATCGCGGTGGGCGGGCTCACCGACTTCGCCGACGGCAACAACGCCAGCATCCTGCGCGTGGGCCAGGGCAACAGCCAGTACGGCGTGCGCCTGAAAGACCTCATCCGCCGCGGCGACGTCTCGGCGAACATCGAGATGAAGCCCGGCGACGTACTGATCATTCCGCAAAGCTGGTTCTAGCGTGAGCCTCGTCATCCCGCAGGTCACCGAGGTCCTGCGCGGCCTGTGGCAGGGCCGCTGGGTCGGCCTCGCCGTGGCGTGGCTCGCCGGCATGGCGGGCGCCTCCTACATTTTCCTCACGCCGGACCGCTACGAGGCCACCGCGCGCGTGTACGTCGACACGCAGTCGGTGCTGAAGCCCCTCATGTCCGGGCTCGCGGTGCAGCCCAACGTCGAGCAGGAAGTGGCGATCCTGAGCCGCACGCTCATCAGCCGGCCGAACCTGCAGAAGCTGGTGCGCATGACCGACATGGACCTGCACGCGAAGTCCGCGGAGGAGCGCGAGCGGCTGATCGACGGCCTGATGCGCAGCCTCACCATCCGCAGCGTGGGCCGCGACAACCTCTACACCATCGGCTACACCGACCCGAACCAGCAGCAGGCGCACCGCGTGGTGCAGTCGCTGCTGTCGATCTTCGTCGAATCCGGGCTCGCCTCGAAGAGCAACGACACCACGCAGGCCAAGCGCTTCCTCGAAGAGCAGATCAAGTCCTACGAGGCGCGCCTCGCCGAGGCCGAGAACCGCGTCAAGGAATTCAAGCTGCAGAACATGGATCTGCAGGCGCCCGCGGGCAGCGATTTCTTCGGCAACCTCGCGGGGCTGAACGAGAGCCTGCGCCAGGCGCGCCTGCAGCTCCAGGAAGCCACGCGCTCGCGCGAGACGCTGCGCCAGCAGGTGACCGACGAGGACAGCCGCCCGCCCAACCTGCTCGCGCAGGGGCCGGCCGGCGCGCCCGAGGCGGCCACCCCCGAGCTCGACTCGCGCATCCAGTCGCTCAACAAGAACCTCGACGAGATGCTGCTGCGCTACACCGACAACCACCCCGACGTGGTGAACACGCGGCGCATCATCAAGGAAGTCGAAGCGCAGCGCGACGCGGAGCGCACGCGCCTCACCGAGGAAGCCGAGAAGCGCCGGCGCGCGAGCGCCAGCGCGAGCGGCACCGGCGGCAACGTCTACCCGCAGCTCAAGATGGCGCTCGCCGAGTCCGAGGCGCAGGTCGCCGCGCTCACCGCGCGCGTGGCCGACTTCGAGCGGCGCTACGCCGAGCTGCGCGACAAGGCGCGCTCGGTGCCCGAACGCGAGGCGCAGTTCGCCCAGCTGAACCGCGACTACGCCATCCACAAGCAGAACTACGAGACGCTGGTGGCGCGCCGCGAGGCGGCCACCATGTCGGGCGAAGTCGAAGCCGCCACCGGGGTGGCCGATTTCCGCATCATCGACCCGCCGCGCGTGTCGCCCACGCCGGTGTCGCCCAACCGCCAGATGCTCGTGCCGCTCGCGCTGCTCGCCTCGCTCGCCGCGGGCATCGCGGCCGCGTACCTCTTCAGCATCCTGCATCCGACCATCCACGACAACCGCACGCTGCGGCGGGTGAGCGGGCGGCCGGTGCTGGGCGCGGTGTCGCTCATCGGCAGCGGCGCGGTGCGCCTGCAGCGCCGGCGGCGCGCCGCCTGGTTCTTCGGCGGGCTGGGCGGCCTCGCCGCGGCCTACAGCGCCATCATCGCCGTGGTCTTTGCTCGCGGGATGCTGCCGTTTTGAAGGACTCCATGAACCTGATCGAAGAAGCCGCCAAGCGCCTGCACGAGCTGGAGCAGGCCGGCATCCGCATGCCGGACAAGCCCGCCGCGGCGCCGCGCGTCACCGAGCTGCGCGAGGCGCGCCGCGAGCCCACGCTGCGCGAAGCGCCGGCCGCACCCCGCGGCCCGAGCTTCCGTTCCATCGACCTCGCGCGGCTGCAAGCCACCGGCTTCATCACGCCGAGCTGCCCCGAGTCCAAGCTGCTGCACGACTTTCGCGTCATCAAGCGGCCGCTGATCCAGAACGCCAAGGGCAAGACCGCCGGCCCGGTGGCCAACGGCAACCTCATCATGGTGACGAGCTCGCTCCCCGGCGAGGGCAAGAGCTTCGTGTCGCTGAACCTCGCCATGAGCATCGCCATGGAGGTCGACAGCCGCGTGCTGCTGGTGGACGCCGACGTGGTGCGGCCCACCATTCCGAAGCTGCTCGGCCTGCCGCCGGTGCGCGGGCTGATGGACGTGCTGACCGACCCGGACTTCAGCCTGGGCGACGCGATGCTCAGCACCAACGTCGAGCGGCTCTCCCTGCTGCTCGCCGGCACGCCGCGGCGCGACTCCTCCGAGCTGCTCGCGAGCGACGCGATGCGCCGCCTGGTGCGCGAGCTCGCCGAGCGCTATCCCGACCGCATCGTGGTGTTCGATTCGCCGCCGCTGCTCGCCACCACCGAAGCGCGCGTGCTGGCGAGCTACATGGGCCAGGTGGTGGTAGTGGTGGAAGCCGAGCGCACCACGCACGGCACGCTGGAAGCCGCCCTCGCCACGGTCGAGACCTGCCCGGTGGTGCTCACCATGCTGAACAAGGCGCCCGAGTCCGAGAGCGGGTCCTACTACGGCTACTACGGCTATGGGCAATAGGGCATGGCGCATCGCCGCCTTCGCCCTTGCGCTCCTGCCCTTCGGTGGGCCCGCCATCGCGGCCGAGGGCTGGACGATCTCGCCGGACGTCACGCTCAGGTTCACCGGCACCGATAACGTCGCCCAGACCGCCGGCGACGGCGAAGGCGATTTCATCACCCAGATCACGCCGGGCCTGCGCATCCAGGGCGCGGGCGCGCGCTTTCGCGCCAACCTGCACTACGCGCCCAGCGCCATCTTCTATGCGCGCAACGACCAGGCCGACGGCGTGGCCAACACGCTCAGCGCCTTCGCGAGCCTCGAGGCGGTGGAGAAGCTCTTCTTCGTGGACCTCACCGGCAACATCAGCCAGCAGTTCCTGTCGCCGTTCTCGCCGCAGCCGGGCGACATCACCACGATCTCGGAGAACCGCAGCGAGACGCGCAGCTTCGGCGTGATGCCGCACCTGCGCGGGCAGCTCGGGCGCTTCGCCACCTACGAGCTGCGCAACCGCAACCTGTGGACCACCTCGGACACCACGGATCTGGCCGACGTGCACACCCGCCAGTGGAGCGGCAGCGTGCGCAGCGTCATCACGCGCTTCGGCTGGGCGCTGGAATTCGACGATACCGAGATCGCCTACGAAGATGACTTCGTCATGCGTCCCGAGCAGCGCTCGAGCCTGGGGCGGGCGCGGCTTTTCTGGCAGCCGGACGTGAGCTGGCGCTTCTCGGTGAGCGCCGGGCGCGAGCGCAACAACTACATCGGCGGCGAGGAGCGCTACCACACCATGCGCGGCGTGGGCCTCACGTGGAGCCCGGGCGTGCGCACCACGGCGGACCTGGAGTACGAGCGGCGCTTCTTCGGGCCGTCGCGCCTCGCGCGCTTCCGGCACCGCACGCGCCTGACGGCCTGGGAAGTGCGCTACAGCAAGGACACCACGAACTACCAGCAGGAGTCGCTGCGCCTGCCGCCGGGCAATACCGCCGCGCTGCTCGACGCCATCTTCGCCGCGCGCATCCCCGACGATGCGCAGCGCGCCGCGGCGGTGATCGACTTCCTGCGCAATTCGGGCACGCCGCTCTTTCTCTCCAACCCGCTTTCCTTCTTCACGCAGCAGATCTTCCTGCAGGAGCGGGCCGAGGCCTCGGTGGGCATCCTCGGCGTGCGCCACAGCGTGACGCTCAGCGTTTTCGCCTCCGACAGCACCGCGCTCGCGGAAGGCATCGGCGCGCTGCTGCCCGAGCTCGGCCTGCCCGGGCGGCGCATCCGCCAGCACGGCTTCGGCGTGAGCGCGAGCCATCGCCTGACGCCCTTCACCACGCTCACCGCCTCGGGCGGGCGCAGCTTCGCGCGCCAGGAAGAGCCCGAGGGCTCGGACACGCGCAACGACAACCTCGCGCTCAACGCCACGTTTCGCGTCGGCGCGAAAACGAACACCTTCGCCGGCGTCTCGCACACCCGGTTCTCCGGCGAGCTGCCGGGCGACAACCGCAAGGCGAGCTCCATCCACGCGGGCCTCACCCACCAGTTCTAGAGCGACATGTTCGAACCCTACTTCGGCTTCACCACCCAGCCCTTCCAGCTCAGCCCGGACCCGGCGTTCTATTACGCGAGCCGCGGCCACAAGCGCGCCTACTCCTACCTGCAGTACGGCCTGTACCAGGGCGAGGGCTTCATCACGCTCACCGGCGAGGTGGGCGCGGGCAAGACCACGCTGATCCGCAACCTCCTGAAGCAGCTCGATTCCACCAAGGTGGTGGCGGCGCAGCTCGTCTC
This sequence comes from uncultured bacterium, assembly GCA_965233185.1. Classification (GTDB taxonomy): domain Bacteria; phylum Pseudomonadota; class Gammaproteobacteria; order Burkholderiales; family SG8-39; genus SCGC-AG-212-J23. Next base: position 16,504 of record CBDDSA010000164.1, read on the forward strand.
CACCCAGCTCGACGCCGACAGCCTGCTGCGCGCCGTGGCCACCGCCTTCGGCCTGCCGGTGCGCGAGCAGGACAAGGCGCGCCTCCTGGCCGAGATCGAGGCGTTCCTCACCTCGCTGCTGCCCAAGGGCAAGCGGGCGCTGCTGGTGGTCGACGAGGCGCAGAACCTCGCGCCCGAGGCGGTGGAGGAGCTGCGCATGCTGTCGAACTACCAGGTGGGCAACAAGGCGCTCCTGCAGAGCTTCCTCGTGGGCCAGCCGGAGCTGCGCGAGCTGATGCGCAGCCCGCGCATGCAGCAGCTGCGCCAGCGCGTCATCGCCTCCTACCACCTCGGCCCGCTCGACGGCGACGAGACGCGCGCCTACATCGAGCACCGCCTGAAGCATGTCGGCTGGGAGGGCGACCCGAAGTTCGAGGACGACGTATTCCTGCTGATCCATGCCTACACCGGCGGCATCCCGCGGCGCATCAACACGCTGTGCACGCGCGCGCTGCTCGCCGCCTATCTCTCGGAAAGCCATGTGGTCACCGCGGAAGCGGTGCAGGAGGTGATCGGCGAGTTCTCGGAGGAGTTCGGC
>CBDDSA010000165.1:0-3895 GCA_965233185.1 uncultured bacterium
CTCCGCTCAGCTTTCCGATGTGGGGCGCGATGGGCCAGGCGGCGATGATGGGCCTGGGCCTCGCGCTCGCCCAGCCCAAGCGCCGCGTGCTGGTGATCACCGGCGACGGCGAGATGCTGATGGGCCTGGGCTCGCTCGCCACGATCGGCGTGCAGCAGCCGCACAACCTCGGCATCGTCGTCATCGACAACGAGCGCTACGGCGAGACCGGCATGCAGACCACGCATACCGCAAACGGCATCGACCTGTCGGGTGTGGCGCGGGCCTGCGGGCTCAGGGTCTGCGCCTGGGACCTCGTCCACCAGGAGACCGGGCCGGCGTTCGCCGTGGCGAAGGTGGCGGCCGAGAAGGTGCCGATCGTGCTGCCGCCGCGCGAAGGCGCGCTGCTCAAGGCCCGGTTCCGCCGGGCCCTGCTGGGCCCGGCGGCCGATTCCCTTTAGCCGATGTGCTTGCGGAAGAACTCGAGCGTGCGCTCGCGCGCCTGCTTTGCCGCCGGCGCATTGTAGGAGCCGCGGTGGTCGCAGTTGAAGCCGTGGTCAGCCGAATAAATGAAGATCGGGTGCTGCTTGTGCCGCTCGGCGAGCTTCTTCACGCCTTCCACCGGGATGTGCTGGTCCTTGTCGCCGAAATGGCCCATCAGGGGCACCTTGGGTTCGAGCTCGGCGTTGTCCAGGATGCCGCCGCCGTAATAGGGCACTGCGGCCGACAGCCCCGAAAGCTTGGCCGCCGCGAGCCAGGTGACGAGCCCGCCCCAGCAGTAGCCGACGATGCCCACCTTGCCCGCGCCCGAGGCCGCCTTGATCGCCGCCGCCGCGTCTTTTAGCGCCATGTCGTTGGTCACCTTGCCGCGGATTTCCCGGCCCGTGGCGATGTCCTCGGGCGTGTAGCCCAGGTCGACGTTGCGCTGCACGCGGTCGAAGAGAGCCGGCGCAATCGCCAGGTAGCCGTCCGCGGCATAGCCGTCGGCGACCTGCTTGATGTGGCTATTGACGCCGAAAATCTCCTGGATCACCACGATGGCGCCGCGCGGCCTGCCCTGCGGCTCGGCGCGGTAGGCGCCAAGCTTGTGGCCGTCGGCGGCGGTGAGTTCGATCATCGTTCCCATGGTTAGAATCCTTTCCTATGAAAAAAAGCGGCCAGGCGCTGTACGAGCTGGCGTGCACAGCCCTGAAGAAGGCCGGGGCACATTCTAAGATGGCCGAAGCCGCGGCACGCCACCTGGTTCAGGCCGAGGAGCAAGGGCTGCCCACGCACGGCATGTCGCGCGTGCCGTTCTACTGCTCGATGCTGCGCAACGGCCGCGCCGACGGCAAGGCGGAACCGGCCATGGTCTCGGACCGGGCCGCGGTGTGCCTGATCGACAATGCCGACGGCCTGCCCTACGTATCGGCGGCGTGGGCGGTAGGCGAGGTGATCCAGCGCGCGCAGCGCAACGGCATCGGGTTCGCGGGCATCCGCAACAGCGCGCACCTCGGCGTCATGGGGATCCACCTGCTGCCGGTGGCGCAAGCCGGCCTGGTGGGGCTCGCGTTCACCAACTCGCCTGCCGCCATCCCGGCCTGGGGCGGGAAGAAAGCCCTGTTCGGCACGAACCCCGTCGCCGCGGTGTTCCCGCGCCAGGCAAAGGACCCGCTGGTCATCGACCTTGCCCTCACCACGGTGGTGCGCGGCAAGATCATGATGGCGATGCGCAAGGGCGAGCGCATCCCGGAGGGCTGGGCGCTCGACCGCCACGGCAAGCCCACCACCGACCCGAAGGAAGCCATCGAGCACGGCAGCCTGTTCCCGATCGGCGGGGCAAAAGGCGCGATGCTGGCGCTCACCTTCGAGCTGCTGTGCGCCTCGCTTACGGGCGCCGCGCTCGGGACCGAAGCCGACTCGTTCTTCGCCGAGCAGGGCAACAAGCCGCGCATCGGCCAGAGCTTCATCGCCATCGACCCCGGCGCGCTCGCCGGCACGGAGAAATTTGCCGAAAGGGTCGAGGCGCTCGTCTCGGCCATGCAGGCCGACCCGCAAGTGCGCCTGCCGGGCGCGCGGCGCTTCGCCTCGCGCAAAGCCGCGGCCGGGGGCATCGAGGTGCCGGACGACCTCATCGCGCAGATCGAGAAGCTATGTTCGACGTAATCGTCGATTTCCCGCGCATGAAGGTCGCAGTGGCGACTCGCGGTGGGCGTGTGTGCGAGATCCGTTACCTGCCGCCCACCGTCGAATTGAAACCTCCAAGCAGTGTACTGGGTGAAAAAGCGGCTTACCAGCTCGAGCGCTATCGCGAAGACCCGGACAGCGGCTTCGATCTGCCGCTGCTCGTCGAAGGCACCGCGTTCCAGCGGCGGCTGTGGGACGCGCTGTGCGAGATTCCGCGCGGCAGGACGCTGACCTACGGCGAGCTGGCGCGGCGCGTGGGCGGCGAGGCGCGCGCGGTGGGGCAGGCCTGCGGCGACAACCCCCTGCCGATCGTGATTCCCTGCCACCGCGTGATCGCCGCCCACGGCATCGGCGGCTTCGCGCATGCGACCGGCGGCTACCTGCTGGAGGCGAAGCGCTGGCTGCTCGCCCACGAATGCGGCCCGGACAGCTTCGAGCTCACTGCCTGAACGAGCCGCTGCTCGACGCGTTTTGCGACGCACTGTGGCTCGAGGACGGGCTGTCGAAGAACACCATTTCCTCTTACCGCAGCGATCTGCAGCAATGGTTCGCATTCACGAAAACGCCCCTCGAGGCCAGCGAGGCGGACCTGTTCCGCTTTCTCGCCACGCGCAAGGGGCGGGCCTCGAGCGCGGCGCGGCGCGTGTCGACGCTGAAGCGCTTCTACCAGTACTGCCTGCGCGAGCGGCGCATCGCGGCCGATCCCACGCTCAAGCTGGATGCACCGAAGCGCGCGCCGCGCTTTCCGAAAAGCCTGTCGGAAGCCGACGTGGAGGCGCTGCTCGCGGCGCCCGAGGTCGCCACCCCGCTCGGGCTGCGCGACCGCGCCATGCTCGAGACCCTCTATGCCACCGGGCTGCGCGTCTCGGAGCTGGTGGCGCTCAAGACTTTCGAGGCCAACCTCGAGGCCGGCGTGGTGCGCGTGATGGGCAAGGGCGCGAAGGAGCGCCTCGTGCCGCTCGGGGAGGAAGCGGTGGAGTGGATCTCCAGGTACGTGAAGCAGCGCAAAGGCGATTCGCACGCCTTGTTCCTCACGAGCCGCGGCAGCGGCATGACGCGCCAGGCGTTCTGGCACCTCATCCGCCGCTACGGCGCGCGCGCCATCCCCGGCAAGAAGCTCTCCCCGCACATGCTGCGCCACGCTTTTGCCACGCACCTCATCAACCACGGCGCCGACCTGCGCGTGGTGCAGCTGCTGCTGGGCCACGCCGACATCTCCACCACGCAAATCTATACCCACGTGGCGCGCGAGCGGCTCAAGGCGCTGCACGCCCGGCACCATCCGCGCGGATGAAGACGCCGGCCACCGAGTTCCTGGCGAAGCACCGGGTGGCGTATACGGAGCACCCGTACGAATACGTCGAGCACGGCGGCACCGAAGTGCCCGCCAAGGCGCTCGGCGTGCCCGAGCACGAGGTGGTGAAGACCCTGGTGATGCAGGACGAGGCGGGCAAGCCGCTCATCGTGCTGATGCACGGCGACCGCAAGGTATCGACGAAGAACCTCGCGCGCCAGGCCGGCCGCAAGTCGATCGAGCCGTGCAAGCCGGAGGTGGCCCAGCGCCACACCGCCTACCAGGTGGGCGGCACCTCGCCTTTCGGCACGCGCAAGCCCCTGCCGGTCTACATGGAGCGCTCGATCACCGAGCTGCCGGCAGTCTTCATCAACGGCGGCCGGCGCGGGCTCTTGCTGAGACTCCCTCCCGAGAAAATCGTGCAGCTCCTCAAGCCCCGGCTGGTCGAGGTTGCTC
>CBDDSA010000166.1:0-25602 GCA_965233185.1 uncultured bacterium
TTGTTGATGGTGGTGGGCTTGCCGTAGAGGCCGTAGCTCGCCGGGAACGGCGGCTTGAAGCGCGGCTGGCCCTTCTTGCCCTCGAGGGACTCGAGCAGCGCCGTCTCCTCGCCGCAGATGTAGGCGCCGTAGCCGGGGTGAGCGTACAGTTCAAACGAAAAATCGGAGCCTAGGATGTTCCTGCCGAGGTATCCGGCCGCGTACGCCTCGCGCAACGCTTCCTCGTGCTGCTCGTAGATCTCCCACACCTCGCCGTGGATGTAGTTGTAGCCGGCGGTGGCGCTCATCGCGTAGCCGGCGATGATCATGCCCTCGATCACCGCGTGCGGGTTGTAGCGCAGCAGGTCGCGGTCCTTGCAGGTGCCCGGCTCGCCCTCGTCGGAGTTGCACACCACGTACTTCGGGCCGCTGCCGCCCTTGGGCATGAACGACCACTTGAGGCCGGTCGGGAAGCCCGCGCCGCCGCGGCCGCGCAGCGCCGATTTCTTCAGCTCGGCGATGACGTCTTCCGGCTTGATCTTTTCCGCAAGAATCTTCTTGAGGGCTTGATAGCCGTCCCTCGCCTCGTAGTCCTTCAGGCGCCAGTTGGCGCCGTCCAGGCCCTTCATCAGGATCGCGTCGGGTCCGTAATCGAGCATCACTTCAGTTCCTCGAGCAGCTTGTCGAGCTTGTCTTTCGACATGTAGTCGTGCATTTTCTTGTTGTTCACCAGCACCACCGGCGCCATGGCGCAGGCGCCCATGCACTCGCCTTCCTTCAGGGTAAAGCGCCCGTCGGCGGTGGTCTCGTTGAAGTCGATGCCGAGCTTCTCGCGCAGGTGGTCGGCGGCGTCCAGCGCGCCCTGCAGCCCGCACGGCAGGCAGGTGCACAGCGTGAGCTTGTGGCGCCCGGTCCTGTGCAGGTTGTACATGGAGTAGAACGTCGCCACCTCGTACACCGCCACCGGCGGCAGCTCGAGATACTGGGCCACGTAGTCCATCAGCTCGCTCGACAGCCAGCCTTTCTCGTCCTGGGCGATGATGAGCGCGCTCATCACCGCCGACTGCTTCTGGCCGGGCGGATACTTCGCGATCTCGCGGTCGATTTTTTTCAGCGAATCCGTCGTCAGCATACAAAGCCCGAGATCACCGGTCGATTTCTCCGAAGACAATGTCCTGCGTGCCGATGATGGCCACCGCATCGGCGAGCATGTGGCCGCGCGCCATCTCGTCCAGCGCTGCGAGGTGGGGGAAGCCGGGGGCGCGGATCTTCAGGCGGTAGGGCTTGTTGGCGCCGTCGGAGATGAGGTAGATGCCGAACTCGCCCTTGGGCGCCTCGACCGCGGCGTACGCCTCGCCCTCGGGGACGTGCATGCCCTCGGTGTAGAGCTTGAAGTGGTGGATGAGCTGCTCCATGCCCTCCTTCATCTCCAGGCGGGTGGGGGGCGCGACCTTGTGGTCGTTCACCATGGTGGGCCCCGGATTCTTGCGCAGCCAGTCGATGCACTGCTTCACGATGCGGTTGGACTGGCGCATCTCCTCGATGCGCACCAGGTAGCGGTCGTAGCAGTCGCCGTTGGTGCCCACCGGGATGTCGAAGTCCATCCGGTCGTACACCTCGTAGGGCTGCTTCTTGCGCAGGTCCCAGGCGATCCCCGAGCCGCGCAGCATCGGCCCGGTGAAGCCCAGCGCCAGCGCGCGCTCGGGGGACACCACGCCGATGCCGACGGTGCGCTGCTTCCAGATGCGGTTCTCGGTGAGCAGGGTCTCGTAGTCGTCCACCGCCCGCGGGAAGCGCTCGACGAAGTCCTCGATGAAGTCGAGCACCGAGCCCTGCCGGTTGCGGTTGAGCTGCTCGATTTCACGCTCATTTTTCCACTTCGAAGCCTGATACTTCGGCATGGCGTCGGGCAGGTCGCGGTAGACGCCGCCCGGCCGGTAATAGGCGGCGTGCATGCGCGCCCCCGACACCGCCTCGTACACGTCCATCAGGTCCTCGCGCTCGCGGAAGCAGTACAGGAACACGGTCATCGCGCCGATGTCCAGGCCGTGCGCGCCCAGCCACAGCAGGTGGTTGAGGATGCGGGTGATCTCGTCGAACATCACGCGGATGTACTTCGCGCGCAGCGGCACCTCGACGCCGATCAGCTTCTCGATCGCCAGCACGTAGGCGTGCTCGTTGCACATCATCGAGACGTAGTCGAGCCGGTCCATGTACGGCAGGGACTGGATGAAAGTCTTGTGCTCGGCGAGCTTCTCGGTGGCGCGGTGCAGCAGGCCGATGTGCGGATCGGCGCGCTGGATGACTTCCCCGTCCAGCTCGAGCACCAGTCGCAGCACGCCGTGCGCGGCGGGGTGCTGCGGCCCGAAGTTGAGCGTGTAATTGCGGATTTCCGCCATTACTCGGTATCTGCGTAGTTGGTCTCGCGCACGATGCGCGGAACCACCTCGCGCGGATCGATGGTCACCGGCTGGTAGATGACGCGCTTCTGCTGCGGGTCGTAGCGCATCTCGACGTGGCCCGACAGCGGGAAATCCTTGCGGAACGGATGGCCGACGAAGCCGTAGTCGGTGAGGATGCGGCGCAGGTCGGGATGGCCGTCGAACATGATGCCGAATAGGTCGAAGGCCTCGCGCTCGAACCAGTCGGCGGCCGGCCACACGTCGATCAGCGAGGCGAGCACCGGGAACTCGTCGTCGGCGCACCAGGCGCGCAGCCGCAGGCGCCAGTTGTTCTTCAGCGACAGCAGGTGCACGACCGCGGCGAAGCGCGGCCCCTCGCGCGGCTTGTCGGCGTACGCGCCGTAGTCCACGCCGCACAGGTCGATGAGCTGCTCGAAGCCCGCCTGGTCGCGGAGCCGCTGCGCGACAGCGCGATAGTCGGCCGCCTTCACCTCCACGGTGAGCTCTCCGAGCCGCTCCACCGGATTCAGGTCCCTGATCGAATCGAAAAGCGTCTGCAGCCGCGGCGTCATCGACTCATCTTGCGATCGTGTTGGTGCGCTTGATCTTGTTCTGCAGCTGCACGATGCCGTAGAGCAGCGCCTCGGCGGTGGGCGGACAGCCGGGGACGTAGATGTCGACCGGCACGATGCGGTCGCAGCCGCGCACCACGGAGTAGGAATAATGGTAGTAGCCGCCGCCGTTGGCGCACGAGCCCATCGAGATCACCCAGCGCGGCTCGGCCATCTGGTCATACACCTTGCGCAGCGCGGGCGCCATCTTGTTGCACAGGGTGCCGGCGACGATCATCACGTCGGACTGGCGCGGGCTGGGGCGAAACACGATGCCGAAGCGGTCCAGGTCGTAGCGCGCCGCGCCGGCGTGCATCATCTCCACCGCGCAGCAGGCGAGGCCGAAGGTCATCGGCCACAGCGACCCGGTGCGCGTCCAGTTGATGAGCTTGTCGGCCGTGGTGGTGACGAACCCCTTGTCGAGGACTCCTTCTACTCCCATTCCAGGGCGCCTTTCATCCATTCGTAGATGAAGCCGACGACGAGAATTGCAAGGAAGATCATCATCGAGACGAAGCCGGCGACGCCGATGTCGTTGATCACCGTGGCCCACGGGAAAAGGAAGGCGATCTCCAGGTCGAACAGGATGAACAGGATCGCCACCAGGTAGTAGCGCACGTCGAACTTCATGCGCGCGTCCTCGAACGCCTCGAAGCCGCACTCGTAGGGCGAGAGCTTCTCCGGATCGGGACGGCTCGGCCCGAGCAGCTTCCCGAGCACCATGGGCGCCACGCCGACGCCGATGCCAACCAGGATGAACAGCAGGATCGGAAAGTACTCAGCAAGCATAGGATCTGGTGCCCACGAGCAGACTCGAACTGCTACGGCTGTTTAGGCCACTAGCCCCTCAAGCTAGCGTGTCTACCAATTTCACCACGTGGGCGAAGCCGGGATTATCCCTCAAAAATCACTGCGGTACGCTCTTTTCGCCCGCCGGCGGCCGCACCGGTTCGGCGGCGGGCTTCGCGCCATCCACCTTCTTTTCCACGGCCGGCGCGCGGTCGACCACGCTGCCGGCTTCGCGCGGCTTGTTCGTGGCGAAATAGGCGAGCGCGAGGCTCGACACGAAGAACACCGTGGCGAGCACCGCGGTGACGCGCGACAGGAAGTTCGCCGAGCCGGTCGCGCCGAACAGGCTCGAGGAGGCGCCGCCGCCGAAGCCCGATCGGATGTCCGCGCCCTTGCCGTGCTGCAGCAGCACCAGCCCGACGATCGCCATCGCGATCAGCACGTGCAGCACCACCGCCATGTCCATCCAGTTCATGCCCTGCTCCTTTCACCTGCCTTCACGATCGCGGCGAACTCCGCCGCCGCGAGGGAGGCGCCGCCGATCAGCCCGCCGTCCACGTCGGGCATCGCGAAAATCGCCGCCGCGTTCTGCGCCTTGACGCTTCCCCCGTAGAGGATGCGCGTGGCGTTTGAAACTCTGCGGCGCAGAAACGCATGGACTTCCTGCGCCTGCTCGGGCGACGCGGTGCGCCCGGTACCTATCGCCCAGACCGGCTCGTAGGCAAGCACCGCATCCTCGAACGGCGCCTTTTGCAGCACCGCGTCCAGCTGCCGCGCCACCACCGCCTGCGTGCGCCCCGACTCGCGCTCCTGCAGGGTCTCGCCGACGCACAGGATCGGCGTGAGCCCGGCCCCGCGCGCCGCGGCGAACTTGGCCGCGACCTGGGCATCGCTCTCGCCGTACAGCTGGCGGCGCTCGGAATGGCCCGCGATCACGTAGCGGCAGCCGAATTCCTGCAGCATCGCCGCGGAAACCTCGCCGGTATAGGCGCCTTGCGCGTGCTCGCTCAGGTTCTGCGCGCCCCAGGCGATCGGGGTGCCGCGCAGCCGCCCGGCGACCTGCTCCAGGTACGGAAAGGGCACGCACACCGCGGCTTGCACGCCCTGGAGGGTTCCGATCTGCCCGAGGAGCCCGTCGAGCAGGGCGCTGTTGGCCGCCCGGCTGCCGTGCATCTTCCAGTTTCCGGCGACCAGCCGGGTACGTGTCATTCCAGTGAGGGCTCGCTAAACCGCGGAATTTTACCGTAGTATGAATGGGCAGTCTCACCTATAGAGGAGGGGGGAATGAAACGCTTACTCATCGCCGCAGCGGCGAGCTGCGCGCTGGCGGCGCCGGCCGCGCAGGCGCAGCAGAAGGTGCGCATCAATCTCGCGAATGCTTTTCCGAACAGCCTCACGCTGATCGGCGAGGCGCCCGTGAGGCTCTCGCAGAAGCTCGCGCGCCTGTCGGGCGGCACGATCGAGCTGCGCGTGAACGAGCCCGGCGCGCTGGTGCCGGCGCTGCAGGCGATCCAGGCGACCGGCCAGGGCTCGGTCGACGCCGCGTGGTCCAACGCCGGCTTTTTTTCCGGCACCGACTCCGCGTTCAACATGTTCGCCGCGGTGCCCTTCGGCCCCGGCATCCCGGAATACCTCGCCTGGGTGCACCATGGCGGCGGCCTGCAATTGTCGCGCGAGATGTTCGGCAAGCACGGGGTCCACAACATTCCCTGCGCCATCATCCCGCCCGAGGCCTCGGGCTGGTTCCGCAAGGAAATCAAGGATGTGAATGATCTCAAGGGGCTGAAGATGCGCTTCTTCGGCCTGGGGGCCAAGGCCATGGCAAAGCTCGGCGTGGCGACCCAGCTGCTCGCCCCGGGCGACATCTTCCAGGCGCTGCAGCTCGGCACGCTCGACGCCACGGAATTCTCGTTGCCGGTGATGGACCAGAAGCTCGGCTTCCACCAGGTGGCGAAGTTCTACTATTTCCCCGGCTGGCACCAGCAGGCGACCTTCCTCGAGTTCTACATCAACGCCAACAAGTGGAAGTCGCTTTCCGAACAGCACAGGGCGATGATCGAATCGGCCTGCGGCGACCTGACGCGCGACGTGATCGCCGAGGGCGAGGCGACGCAATGGAAGGCGATGACCGAGATGCGCGACAAGAACGGCGTGCAGATCAAGAAGTGGTCGCCGCAGATCATGGCGGCGTTCGAGAAGGCCTGGAACGAGGTGATCGCCGAGGAATCGAAGGCGAACCCGAACTTCAAGCGCGTGTACGACTCGTACGCCACGTTCCGCAAGGACTACGCCATCTGGCGTGAGCACGGATACGTGAACTAGCCCGGACGCCTGCCCGCATGGACAGGCTGCTCCGGACAAGCAGGGCCATCGAACGGCTGCTCCACGCCATTTCCATGGCGGCGGGGTGGCTGTTCGTGGTCTGCACGGTGGTCATCCTGTTCGACGTGCTGACGCGCAAGTTCGGCTACCAGATCCCGCAGATGGGGTCGACGCGGCTGCAGGAGCTCGAATGGCACCTGCACACGGCGCTGTTCTGCTTCTGGCTGGGCACGGCGTACCTCAGGAACGCGCACGTTCGCATCGACATCCTGGTGGCGAATACCGCGCCGCGCCGGCTTGCCTGGATCGAGCTCCTTGGCGTGCTGGTATTCGCCCTGCCCTATTGCCTGGTGGCGATCTACTTCAGCTACGACTTCTTCCATACCGCCTGGCGGTTCAACGAGTATTCGGACTCGGCCACCGGGCTGCCATGGCGCTGGATCCCGAAGGGCATGATCAGCATCGGGCTCATCCTCCTGCTTGCGGCGGTGGTCTCGGTGGGGCTGCGGCTCGCCGTCTACCTGTGGGGTCCCGAGCGGCTGCGCGCGGCGGCCGCCTTCCCGGGCGCGAAAGCCGGGCCATGACGGCCTGGGTCGGCCAGCACCTCTCGGTGTTCCTGTTCGTGCTGCTGGCGGTGGCGCTGTTCACCGGCTTCCCGGTGGCGTTCGTGCTCGGCGGCATCGCGATCTTCTTCGGCGCGATCGGCATCGCCTTCGGCGTGTTCGAGCCGATGATGTTCTTCAACCTGCTGCCGCGCATCTGGGGCGGCATCGCCGCCAACCCGATCCTCGTGGCGGTGCCCATGTTCATCTTCATGGGCACGGTGCTGGAGAGGAGCGGCGTCGCCAACGACCTGCTGCACGCGCTGCAGGTGCTCACGCGCCGCATTCCCGGCGGGCTCGCGATGTCGGTCACGCTCATGGGCACGATCATGGCGGCGACCACCGGCATCGTCGGCGCCTCGGTGGTGATGCTGACGCTGGTGGCGCTGCCGCCGATGATGCAGCGCGGCTACCAGAAGGAGCTCGCGGTCGGCACCATCGCCTCGGCCGGCACGCTCGGCATCCTGATCCCGCCCTCGATCATGCTGGTGATCATGGGCGACCTGCTGCAGGTCTCGGTGGGCACCCTGTTCGCCGCGGCGGTGATGCCCGGCCTGCTGCTCTCCATCCTGTACCTCGCCTACATCTGCACGCTGAGCTTCCTCAAGCCCGGGGTCGCCCCGCCGCTGCCGCCCGAGATCGGGCCGAAAACCGCGCGCGAGTTCTGGGTGATGATCGGCAAGAGCTTCGTGCCGCCCACTTTCCTGATCGTGCTGGTGCTCGGGTCGATCTTCGGCGGCTGGGCGACGCCGACCGAGGCCGCCGGCGTCGGCGCCGCCGGGGCGCTGGTGCTCGCCTGGTTCAACGGCAAGCTCAGCCTGAAGGCGCTGAACTCGATGATCGAGAGCGCGGCGCTCACCAACGCGCTGGTGTTCTTCATCTTCTTCGGCGCGACGCTGTTCGCGTTCGTGTTCCGGGCGCTGGGCGGCGACGACATCGTCACCGAGGTGCTCAAGGCGCTGGGCCTGGACACCGGCTGGGAGATCCTGCTGTTCGTGATGGCGCTGGTGTTCGTGCTGGGCTTTTTCTTCGACTGGATCGAGATCTGCCTCATCGTGCTGCCGATCTTCGCGCCGGTGCTCAAGGGCATCGACTTCGGCCCTCACCTGGGCGAGGGCGGCGTAATCGTGTTCCTCGCCTGGTTCATCATCCTGATGTCGGTGAACCTGCAGACCTCGTTCCTCACCCCGCCGTTCGGCTTCACGCTGTTCTACATGAAAGGCACCGTGCCGCCGTCCATCACCATGGCGCATATCTACCGCGGCATCGTGCCTTTCGTGATCATCCAGCTGGTCGGCCTCGCCCTGCTGCTCGCCGCGCCCGAGCTCGCGCTCTGGTTGCCGCGCAAGGTGGGTTTCCTGCAGTAATTAGATGCGCTCGCGCATCCAGGCCGCGGTGCGCTCCGCGCCGCCGAAGCTGTAAAGATGCACGCCCACCACGTTGCTGGGCTCGCGGCTTTGCACGTAGCGCGCCACGGCCGCGACATGCTCGCTGGGGTCGGTGTGCGTCACCAGCCGGGCGATGCCGCTGCCCAGGTTGCGCAAGGCGCGCAGCGAGACGCTCACGCCGCAGCGCTGCGCATACCGGGCAAGGGCCACCGGATCGGTCGGCCCGGCGATGCCCACGTACACCGGCAGCTCGGGGTGGCTGCGCGCGAGGCCGGCGCAGAAATCCACGATGCGCAGCGGCGAGAAGCAGAACTGCGTGACGACGTAGATCCCCAGGCGCTGCTCGCCCGCCAGCTCGCGCTTTCGCTTCAGCGACTCCTGCAGCAGGGCCGGGGCGATGCGCGGATGGCCCTCCGGATAGCCGCTAACGCCGATCTCGCGCACGCCGCACTCCGACAGCACCCCCTCGGACAGCACCTGCAGGCTGTCCTGGTAGGGGCCCTTGGGCCGCGGCTCGTCGCCGCCGATAAGCAGCACCCGGTGAACGCCGTATTGCTTCACCGCTTTGCCGAGAAAATCCCTGAATTCCTGCCGGTCGAGGATGCGGCGTGCCGAGACGTGCGGCACCGGGTCCAGGCCGACGGCGCGCAGCGCGGCGACCGCCTCGAGGGTGCGGCCGAGCGGCAGGCCCGGCAACGAGGGGATGTAGACGCAGGTGTCCGCCGGCAGCAGCGCGGCCAGGGCCTGCGCGCGGTGCAGCTCGCGCGGCGAGATCTCCAGCGAGCCGGCGGCGAGCAGCTCGGAGAGCCGCGCCTGCAGCTCGCCGTCAGTCGCGCTTGCGGGAAACGACATAGGACTCGTCCAGGAACCAGAGCGCGCCGTGCTTTTGCAGCACGTCGCGCGTGGCATCCAGGTACTGGGTGCTTTTCAGGACATCGGACAGGCGCTGGTCCTCGATCTGCGCGACATAGATGGCCGCGTTCCACGCCGCGAACAGCGTCGAGGTGCCGATGCTGGAGGAGATTTCGCTGGGCAGGGTATGCATGTCATAGCGGAACAGCGCGCGCGCGTCCGCGTAGGCATTGAAGTTGTAGCGCCGCGCTTCGCGCCCGAGGTCCGCCTTGGCCGCGCGCATCAGGTCGTGGCGGCTGTGCGCGAACGGGTTCTCGCCCGGCCACACCTTCTGGATGATCTCGAGCGCCAAGTCGTGCCCGTAGGAGTGGATGCCGAGCAGGCGTCCGCCCTTGCCGAGCGCGCGCACCAGCGGCGCCACTACGCGCTGTGCCTTGAACTCCAGCGGCGCGCGCAGGCGATAGGGCTGCGAGGCGATCACCATGTCGTAGTCCGCGCGGCCCTGGCCGCGCTTCGGGATCACCTCGTCGAGCAGGAAGCGGTAATCGTCGCGGTAGATCACCAGCGCGGTGGGATGCTCGTAGACCGGGTTGCCGGTCTTCGGGCTGAGGCCCGCCTGCCAGTTCTTCACCAGGAACGGCTCGAGCGAGGCGATCTGCTCGCTGAAGTCGTGCGAGGTGCCTCCGGTGAGCGCCACTTCGTGCCACACCATCGAGGTGGCGGCGGCCACGGCGCGCGGCGTGAGCCAGGGCGCCTCGGTGTAGTACATGTTGGTCACCACCAGCACGGTGGCCGGATGCTCGAAGAAGCGGTCGGCCATCTTGCGCAGGCTCAGGCGCACGTCCTCGAGGCTGATTTCCTTGCCCACGATGTAGAACGGCACGGTGGGGAAGCGCCGGTGCATCTCGCGCATCACGCGCGCGAGCACGGTGCCGTCGCCCATGCCGGCGTCGAACACGCGCACCGCCGGCGGCCGCGGGTGGATGTGGCCGAGCTCCAGGCCCACGCGCCGCGCGACCACGTCCTTCTCGCTGCAGGTGTTCACGAACAGCAGGTACTTCTGGCGGTTGTCGAAGAAGCGGAAGTTCTTCTCCGGCGCCGGCTGCGCGGGCGGCTGCGCCGCCGGCAGGGCGCTGCCGCGGATGAGCGGCATCAGCTCCGGCGGCGAATCGCCCGGGCCGCTCAGGCCGTGCTTGGCGATGAACTGGTTGACGCGGTTCAGCGTCTCGGGGGTGACGCGGGCGCCGTCGCGCAGCCGCGCCACGAACTTGCCGTCGTTGACCGCGCGCCGGCCGAACGTGGACTCGGCCATGCCGGTCCTGCGGCAGAACTCCGAGATGCTGCCGAGCAGCGTCCCGTCGCGCGCCTCGCTGATCATTTCCATTGCGCCTCCTCAGGCGGGCACTATGGGGATGCTTCCCGTGGGAGAGCAACCCCACGCGCTGCGGCGCAACAAGTTGGGATGTCTCCCACACCACAGAAACAAGCACTTGATGCGGTAGCCTAGGGAGCCCATGGGCGTACTGGACCTCATCGGCAACACCCCGCTGGTGGAAGTGACCCGGCTCGACACCGGCCGCTGTCGGCTGTTCCTCAAGCTGGAGCACCAGAATCCGGGCGGCTCGATCAAGGACCGCATCGCGCTGGCGATGGTCGAAGCAGCCGAAAAGGAAAACAAAATCAGGCCCGGTGGTCTGATCGTGGAAGCCACCGCCGGCAACACCGGCCTCGCGCTCGCGCTGGTGGCCGTGCAGAAGGGCTATCGCCTGCTCATCGTGGTGCCCGACAAGATGAGCCAGGAGAAGGTCTTCCACCTGCGCGCGATGGGCGCCGAAGTGGTCATGACGCGCTCGGACGTGACCAAGGGCCATCCCGAGTACTACCAGGAGCGCGCCGCCGAGATCGCGCGAACCACCCCGGGCGCCTACTACGTGAACCAATTCGCCAACCCGGCGAACCCGCGCGCCCACGAGGAAAGCACCGGCCCCGAGATCTGGGCGCAGATGCAGCACGATGTCGACGCGGTGGTGGCCGGGGTGGGCACCGGCGGCACCCTCACCGGCCTTGCCCGGTTCTTCGCGCGCGCCTCGCCGCGCACCGAGATGGTGCTCGCGGACCCCGAGGGGTCGATCCTCGCCGGGTACATTCGCACTCATTCGCTTTCGAAAGACGTAGGCACCTGGCTGGTGGAGGGCATCGGCGAGGATTTCATCCCGCCGGTGTGCGACCTGTCGCGCGTGAAGAAGGCCTACAGCATCCCGGATGCGGAAGCCTTCGCGGTATGCAGGGAGCTTTTGACCAAGGAAGCCATTCTGGCAGGCACCTCCTCCGGCACGCTGATTGCGGCGGCGCTGCGCTATTGCCGGGAGCAGGCCGAGGCGAAGCGCGTAGTCACCCTGGTCTGCGACAGCGGCAACAAGTATCTGTCCAAGGTGTACAACGACTACTGGATGCTGGACCAGGGCTTCATCAAGCGCGAGACCCATGGCGACCTGCGCGACCTCATCTCGCGCCGCCACAAGGAGCACGCCGTCGCCACCGTCGCCGCCGACGACACGGTGAACACCGCGTATCAGCGCATGAAGCTCTACGACGTGTCGCAGCTTCCGGTGCTCGAGGACGGCCGCATCGTGGGCATCGTCACCGAGGAAGACATCCTGCTCGAGGTCTACGACAATCCGCAGCATTTCAGCGAGCCGGTGAGCGCCGCGATGGAGCCGAACCTGGTCACGCTGGCGCCCTCCGACCCGGTGGCGAAGCTCGGCGAGATCTTCGACCGCGGCATGGTGGCGATCGTGGTGGACGGCGAGGAGTTCCTCGGCCTCATCACGCGCATCGACCTGCTGAACTGGCTCAGGAGACGCAGCGCATGAAGTTCGAGACCCAGGTGATCCACGCCGGGCAGGAGCCCGACCCGCGCACCGGCGCGGTAATGACGCCGATCTACGCCACCTCGACCTACGCCCAGGCGAGCCCCGGCGAGCACCAGGGCTTCGACTATGCGCGCACGCGCAATCCCACGCGCGACGCGCTGCAGGCGTGCATCGCCGCGCTCGAAGGCGGCCGCGCCGGCTTCGCCTTCGCCTCGGGCATGGCCGCCATCGGCACGGTGCTCGAGCTGCTCGACTCGGGCGCGCACGTGGTGGCGATGGATGACCTGTATGGCGGCAGCTACCGGATTCTCGAACGGGTCAGGAAGCGCTCGGCGAATATCCAGGCCACCTTCACCGATCTTTCGAAGACGGAAAATCTGGAGAAAGCCATCAGGCCCGACACGCGCATGGTGTGGGTGGAAAGCCCGACCAACCCGCTGCTCAAGCTAACCGACCTCAAGGCGACCGCCGCGATCGCGCGCCGGCGCGGCCTGATCTCGGTCTGCGACAACACCTTCGCCTCGCCCTGGGTGCAAAGGCCGCTGGAGCACGGCTTCGACATCGTGGTGCACTCGACCACGAAATACCTGAACGGGCATTCCGACGTCATCGGCGGCGCCGTGATCGTCAACCGCGAGGACCTCGGGGAGCAGCTCGCCTTCCTGCAGAACGCGGTCGGGGGCGTGCCGAGCCCGTTCGACTGCTTCCTTACGCTGCGCGGCATCAAGACGCTCGCCGTGCGCATGGAGCGCCATTGCGGCAACGCCATGCACATCGCCGCCTTCCTCGAGAAGCACCCCAGGGTGCAGCGCGTCCTCTATCCGGGCCTCGCCAGCCACCCGCAGCACCTGCTCGCCGCCGAGCAGATGCAGCGGCGCTACGGCGGCATGGTGACCGCGGTGCTGAAGGGCGGCAAGGAAGGCGCCCTGAGCGCCTCGCGGCGCTTCCTCGAGCGCTGCAAGCTCTTTACGCTCGCCGAGAGCCTGGGCGGCGTGGAGAGCCTGATCGAGCACCCGGCGATCATGACGCACGCCTCGCTGCCCGAGGACGTGCGCGCGAACCTGGGCATCGACGAGGGCCTGGTGCGCCTGTCGGTGGGCATCGAAAGCATCGAAGACCTGCTTGCCGAGCTGAGCTACGCTCTCGACTAAGACGATCTCTTTCCTCGCCTTCCTCGCTCTCCTGGCCGCCGCGGCGGCTGGTGCGCTCGCGTACATGATCGCGATGCCCGGGCGCTCGCACCGCGGCGCGCTGCCGCCGCTTTCCGCGCAGGAGGAAGCGCTCGTCGAGCGCCTGCGCCGCCACGTGTACGAGCTCGCCAGCGACCAGCGCAACGTGGACCTGGAGCGGCCCGCGCGCTACATCGAGCAGGCGCTCGCCGCGCACGGCCTGTCGCCGGCGTCGCACCGGTTCCAAAGCGCCGGCCGCGAGGTGCGCAACATCGAGCTCGAGCCGCCGCGGGTCGCGCTGGTGGTCGGGGCGCACTACGACACCGTGCCCGGCTCGCCGGGTGCCGACGACAACGCCTCGGCGGTCGCCGTGCTGATCGAGCTCGCCGGCATGCTGGGAAAGGAAGGACTGCCGATCCGCTTCGTGGCCTTCGCCAACGAGGAGGAGCCGCATTTCATGGGACCGGACATGGGCAGCTGGGTGTCCGCGAAGCGCTCGCGCGACCGGGGCGAAGCGCTGCGCGGCATGCTCTCGCTCGAGATGCTCGGCTTCTACCGGGACCAGCCGGGCAGCCAGCGCTATCCGCCGCTACTTAACCTGTTCTACCCCGATCGCGCCGACTACATCGCCTTCGTGGGGGACATCGGCGCGCGGGCCCTGGTGCGCGCCGGCATCGCCGCGTTTCGCCGGCATGCGAAGTTTCCCTCGGAAGGCGTGGCCGCGCCGGCCTTCGTTCCGGGCATCACGCGCTCCGATCACTGGTCGTACCGCGACCAGGGCTTCCCGGCGATCATGGTGACCGATACCGCCTACAACCGGAACCCGCACTACCATCGCGGCAGCGACACGCCGGACACGCTGGACTACGAGCGCATGGCGCGGGTCGCCCTTGGACTGGCAGGAGCGCTGCGTGAGCTTGCGACTGAAGATCGCTGACCTCGAGGTCCAGCGCCTGGGCTTCGGCGCGATGCGCGTCATCGACAACGACGATATCTGGGGCGAGCCGCAGGACCGCGCCAATTCGCTGCGGGTGCTGCGCCGCGCGCTCGAGCTGGGCGTCAACTTCATCGACACCGCGGAAAGCTACGGCCCGCACACCGACGAGACGCTGATCGCCGAGGCGCTGCATCCCTATCCGCAAGGCCTGGTCATCGCCACCAAGGGGGGCCTTGCGCGGCCGCGTCCCAGCCGCTGGGACGCGGACTGCCGCCCGCAGAAGCTGCGCGCGGACCTCGAAGGCAGCCTGAAGCGCCTGAAGCTCGAGCGCATCGATCTGTACCAGCTGCATACCGTCGACCCGAAGGTGCCGCTCGAAGTCTCGGTGGGCGCGCTCGCCGACCTGCAGCGCGAAGGCAAGCTGCGCCACGTCGGCCTTTCCAACGTGAGCGTCAAGCAGCTGGAGGCCGCGCGCAGGATCGTGCCGATCGTCTCGGTGCAGAACCGCTACAGCCTGGCCGAGCGCAGCGCCGAATCGGTCTTGCAGCATTGCGAAAAGCTCGGCATCGCCTTCCTGCCCTGGTATCCGCTGGGCGATGGCGCCGCCCTGACGCTCCCGAAGGTAAAAGCCCTTGCGCAGAGGCAAAACGCCAGCCCCGCGCAAATCGCGCTAGCCTGGCTGCTGAAGAAATCGCCGGTGATGCTGCCCATCCCGGGAACCTCGAAGGTCGCGCACCTCGAGGAGAACGTCGCCGCTGCGCGCCTTGCGCTGAGCGACGCGGATTTCAGTTCCCTTTGACCTCGGGCGGGCGGCTCGCCCCGCTGCTCGCCTCGGCGTTTGCGTTCGCGCTCGCCTCCACCGTTCCGCCCTGCTGCACGCAACGGTCCTTGTCGGGCCCGATCAGCGCATCGCAGCTCCCGCCGAGCTCGCGCGGCGCCTCGGTGGCCGTGTTTTCCGCGGTGGCCTGGATGCGGGGCGCGAGGCCGAGCGCATCGAGGGTCTGCTGGTCGAGCGAGCCGCTCGCCGGCATGGGCACCGAGAGCTGGAACTGCGCCAGCGCGGCCTGGGTGTTGGACCCGAAGTCGCCGTTCACCGGGCCCGCGTAGAAGCCGAGCGCTTTCAGTTTTTCCTGGACCTGTTTGTTGAGATCGGTATACGGATCCGGGGCCTGCTGTGGGGCCGCCGTCTGCTGGGTCGCGCCGGCGCTATTGTCGGCGGACGGTTTTTCCTGCTCGTCCGCGGCGAAGGCGCCGAAGGGCATGAGCAGCAGGATCACGAGAATGCGCGAGTTCATTGCGGTCTCCGGTCAGTCTGATCCCGGAGTGCTGCAATTCACATGCCCAGGGCTGCGTTAAATTTTCGCCGCGCGCAGTCAGCGTGCTGGCGGACCCGCGCGTTGAGTGAACTGCGGGCCGTCGCTTACTCCATGGTTGGCCCGTAGCCCGGGCGCATCTCCCTGTGGGTCCGGGCTTTTCTCTTTCAGGCGATGTCGAAGCCGTGGTGCTTGAGCGGCAGCGAGCGGATGCGCCGGCCGGTGGCGAAGAATAAGGCGTTGGCCACCGCGGGGGCGATGGCGGCCTGGCCGGGCTCGCCCACGCCGCCCCAGAAGCCGCCGGAGGGGGCGATCACCACTTCGACGTCCGGCATTTCGGCGAGCCGCATCATGCGGTGGTCGTGGAAGTTGGACTGCTGCACGCGGCCGCCCTGGAGGGTGATCTCCCCCCAGAACATCGCGGTCAGCATGAACACGGCGCTGCCCTGCATCTGCGCCTGGACGGTGTCGGGGTTCACCACGTGGCCGCTGTCGATGCCCACGACCAGGCGCCGGATGTCCACGACGTCGTCATCGCTCACCGAGAGCTCGGCCACCGCCGCGGTGTAGCTGCCGTAGGCCTCGGTGACGGCGAGACCGCGGTGCACGCCGGCCGGCGGCGGCTCGCCCCAGCCGGCGGCTTTCGCGGTGGTCTCCAGGATGCGCCGCTCTTTCGAATCCGGCGCGAGCAGGCTGCGCCGGTACTCGTACGGGTCCTTGCCTGCCGCATACGCCATCTCGTCCATGAAGCACTCGCGCACGAACGGGTTCTGCGAATGCCCGACGGTGCGCCAGAAGCCCACCGGCACGGAGGTGTCGCACTGCGCGTACTCCACGAGCACGTTGGGAACGGCATAGGGCTGGTCGACGAGCGCGGCCACGGCCTGCGGATCGACGCCGTCCTTGAGGTCGAGCCCGAGCAGTGACGCGAGGATCGAGGGCGCCGCGGCGCGCGCGTACCAGGCGAGCGGGTTGCCCGCGCGGTCAAGACCCGCGCCGATCTTCACCAGGCTCGCCGGACGGTAGTGGTCGTGCTGCAGGTCCTCTTCGCGCGTCCAGAGCATCTTCACCGGCACGCCGTTCATGGCCTTGGCGATGGCCACGCCCTGGCGCGTGTAGTCCTGGGCGCCGCGGCGGCCGAAGCCGCCGCCGAGCTGCGCCCGGTGCACGTAGACGTTCTCGAGCGGCACGCCGGCCACGGCGGCGGCCGCGGCGTGCGTCGCTTCCGCGTTCTGCGTGGAGGTCCATACGTCCACGCGGGCGTCCTTGACCAGCGCGGTGCAGGTCTGCGGCTCCAGGGTGGCATGCGCGAGGTAAGGCGTGAAGTACTCGGCCTCCAGCAGCAGCGCCGCGCCCTTCAGGGCGCCGTCGAGCTCGCCGTCGCGCTTCGCCACGGCGATGTTCTCCCGGGCGTCCAGGCGCATGCGCAGCAGGCCCTTGATGGTGTCGCTGGACACCGTCTCGTTGCCGGCGGTGTCCCATTCCACCGGCAACGCCTGCAGCGCCTCCTTGGCGCGCCACCAGTTGTCCGCCACCACCGCAACGTAATCGCCCATCTCGAGCACCTTGACCACGCCGCGGCGCTTGCTCACCCTGGCCGCGTCGACCGACTTCAGCTTGCCGCCGAATACCGGGCACTGCGCGATGGCCGCATGGAGCATGCCGGGCAGCTGCGCATCGATGCCGTAGCGCATGCGCCCGGTCACGATGTCCGGGATGTCGACGCGCCGGACCGGCTGGCCGGCAATTTTCCAGTCCTTCGGCTCGGCGAGCTTCACCTCCTGCGGCGGCGCCAGGCGGGCGGCGGCGGCCGCCAGCCTGCCGAAGCTCGCCTTGCGCCCGCTGGGCCCATGGGTGACGACGCTGCTTTGCGCCCTGCATTCCTCCGCGGGCACGTCCCAGGCCTTCGCCGCGGCTGCGATGAGCACCTCGCGCGCCGTGGCGCCCGCGGTGCGCAGGTACTCCTGGGATTGGCGAATGGTCCGGCTGCCGACCGAGGCCATGCTGCCCCAGGCGCGCTTGCGCTTCACGTGCTGGTTGGTGTCGGCGTACTCGACGCGCACCTTGGCCCAGTCGCACTCCAGCTCCTCGGCCACCAGCTGCGCGGCGGCCGTCATACTGCCCTGGCCCATTTCGGAGCGGGCGTAGCGGATGATCACCACGTCGTTCGGCTGGATCACGACCCAGGCGTTGATCTCGGGCGCGACGCCTTGCGCGGCGCCCGAAAGGGGAAAGCCCACGGCAAGGCCGCCGCCCGCGGCGGCGGAGATTTTCAGGAAATCGCGGCGCGTGGTCATGGCGCCCCCCTCAGGCTTTCTTTTTCGCCGCCGCGTGGATCGCCGCGCGGATGCGCGCATAGCTGCCGCAGCGGCAGATATTGGTCATCGCCTGGTCGATGTCCTGGTCGCTGGGCTGCGGATGCTTGCGCAGCAGGGCCGCGGCGGCGAGGATCTGCCCGCCCTGGCAATAGCCGCATTGCGGCACCTGGTGCTCGATCCATGCCTGCTGCACCGGATGCAGGCGGCCGCCCTGCGCCAGGCCCTCGATGGTGACGACGCGCTTGCCCGCCGCTTCGGCCGCCGGGAAGGTGCACGCGCGCACCGGCTCGCCGTTGACGAGGACGGTGCAGGCGCCGCACTGGCCGATGCCGCAGCCGAATTTCGGTCCCTTCACGTCGAGCTCGTCGCGCAGCAGCCACAGCAGCGGCATTTCGGGCTCGACGTCGGCCTGGCGGCTGCGGCCGTTGACGATCAGTCGAATCATGGGTGGCTCAGCTCTTGAGAAGCCCCGGCAGGTACGTGGCGATTTGCGGAAACAGCCAGATGAGTACGATGACCATGATAAGCGCCACCCAGTAGGGCGTCGACCCGACGAAGATCTTGCCCACGCCGATGCCCGGATCCTGGATCGCCGCCTTGACCGTGAACACCAGCAGGCCGAAAGGCGGGGTCAGCAGGCCGGTTTCGACCGCGACGATGCCGATCATGGCAAAGGCGAGCGGATCCAGCCCCACCGCCAGCGCGATCGGGAAGAAGATCCGTCGGCGCCGACGTGCGCCAGCTCCCCGAAGGCGTGCGCGTCGACTGGGCGCAGTCGCTCAAGGGCTGGCCGCAGGACAAGGCCACCGAGCTCGACAAGGCCGGCATGCCGGCGAGCCAGGTGCTCAAGCTCGCCCTGCAGGCCTTGTGCCGTCGATGAGGACGAAGGCGACGCGGGCCGTTTTCGAAGAGCGGTTCGCCCAGGCGTGGTTGGTGCCGCGCTGGACCAGCACGTCGCCGGCGCGCATCAAGGTCTCGCCCTCGTCCATCACCGCGTAGATCTCGCCCTCCAGGACGATGGCGTAGTCCAGCGTCTCGGTGCGGTGCATCCCCGGGTGCACGCCCGGGCGCTTGTCGTGCGCCGCGTCCCGGTAGATGCCGTCGAAGGTGGAGTCGAGCATGCGCTTGAGCTCCTCCCGGTCGGCAGGCTCGGGCGGAAAGTCGATGATCCGCAGGATGGTGCCGCCCTTGGGCGGGAGAATGCCCTGCTGGTCCGCGGTGGAATCCCGGGCATTGATCTTCGCGGGAGCGCCTTCGGTGCGCCACAGGTTGACCGCACGGTAGCCGGGCCGGCCGGAAACGGTGCGCACCGCGCTCGCGGGCGCGTCCTCGACGATGCGCGAGCGGCCTTTCGCATCGTCGCCCGTGACGATGCGCCGGATATCGGGCAGATTCATGGCTTCGTGTCCAAGAAAAAGCGGTCACAGTAGAGGCCGATGTCGGCATTGTCCAGCGGCCTGGCCCCCCTGCTCGCACGGCGAGTGCCGTTTTACTACGGCTGGATCGTGCTCGCGTGCCTGTGCTTCGCGGGCTTCTCGCGCCAGGGCCCGGCGCTCGCCACGCTGTCGATCTTCATCGACCCGCTGACGCGCGAGTTCGGCTGGTCGCGTACGGCGCTTTCCGGCGCGGTTTCGCTGGGCGGACTGCTCGCCGCGCTGGTCACGCCGCTGATCGGACCCATGCTCGACCGGCGCGGCTCGCGCCTGGTGCTGTGCCTAGCCGTGCTGGTGAACGGCGCCGCGCTGCTGCTGCTGTCGTTCACGCCTTCGCTGCTCGTGTTCTATGTTCTTTTCTGCATCGCGCGCATGAACTGGGCCGGGCCGTTCGACATCGGCATCTACGGCGCGCTCAACAACTGGTTCGTCGCGCGCCGGAGCTTCGCCACGTCGCTCGCCACCCTTGCGCAGATGGCCGGGCTGGTGGCGATGCCGCTGATCGCCCAGTTCGCGATCGAGCACGACGGCTGGCGCGCGGGCTGGCTCGCGCTGGGCGTGCTGACGCTGCTGGTCGGGTTCGTGCCCGCCTGGCTGTTCCTCGCCCGCCGGCCGGAGGACCTCGGCTTGTCGCCTGACGGCATGGCCGCCAGCGCCGCGGCCAGTTCCCTTCATACCCTTGAGGGCCACTTCTCCCGCGCCCAGGCGGTGCGCACGCCGGCCTTCTGGCTGCTCATGCTCTACACGGTGCTGGTCTATCCCGCGCAAGCAGGCGTCAGCCTGCACCAGGCGCCGCACCTCATCGAGCGCGGCCTCAGCCCGACGACGGCGGCAGCCATCGTGGCGTGGTTCTCGCTGATGTCGGGCGTCTCGGTGCTCGTCTGCGGCTTCCTGCCGCGGCGCCTGCCGATGCGCTTTGCCATGTCGCTGGTCGGGGTCCTGCTCGCCCTCGGCGCATTCCTGATGGTGGAAATAGAAAACCCCACCCACGGCTACGTCGCGGCCGCGCTGTTCGGACTGGGCGTGGGCGGGGTGCTCACCCTGCTGCCCATCGCCTGGGCGAACTACTTCGGACGCGCGAACTTCGGCGCCATCCGCGGCCTCGCCTTGTCGGCGCAGGTGCTCGCGCAGGCGGCCGGACCCCTGGTGTCGGGCGCGCTGCGCGACCTCACCGGCAACTACACGGTTTCACTATATTGCTTTGCCGCGCTGTCGTTGCTGAGCGTTGCGGCCGCGCTTGCCGCGCGCCAGCCTTCTAGAGCGGCTGGCGCGCCACCCTGAGCCGCACTTCGCGCATGTCGTCGCCGCGCAGCTCGCGCAGCGCATAGCGGGTGAACTCGGCAGTCACGTCCTTGCGCCAGTAAAGGTCGAGGTCGGTGTTGTCCATGGGCTTGGCACGCGAGCCGACCAGGCGCGCGGCTTCGTCGATCACCTCGTCGGTGAGCGTCTTGCCGGTGAGGAACTCGTTCGCCTTGTCCACCAGGAACGGCCGCGAGGCGACCGCGCCCAACGCCACGCGGATCTGCCCGTCGGCACGCACGGCGGCCGCCACCCCCAGCACCGGAAAGTCGAATGCGCCGCGCCGGCGCAGCTTCCAGTACGTGCTTTTCGATGTCGCCGGAATGCGCACTTCGGTGAGGATCTCGTCCGCGCGCCGCGTGAGGTAATCGATGCCGTCGTTGTGGTAGAGGTCCTCCAGGGCGAGCTCGCGCTCTTGCCTTTCGGAAACCAGCTTGACCGACGCCCCCAGGGCGAGCAGCGCCGGCGCGCAGTCGGTGGACGAGGCGGCGACGCAGCGCTTGCTCGCGGTCGCGACCCAGCAGACATGGCCGTCCTTTTTCAGGCAGAAGTCGATCGCCTTGCGCCACTCGTAGTTCTGGTTGTAGTAGTTGCAGCGGGTATCGAGGCACAGGTTGCCGCCCAGGGTGCCCATGTTGCGCAGGTGGACCGTGGCCACCTGCTGTGCGGCCTGGCGCAAGCCCGTGGGCAGCTCGCTTCTCCTGGTGATTTCGGTGAGGGTGGTCCCCGCCCCCAAGGCGGCCCCCTCGCCTTTCAACAGACCCCGTATCGACACCAGCACTTTCGGCGCCTGGTGGCGGCGCTTCATGTTGGGAAGGAGATCCGTGCCGCCGGCGATGAGCATGGCGCCGGGCCCCTCCGCCGCCAGGATGCGCGCCGCCTCCTGCACGCTCTTGGGCGCGCGGTGCTCGAACCAGGGCAGGCGCATCATGCGGCGCTCGCCTTGAGCTTGGGCTTCTCGGCGCCCTTCTTCGCATTTCCGTCGCCGCCTTCCCATGGCGGCGCGACCTGCACCGGCTCCGGGTAGGGCACGTGCGGGAAGGAAACCGGGCCTACTCTCCCTTCCTTCCCCTGGGCTTTCAGTTCCAACGCTTTGAGAACCTTGTCCGGCGTGATGGGCAGCTCGTCGATGCGCACGCCCACGGCGTCGTAGATGGCGTTGGCTACCGCGGGCATCACCGGCAGGAGCGGTCCCTGCCCGACTTCCTTGGCGCCGAAGGGGCAGTTCGGATCCGGATCCTCGATGAGGACGGTGTCCACCTCGGGCATGTCGAGCGAGGTGAGGCTCTTGTACTCGAGCAGCGAGGGAATCTTGTGCACCAGCGCGCCGGAGAGCTTGGGCGGCAGGCGGCGGAAAATCTGCTCTTCCATAAGCGCCTCGGACAGCCCCATGTAGACACTGCCTTCCACCTGGCCACGGGCGAGCACCGGGTTGATGGTGCGGCCGATGTCGTGGGCGATCCAGATTTTCGGCACGCTGATCCAGCCGGTGGCCGGGTCGACTTCGGCTTCGACCACGCAGGCGGTGTAGGAGTACGCCGGCGAGGGCCCGACCCCGGCGCCCTTGAAGCGCCCCGGCGCGCGCGGCGGCTTGTAAGAGCCCACCGCGCCCAGCGTACCGAACTTCTCCTCGGCGAATCCGGCGGCTTCGGCGAAGCTGAGAATCCTCTCTCCGAAAGAAACTCTCCCGTCACTGAAGAGAAGCTTGTCGGGAACGGCTTCGAGCTGCTCGGCCGCCGCGATGGCGATCTGGTCCTTGATCTTCTGCGCGGCCTGGATGGCGGCGTTGCCCATCATGACCGTCACCCGGCTGGAGTACGAGCCCAGGTCCACCGGCGTGATGCCGGTGTCGCCGGTGACGCAGCGGATGGTGAAGGGATCGATGCCGAGCACTTCTGCCACGATGGCGGCGAGCACGTCGTCGGAGCCCTGGCCGATCTCGGTGGCGCCGCAGAACACGGTCACCTGCCCGCTGCGGTCGACCAGGATCTGCACGCCCGACTGCGGCATCTTGTTCCAGTAGATCGGCAGGCCGGCGCCGCAGAGATAGGAGCCGCACGCGAGCCCGAGGCCTTTGCCGAAACCCAGCTTCTTGTAGCGGCTCTTCCAGCTCGACCTCTCGACCACCTGCCGGATGCATTCGGCGAGGCCGATCGAGCCGATTTTCAGCCAGTTGGCGGTCAGCGAGTCGGGCTTGGCCACCATGCCCAGGCGCAGCTCCGCGGGATCTTTACCCAGCTTCTCGGCGATCTTGTCGAGCTGCACCTCCTGGCCGAAGCGCGGCTGCGGGGTGCCGTGGCCGCGCTTGGGCCCGCACGGCGGCTTGTTGGTGAACACGCGCGCCGCCTCGAACTTGTAGCGCGGCAGCTCGTAGGTAACCGTCTGCAGCGCCCCGGTGTAGAAGGTGCTCGCCACGCCGTAGGAGCCGTAGCCGCCGCCGTCGACCAGGGTCTGCAGGTGCATGCCGGTGAGCTTGCCGTCCTTGGTCACGCCGGTGCGCAACTTCATGAGCACCGGGTGCCGGCCGCGGTGCATGTAGAACACTTCCTCGCGGTTGAGGCACACCTTGACCGGCCGCCCCAGCCGCAGCGCCGCCTTGGCCGCCACCATCTCGTGGTTGCAGACGTCGCACTTGCCGCCGAAGCCGCCGCCATTGGAGGTGGCGATCACCCGGATGTGGGTGGCCGGCAGCTGCAGCACCCGGGCGAGCGAGCGGTGCACGTAATGCGGCACCTGCGTCGAGGACCATAGGGTCAGCTTGCCGTCGGGGTCCACCGCCGCGAGCGCCGCATGCTGCTCGATCGCGAGGTGCGTATTGCCCTCGTAGAAGAAGATGTCTTCGAAAACCAGGTCCGATTTACCCAGGGCGTCGTCGACGTCGCCAAACTCGAAAGCCTGCAGCCGGTGGATGTTGCCCAGCTCGCTGTAGGCGTGGATACGGGGTTCGGCCGTCTTCAGCGCCTCTTCCGGGGAAGCAATCGTGGCAAGAACCTTGTACCGCACCTCGATCAGGTCAAGCGCCTCGCCGGCGGTCTGCTCGTCTTTCGCGATCACCGCGGCGACCGGGTCGCCGACGTAGCGCACGTGCTCGGGGGCGAGCGGATACTCGTCCTGCGTCACCGGCAGGATGCCGAAGGTGACCGGAAAATCCTTGCCGGTGAGCACCAGGTGCACGCCCGGATAGGCGCTGGCCTTGTCGGTGCGGATCTCTTCGATCAGCGCATGGGGATGAGGCGATCGCAGAAGCCGCATGTGCAGCATGCGCGGCAGCACCATGTCGTCGGCGAAGCGCGTCTGGCCGGTGACCTTGGCGCGGCCGTCGACGCGCCGGCGCGGCTTACCGAGTACTTTCATGCGCCATCCTCCTCGCGGCTTCTTCGATCGCCTCGAATATCTGCTGGTAGCCGGTGCAGCGGCACAGGTTGCCGGAGATCGCCTCCTTGATCCGCTCGCGGGACGGACTTTTCTCCCGCTCGAGCAGCGCTTTTGCAGTCATCAGGATGCCCGGCGTGCAATAGCCGCATTGCGCCGCGCCGAGGTCGGCGAACGCGTCCTGCAGCGGGTGCAGCGCGGGTCCGCGCGCCAGGCCTTCGACCGTTTCGATGGCGCGCCCCGCGCATTCGACCCCGAGCACCAGGCAGGAAAGCTGCGGCTCGCCGTCGATCAGCACGGCGCAGGCCCCGCACTCGCCCAGCTCGCAGCCGTGCTTGGTGCCGGTGAGCTGCAAGTCCTCGCGCAGCACCTCGAGCAGGGTCTTGTAGGGCGCGAACGACGCCTCGAGCGTCTCGCCGTTGACGCTCAGGGGAATATGGACATGGCGCTGCATTGTTTGGGCCCCAAACTAATTCGGCCTACTGTACTGCAAAGTCCTTGTGGCGAAAAGGGTTTGCACGGCGTTAGGATTTGATGCTCATCAAGGAGATCCCATGTCCCTACGCATCGGCGACGAAGCGCCCAATTTCCAGGTCCAGACCACCCAAGGCCCGATCGACTTCCACCAGTGGATCGGCAAAGGCTACGCCGTATTGTTCTCGCATCCCAAGGACTTCACCCCGGTATGCACCACCGAGCTGGGCTACATGGCGCGCATCAAGCCCGAGTTCGACAAGCGCAACACCAAGATCATCGGCCTGTCGGTCGACCCGGTGGACGACCACGAGCGCTGGGCGAAAGACATCGAGGAGACGCAGGGCACGGCGCCCAACTATCCGATCATCGGCGACCCGGAGCTAAAGATCTCCAAGCTGTACGACATGCTGCCGGCCACCGCCGGCGACTCGTCCAAGGGCCGCACCGCCGCCGACAACCAGACGGTGCGCACCGTGTTCGTCGTCGGCCCGGACAAGAAAATCAAGCTCATCCTCTACTACCCGATGACCACGGGGCGCAATTTCGACGAGGTGCTGCGCGTGCTCGACTCGATCCAGCTCACCGCCAAGTACAAGGTCGCCACGCCCGCCAACTGGAAACCCGGGCAGGACGTCATCATCGCTGGGTCGGTTAGCGACGAGGACGCGAAAAAGCAATACCCCGGCGGCTGGAAGGCGCCCAAGCCGTACCTGCGCATCGTGCCGCAGCCGAAGTAACGCGAAATCAGCGCAAATCAGGGACAGACCACGTTTTCCTGTGGGAGGGCTTGTCAGGAAAACGTGGTCTGTCCCTGATTCCAGTAACAAACCGTTACGGATTTGGGAAGTGTCGCCGGTGTAGGCTGGCGCCATGAGACGCGTTGCCTTACTGACCTTCGCTGCCCTGCTGGCCCTCACCAGCAGCGTTGCGCTCGCGGGCGGGCGGCACCATCACCGGCATGGGCACCTTAGCCTGGGCTTTCACTTCGGCGTCCCGCTCGGGTGGTATCAGCCCTGGTACTACGCGCCCCCACCGGCGTATTACTACCCGGCGCCCGCGGTAGTGCAGCCGCCCGCGCCCACGACGTATGTGGAGCGCAGCGATGTCGTGCCGGAAGGCACCGCGAGCTGGTATTTCTGCCGCGAGTCGAACGGCTACTACCCGTATGTGAAGCAATGCCCGGGCGGCTGGGAGCGCGTACCGGCGCGGCCGCCGCAATGATTTTCCGGCTCGCCCCGCTGCTTTTCCTGGCCGCCTGCGCGACCACGCCGTCCGGCCCGAATGTCATGGTGCTTCCGGGCAGCGGCAAGACCTTCGACCAGTTCCGCTTCGACGACTACGAGTGCCGCCAGTACGCGCACGGTCAGTCGGGCGGCACCGAGCCCAACCAGGCCGCCGCCAACAGCGGTGTCGCGAGCGCCGCCGTCGGCGCCGCGGTCGGCACGGTGGCCGGCGCGGCGCTGGGC
>CBDDSA010000167.1:0-3414 GCA_965233185.1 uncultured bacterium
GTGCGCACGTCGACCAGCTGGGCGCCCGCCTGCATGAGGGCATGGGCTTCCGCGGGGGTCAGGGCGCCCGCGTAGCTTAGGCCGAGCTTGCGGCCGCGCTCGGCAGCGGCCTTCTTCACCTCGTCCATCGAGGCATTATAGAGGTGCACTTAGCGCACCCCCGTTGTGCACCGGTCGCTCGATTGCCCTTCTGCGGTGCATTTCTGTTCGGTAGAATTCCCGCCTACCCAAGGGAAGCTTCGGCGCTGCTTTGGCATGGAATCTGCAGGTGTCGCCGGTCCACCTACTACCACTACCTAGACAAACCGCTCAGGAGAGTTGCACATGGCGATGACGCCGGACGACGTATTGAAGCTGATCAAGGACAAGGAGGTGAAGTTCGTCGACCTCCGGTTCACGGATACGCGCGGCAAGGAGCAGCACGTCACCGTTCCGATAAAGCACTTCGGCAAGGACAAGTTCGAGGAAGGACATGCCTTCGACGGCTCCTCGATCGCCGGCTGGAAGGGCATCCAGGCTTCCGACATGCTGCTCATGCCGGACTCCACCAGCGCGCGCCTCGATCCCTTTACCGACGAGCCGGTGCTGAACATCAGCTGCGACGTGTACGAGCCGCAGGACGGCAAGCCCTACGACCGCGACCCGCGCTCCATCGCCAAGCGCGCCGAGGCCTACCTGAAGTCCACGGGCCTGGGCGACGTGTGCTATTTCGGGCCCGAGCCCGAGTTCTTCATTTTCGACGGCGTCACCTGGACCGTCGACATGTCCGGCTGCTCGGTCAAGATCAAGTCCGAGGAAGCCCCCTGGTCCACCGGCATCGACTACGAGTCGGGCAACATGGGCCACCGCGCCCCGGTGAAGGGCGGCTACTTCCCGGTCGCGCCGATCGACACGCTGGTCGACATCCGCAACGCCATGGTGCTCGCCCTCGAGCAGCAGGGCGTGGACTGCGAAGTCCATCACCACGAGGTGGCGGCCGCCGGCCAGTGCGAGATCGGCACGCGCTTCGCGCCGCTGGTGCAGCGCGCCGACTGGATGCAGATCCTGAAGTACACGGTGTGGAACGTGGCGCACTCCTACGGCAAGACGGCGACGTTCATGCCCAAGCCGGTGGTGGGCGACAACGGCTCCGGCATGCATTGCCACCAGTCGGTGTGGAAGGGCGGCAAGAACCTGTTCGCGGGCAACGGCTACGCCGGGCTGTCGGACTTCGCGCTGCACTACATCGGCGGCATCATCAAGCACGCCCGGGCGCTGAACGCCATCACCAACCCGGGCACCAACTCGTACAAGCGCCTGGTGCCGGGCTTCGAAGCGCCCATCAACCTCGCCTATTCGGCGCGCAACCGCTCGGGCGCCTGCCGCATCCCCCATGTGTCCAGCCCCAACGGGCGCCGCGTGGAAGTGCGCTTCCCCGATCCCACCGCCAACCCCTACCTCGCATTCTCCGCGATGCTCATGGCCGGCCTGGACGGGGTGCAGAACAAGGTCCATCCCGGCGACCCGATCGACAAGGACCTCTACCACCTGCCCCCGGAAGAGGCGAAGAAGGTGCCGAACGTGTGCGCGTCGCTCGAGCAGGCGCTCGACTGCCTGCAGGACGACCATGCCTTCCTCACCCGGGGCGGGGTGTTCTCCGAGGACTTCCTTGAGTCGTACATCGCGCTCAAGAACGACGAGCTGACCCGGTTCCGCATGACCACGCACCCGGTGGAGTTCGACATGTATTACGCCTCATGAGCGCCTCTTAGGTTTCATTTTTTCGGTAGACTGGGCACCCATGGGGGTGTCCAGGGCCTTGATTTTCGGCGTGTTAAGCGTGTCCGGTGCGGCGCTGGCGCTGCCCGCGCACGCGCAGCGCACCGAGATATTCAAATGCGTGGATGCGGACGGCCGCGCGAGCTACACCAACGACCGGCGGGAGACCGCCGGCAAGCAATGCGAAGTGGTGACGACGCAGATCAACGTGGCGCCGCCGCCGAAGCCGGCGGCCCGGTCGAGCTTTCCGCGGGAGTCGGCGGCCGAGCGCACGAGCGCGGCGGGCCGCCAGCGCGACATCCTAGAGAAGGAGCTGGCCGCGGAGGAGCAGGACCTCGCCCGCGCGAAGCAGGCGCTCGCCGAGCAGGAAGCGGTGCGCTTCGGCGACGAGCGCAACTACGCGAAGGTGCTGGAGCGGCTGCAGCCGTTCAAGGACCGCATCGAGACCCACGAGAAGAACATCGAAGCGCTCAAGCGCGAGCTCTCGAGTCTCGGCCGCTAGCCGTCGTGTTCTCCGGCCTCGAGCTGCTCGCCACCGCGGTCGTGGCGCTGGACGATGCTTTCGTGGTGCGCTACGCCAATCCGGCTGCCGAAAGCCTGCTCGCGACCGGCGCGAAAAGCCTGATCGGCCAGCCGTTTCCGGCCTTTTTTGCCGAGCGCGCGGCGCTCGCGGCTTCGCTGGAGAAAGCCCGCCGGATTCACTGGGACTACGCGGCGCAGAACGTCACCTACGAGCGCGTCGGCCGCGAGCCGCTGCCGCTTTCGTGCACCCTCGCGCGCATCGATGCCCCCGGCTACGCGCTGCTTGCGGAGCTGCGGCCGATCGAGCAGCAACTGCGCTTCGCGCGCGAGGAGCGGCTGCTGTCCGAGCAGCAGGCCAACCGCGAGCTGATCCGCAATCTGGCGCACGAAATCCGCAATCCCTTGGGCGGCTTGCGCGGCTCGGCACAGCTCCTGGAACGAGAATTGGAACGAAGCGAATTGCGCGAGTACACCCAGGTCATCATCAAGGAAGCCGACCGGCTGCAGGCGCTCATGGACCGCATGCTCACGCCGCACCGCGCGCCGCGCGTCGAGCCGGTCAGCCTGCATGAAGTGCTCGAGCACGTGCGCAGCCTGGTGAAGGCCGAGTTCGGCACCGAAATAGAGCGCGATTACGACCCGAGCCTGCCCGAGCTGCTCGGCGACCGCGAGCAGCTGATCCAGGCAGCGCTCAACATCGCCCGCAATGCCGCGCAAGCAGGCAGTAACAGCATAAGCTTCAAGACAAGGGCGATAAGGCAGGTCACCATCCTGCGGCAGCGCTACAGGCTGGCATTGGAATTGCAAGTAGTCGACGATGGCCCGGGCGTGCCGGATGAGATCCGCGAAAGGATCTTCAATCCGCTGGTCTCGGGCAGGGAAGGCGGCACCGGCCTGGGCCTCTCGCTCGCGCAGACGTTCGTGCAATACCACCACGGCGTCGTCGAGTTCGAATCCCGTCCCGGCCGCACCACATTCAGGATTCTCTTGCCGCTAGGATGAAACCGAACACCTCAAGCCGGTGCGAGCTGCACGCTATAGCCGATCTGCTGGAGTCGACGGATCAGGCGTGTTGCGGTCTTTTGGGCGTCGGAGCGGTCGAAGTGGGCGGCGCCGAGGTCGCGCCACTCGGTG
>CBDDSA010000168.1:0-4988 GCA_965233185.1 uncultured bacterium
CGATCACGCCGTCGGTGGCCATAGCCTGCCCGGGCTTGACGATGAAGATGTCGCCGACCTCCACTTCCTCCACCGGGATTTCGCGCTCGACGCCGTCGCGAACCACGAGCGCCACTTTCGGCGCGAGCTCCATGAGGGCGCGAACCGCAGCGCGCGTTTTCTCTTCGGTGTAGCCCTCGGCCGCCTCCGAGATGGAGTAGAGGAAGACAAGCGTTGCCCCTTCGGCCGCCATGCCCATCAGCGTCGCCACGATCGCCGCCACGCTCATGAGTAGCTCGATGCCGATCTCGCGCTCGAAGATGAGCTCTTCGATGGCTTCGCGGCCGAAGTAGTATCCGCCGACTACGATGGCCAGGAGGTAAATTGCGGTGGAGGCCGCCTCCGGCAGGCCTGCAAGCCCGCCCAGCCAGCCGACGAGGAGCAACACGCCGGAAACTGCCGAGGTCACCACCTTCGGGTTGCGCCATGGCTTGGGCAACCCCTCCGGCGCTCCTCGCTTCTGCACAGGAAAGCCCAGCGAGCCGAGCTTGTCCTTCAGGCCGCCCGCGTCGGTCTCGCGCCGGTCGAAGTCAATGGCGACCTTCGCCGCCTTGGGGAAGACGGTGATCCGCGCAATCCCCGGGAAGCCGGACATCCCGCGCCGGATTGCGGCGGCGTCGTTGTCGCAATCGAGATGCGCGACGTAGAACTCGACATGCGAGTCTGCCATGGCGGCGTTACTTGCAGCCTCGACCGGCTCCTGCGCGGACGGCGCATCGCCCTCCGCGGGCTGCGCGGGAGCCGATTCGAACCCGATTTCGCTCAGCGCCGCCTGAATGGCCCCAAGCTGCCCTGGGCCGTGAGCAATGCTCAGCCGCCGCGCCTCGAGGTCGAAATCCAGCTCGGCGACGCCGGCCATCCCGGCGAGCCGGCTCCGGATCATCCTTTCCTCGTTGGAGCAGTCCATGTTCGGCACGGCCAGAATTGACGTGACCTTCGTAGCGGACGCTTGCGCGACATCTTCCTCGCATTGATTGCCCTTACTCATGAAGGCTCCGTATCGATCTGGTCAAGGCTATGCCGCGGCGGCAAGCGACGGCGTCTGGATTCCAACCCGGCACCGGCCAGCCTGCCGAAGCCGCATGCGCGCCCGGAACCTGCGTAGATCCGAGGCGAACGTACCGCCTGCATCCGGCAGAGCACTTATCGCCGCGTACAGAGGCTTGAGGTGGGCATGGCGTACCACCAGCTGGTGATACACGAACCGCCCTTCCTTTTCGGCGGCGAGCAAACCCGCCTGCCGCAGCAGCTTCAAGTGCCGCGAAAGCTTGTATTGCGGCTCGAGCAAGCTGTCTACAAGCTCGCACAGGCAAGACTCTTCGCGCGTGGCCGCCATGACGCGAAGGATGCGAATGCGCGTCGAATCGGCGAGCGCCTGAAAAACCCCTTCCGGCTTGATGTCGACCACATGCATAGTTGTATAATAGCGCAACTAAACCGAATGGCAGAATGGCAACATGATGCGAAGGTACTGCCTGGCCTTGCTGTTATTCGCCGCCGGATTCGCGCCGGCCCGGGGCACCGAGCTGCAGGCGAACTGCGGGCACAGGGGCGTACAGATCGCGTACACGCGGCCCGCCGATATCGGTGCGGCATGTGAGGCGCTCGCCGATACGCTTTCGTATTTCCGGAGAATCGGTTTCGAGCTTGAGCCGGCATTCTTCTTGACGTTTGCCGACCCGGACAAAGAAAAGCCCGTTGAAGGTGCGGTGAGCTACGGTTATGCCGATCGGCGGTCGTCCACAATCGTCGTCTACTCTTCGTCGCAGCGCCGGCCGTGGGGCCTGCCATGGAACAGCAAGGCGGCTGCCTCCTTTCTTCACCATGAATTGGTTCACATGGCGGTTTGGCAGATCCTCGGCCGGGAAGCCGAGCAATTGCGCCATGAATGGCACGAGTTCATAGCGTACGCAGTGCAGCTCCACCTTATGGATCCGCAGCTTCTCACGCGGGTCCGGGCGAACTTCTCCGGCGTACGTCCGTTCACGGATTTCTCGGAGGTGAACGAATTCACTCATGGCATGAATCCAGACGCATTCGCCATTGCGGCATACCTCACGTATCGCGAAAGAGGCGCTGAACGGTTTGTGCGCGCGCTGTTGCGCGGAGAGATCTCCCCGCCCGCCTTCTCGTATCCGTTTCCATTGCTCCCGGAGCAGCGTCCGCGGTGACGGCGCCGCGGCCGAATTACGGCGCGTCCGGCGTCTCCGAAAACGTACACGAGCGCGAGCGGGATTGCCGGCTTTGCGTGCGGCGGCGTATGATCGTGGCCGGATGAACCTCTCGCGACGGCTCCTCGCGGCCTTGCCCGACGGGGCGGCGGCCGGGCTGTTTCTCTGGTGCTGGATCGCGCCGACAGCTCTGCACTCGAAGTTCGTGGGGTTCCTCGTTCTCGTCCTGCTGATCGAGTTCGTCGTGCTCCAGGCCGGTCCCTTCCTGGGCTCGATCATCTACGGTGCCAAGATGGGTCTGGACCGGGCGGGCCGGCTGCGGATCGCGGCGGTCCTCGGCGCCACCTACCTCGCGTTTGCCGGTCTGGCGGCGGCCTCGTTCGACTCGTGGTACCCGTTCTTCATTTTCGTCTGGCTGTTCGGCGCGAAGGTGTTTGCGGCGTTGGTCGGCTACGACCGCAACGCGACGGGTCGGGAGCGCGAGATGACGACGTGGATCCTGTCGGTGGGCCTGTACTTTGCCGCGGTCTTCCTCACCTTCTTTGCTCCGGTTCCCATGCTCGGGATCACCGAGGACGGCGAGGCGTACGGGCTGCGCGGACAGTATGAATGGGCCAACTATCCCTTCAAGGCGATCGCCGCGGGGTTCCTGTACTTCCTCGCGCTGGCGCTGACGCGGCTGCTCATCAAGGGCGGCTCCATGGAACTCGCCGCCACGGCGACGCCCGACGAGCCTAGGGCATAAACCGGTAGAGCAAGGCCGACGCGGCCACGGCCGCGGCGACCAGGCACGCGATCGCCGCGAGCCGCAGCGCCAACGCGCGATTGGCGGCGCGCAGCTCCAGCGCCAGCGCCGCAGGTCCCAGGCCGCGCTGCCGCAGCGCTTCCACCCGGCCCTCGCGCGCTCGCCCACAGCCGGATCACGACGAGTAGCAGGACAACGAACATCATGCTGCCCGGAATCCAGATCACGATGCCGCCGAGCTGCTCGTCCTGCAGCGCGGGCAGGCCCCATAGGCGTCCCTTTTCGTCGTACGAGGCGTAAAGCGCCGTGGACTTGAGCGAGAGGTAGGCCCCGAGCGGGATGGTGCCCGCGATGGCCGCCCAGCACATGACGATGCGCGTTGCGTACGAGGCACCCAACGGGGCGGGACGCGGATCGAGCACGCACCAGAAAAAGAAGAGTGCCGAGACCAGCATCGTGATGTGCATGACGTAATGCACCGAGTCGTCGAGCACCGAGCGATCGTGGTACGCGGGCAAGTGCCAGAAGACGGGCACGGCAACAAGCCAGAAGGTGGCTGCGAAGGGATGGGCGAAGAGCATGAGAACGGCACGCAGTGCGCGGCTTGCGAGAAGCGGCGCGAGCAAGCGCTCGCGCAGGACGCGCGGCAGCCCGGCGGCAAGGAGCACCTGCGGACCCGCCAGGAAGATGAGCGTCGGCCCGACGCCGCGCACCCGCATGCTGCAGCGGTGCGATCCGTCCCGCCCTTTCGTTCCCTTAGACCCGCTTCGCCCCTTTCATTCCGCCCTTTTCCATTTCTCCGGCCGCGGGCGAATGTCAGCACGCGGCCGGCCCTTTGGGTAGAGCCCTTCCCCGTTGCACCGTTTTTGCCCGTCGCCTTCCCTTTGCCGCATTGATGTTGATCCTTTGACCGACCGATAACGTGGCCTTCTCGAGGCCATGATTCGCGCGGACATCGACCCTACGCGCCGATACGATTTGCGCCGACAGATCGGACACGACCCGATCTAGCAGTGGCCCGGAGCGAAGGGGAAACGAGGTGAGTGCAATTCAAGGAGGCAGACGTGCACAGCAGCTGACGCTCGCGCTCGTCATGTGCGCAGCCCTCCCCGCTCAAG
This sequence comes from uncultured bacterium, assembly GCA_965233185.1. Lineage (GTDB taxonomy): Bacteria > Pseudomonadota > Gammaproteobacteria > Burkholderiales > SG8-39 > SCGC-AG-212-J23. The sequence goes on from CBDDSA010000168.1 coordinate 4,074, forward strand.
CTTGCTGGGACGAAGCCGCTGCGCGGTACCAGATCAACAGCGCGCTGCTCTACGCCATCGCCCAGACCGAGTCGGGCCTGGACCCCCTCGCCATCGGACGCAACCGCAACGGCTCACGCGACATCGGGCTGATGCAGATCAACTCGGCTTGGCTTCCCACCCTTGCCACGCACGGGATCAGCGAGCGCGATCTCTTTCACCCCTGCACCAGCATCCACGTCGGCGCGTGGGTGCTCGCGCGCAACTTCCATCGGCTCGGATACACCTGGGACGCCGTAGGCGCATACAACGCGGCGAGCCCGGATTTGCGACGTGCCTACGCCGAGAAGGTGCAGCGACACCTCAGGAAGGCCACGGACGCCCGTTCCGATGCAAGACCCCGCGAATCCACCGGAGGCTGAAGTGAAAACGAAGTACCTCTTGAATGTAGCTGCCGCCGTCCTGCTCGCCTTGCTCGCGGGGTCCGCCCTCGCCGGCACGACCGGTACCGAGTTCCAGACCATCTACACCACGCTTCTCGCCTGGGCCACGGGCTTCCTCGGCAAGTCGATCGCCATTGCCGCCTTCATTCTGGGTGCCGGAATCGGCGTCGCTCGTTCCTCGCCCGTTCCCGCCCTGGTCGGCATCGTGTTCGCCCTGTTCATGGTCTACGTGCCGACGATCATCGACAGCGTCATGACCGCGGTGATCTGAGCGCCCCTAGCTGCCTATGTCCGACCTCTCGCTGGAAATCCCGAGGCGCTTGAACGAGCCGCCGCGCATGTTCTGGTGGGACCTCGACCTGTCGCTCCTCGTGCTCAGCTCGGCACTCGTCGGGATGGTCTCGGGGTACTTCCTGAGCGGCTGCGCGCTCGGGTTCCTGCTTGCCGCAGCCTACGGCCGCGCGAAGTCCGGTAAGCACCCCGCCTTCGCGCT
>CBDDSA010000169.1:0-10872 GCA_965233185.1 uncultured bacterium
CGGCGGCGCCGACTTCATCGAGCCCGGCGTCAACGGCTGGCTGAGCGCGGCCGGCGATGCGCCCGATCTCGCGCGCCTCATGCGCGCCGCCGACGAGGCGCTCGCCGCCGGCAGCCTGACCGAGGCGGCGCGCGCGAGCGCCGAGCGCTTCGGCGCCGAGGAGACCGGCCGGCAGGTGGCGGCGCTTTACGCTGCGCTGTGAAGCTGCTCTTCTGCGAGAGCTCGAACAACCTGGGCGGTCAGGAATTGCAGATCCTGCTGCAGATGGCGCATCTGCAGCAGGCGGGCGACGCGTGCCTGCTCGCCTGCCGCCCCGCCTCGGCGATCGCGCGTGAGGCGAGCGCCCGCGGCCTCGCCTGGCGGCCGGTCGCCTTTCGCAACAGCCTGCATCTTCCGAGTATCGCGGCGCTCCGTGCATTGCTGGAGAGCGAGCGCATCGACGCCGCCTTCTGCCATAGCGGCCACGACACCAACATCCTCGCGCTCGCGGCGCGCCTCCTGGGGCGAGGGCGGCCGCTTCTCATCCGCGCGCGTACTTACCAGTCGAGCACGCCCAAGGCGTTCACCTACAACCGGCTGGTCGACCGCACGCTGGTCAACAGCGAGCATCTGCGCCGCCGCATTCTCGCCAACGCCGCCATCCGCCCCGAGCGCGTCGCCGTGTTGCGGCCGATGGTGCCGCTCGAGAAGCTGCGTGCGGACGCCCGCCAGCCGCTGCCAGCCGCGCTTGCGGCCGCGCTGGCCGGCGGCGGTCCGGTCGTGGTGCAGGCGGCGATGCTGCGGCCGGAAAAGGGCCATCGCACCGCCCTCGAAGCGATGGCCGGGCTGCGCGCGCGCTACCCGGGGCTGCGCTACGTGATGGCGGGAAGCGGTCCGGAAGAAGCTGCGTTGCGCGAGCGCGCGGCAGCGCTCGGCCTCGACGGCACGGCGCACTTCGCCGGGATGGTGATGCCGGTCGCGCCGCTGCTCGCGCGCGCCGACCTCGTGATCATGCCTTCGCTCGACGAGCCGCTGGGGCTCGCGCAGATCGAAGCGCTGGCGCTCGGCGTGCCGGTGGCGGTCTCGGATGCGGGCGGCCTGCCCGAGACCGTGGTGCACGGCGAAACCGGCTGGATCCTGCCGGCCGGCGACGTCCCCGCCTGGCGCGCGGGCATCGACGAGGCGTTGTCCGCGCCAAGCCGCGCGCGCGACATGGCGCAGCGCGTCTGCCGCTTCGTCGAAGCGACCTTCGCCCCGCCCGCCCACCTCGCCGCCCTCAGGAGCGAGCTCGCCAGGGCTCGCGCCGCACGTTAGCGCCGAACAGCGCACCGCCGAGCACCGCCCAGATGTGGCCCTCGGTCGAGTCGAGTATGAAATCGTTGAACAGGCAGCCGACCGCGAAAGCGACCACCACGCCCTGGGCCAGCAGCCGCTCGGGCTCCGGCAGCAGGCGCGCGCGCCACAGCGCCACGCCCAGCATCCCGGCGAACAGCAGCAAGCCCCCCAGTCCGAGTTGCACCGCCAGGTGCAGGTACTCGTTGTGCGGATGCGTATGCCGGCGGTCGTGCAGGAACGGCGGATCATTCACCGTTGCTTCATAGAAGGCCTCGCCCCAGCCCCCGGTACCCGCGCCGGCAAGCGGCCGCTCGGCCACCGCCTGGAGCGAGCGCTTCAGATAATGCAGCCGAAACCCCATGGAGCTTTCCTGGGGGGCGGCCTGGTACTCGCGCGTCTCCGCGACCGTCTGATCGATGCGCGCGGCGAACGACGGCACCCACTGGTAGGCGGCCGCGGCGATGACGAGGAGCCCCACCATGGCGCCCGCTACACCTTTCCAGCGCCAGCGGCGCACCGCCAGGAACAGGGCGAGCGCCGCAAGCACGACGTAACCGGTACGGCCAGGCACGGCGGCAAGCACGTTAATCGCCGCGAGGAGGGCGATCACGGCGAACACTGCGCGCGGCCAGTTGCGCATCCGCAGTGCACCCATCGCGGCCACGAACGCAAGCAGGCTCATCATGAAGGAATGGGTGATGGAGCTCTTGTTCATCACCGCGCCCTGGGACGCCGCCTGCTCGGCGTCCGCGGCCTGCACCAGGCCGGACCAGGCGGCATAGGACACCGCCAGCAGCACGAGCGCGGCGCCGAAGAACACCCACAGCAGCCGCTGGCGCCAGCGCAGGTCGGCGAAGAGATACATCACGAGACCGAAGAACAGAAGCTCTCGATACTTCCATAGCGTCGCGGCGGCCTGCGCCTCCGGCGCAAGCGACCAGGAGATGCCGGCGGCGAGCGCGGCGAACAGCAGCCACCCGGTCCACGCCGCTGGTTGCTGCGCGATGGCGCGCGCGGTCGGAACCCATTCTCGTGAAAGCATCCACGCGAGCAGCGCCGCCACCATCGCGAGGTTGGTGAGGGCGGTCGAAAACGGCAGAGAAGCGGCGGCCGCCAGCACCGCCCAGCGCGCGGCGTCGAGCATCACGTGGCGGATTTGAACCTACAATGCGGCATGCCGCAAATGCACGAGCCGAACAGCCGCGCGCTCTACCTGCGCCTGCTCACCTACGTGCGCCCGTATCGCAAGATGTTCGGGCTGGCGGCGCTGGGCATGATGGCCGCCGCGGCCACCGAGCCGCTGTTCCCGGCGCTCATCAAGCCCCTGCTCGACGGCGGCTTCGGCACCGAGGAGCCGGCCTTCTCGCCGCTTACCATGGCGGCCGCGCTCATCGGCATTTTCGTGCTGCGCGGCATCCTCACGTTCAGCTCGTCCTGGTGCATGCACTGGGTGGGCCATCGCGTGGTGCTCGACCTGCGCGGCGCCATGTTCGGCAAGCTGGTGCGCTTTCCGGCGCGCTACTTCGACGACCAGAGCTCCGGCGCGCTGCTGTCCAAGGTGGCCTACGACGTGGCGGGCGTGACCGCCTCGGCCACCACGGTGATCACCATCGCCGTGAAGGACACCATCGCGGTCATCGGCCTGCTCGCCTGGCTGCTCTACCTCAACTGGCAGCTCACGCTGATCGCGCTGGCGGTCGGGCCGCTCATCGGCTGGTTCGTGAAGCTGCTGTCGCGCCGGCTGCGGCGCATGGCGCGCGGCGCGCAAAGCGCCATGGGCGGCCTGGTGCACGTGCTCGAGGAAAGCATCGAGGCGCACAAGGTGGTGAAGATCTTCGGCGGCCAGGCCTACGAGTCGGGCCGCTTTCGCAAGGCGAGCGACCTGCTGCGCGGCTTCCACATGCGCCTGGTGGTGCCCGAGGCGCTCACCACGCCGGTGACCCACATCCTGGCCGCCATCGCCATGGCGATCATCATCTACATCGCCATGCACCAGTCGATCGAGCAGCGCGTCTCGGTGGGCGAGTTCGCCTCGTTCATGACCGCGATGCTGATGCTCCTCTCCCCGATGAAGCGCCTCACCGAGCTGAACAGCCCGCTGCAGCGCGGCCTCGCCGCCGCCGAGAGCGTGTTCGGCCTGATCGACACCCCGGTCGAGGAGGACAGCGGCACCCGCGAGCTGCCCCGCGCGCGCGGCGAAGTGGCCTACGAGAACGTGTCCTTCACCTATCCCACGCGCAGCGAGCCCGCGCTCATCGACATCAACCTGCACGTGCGCCCGGGCGAGACGGTGGCGCTGGTGGGCGGCTCGGGCGGCGGCAAGACCACGCTGGTCAACCTGCTGCCGCGCTTTTATTCCCCGAGCGCGGGCCGCATCCTGCTCGACGGCCACGACCTGCAGTCGCTCACCCTGAAGAGCCTGCGCGCGAACATCGCGCTGGTCAGCCAGGAGATCGTGCTGTTCAACGACTCGATCTACGCCAACATCGCCTACGGCGGCCTGCAGGGCGCGAGCGAAGCCGACGTGATCGCCGCCGCCGAAGCCGCGCACGCCATGGGCTTCATCCGCGAGCTGCCCGAGGGCCTGAACACGCTGATCGGCGAGAGCGGCCTGCGCCTGTCCGGCGGCCAGCGCCAGCGCCTCGCCATCGCCCGCGCCATCCTCAAGGACGCGCCGCTCCTCATCCTGGACGAAGCCACCTCGGCGCTCGACTCCGAGTCCGAGCGCCAGGTGCAGGCCGCCCTGGAGCGCCTGATGCGCGGCCGCACCACCATCGTCATCGCCCACCGCCTGTCCACCATCGAGCGCGCCGACCGCATCGTGGTCCTGGAGCGCGGCCGCATCGTCGAGGCCGGCCGCCACGCCGAGCTCCTCGCCCGCGACGGCGCCTACGCGCGCCTGCACCGCACCCAGTACGCCGACCGGGCCGCCGCCTGAATCAGGGACAGACCACGTTTTCCAAATCGCGGTCAGAGCCGGATCCCTCGGGCACCAATTCCGGTCACAGCCCGATCTCCTTGACGCCTGTTAAACATCGTTTTACATTGCCGCCATGGTCAAGACCATCACCAAGGTGGGCAATTCGCACGGGCTGATTTTCGATGCCACGCTGCGCGAGCTGACTGGCCTCAAGCCGGGCGACCAGGTCAACGTGACCGTCCACGAGGGCGGCGCGATCGTCATCACGCCCATGACGGCCACCGTCAATGCCGACGAGGCCCGCGCTCGAGCCGAGCGGCTGATCGACGCAAACAGCGAGCTTTTCCGCCGTCTTGCCTAGTGCCGCTGTCCGGCACCTGGTCACCGAAGCCGTTCTCGCAATTCACGAAAAGGTACTGAGGGCGCATGGCGGGTCGCCCGGCATACGCGATATCGCCCTGCTGGAGTCCGCCGTAGCAGCCCCGCAGGCATCATTCGGCGGTAAGCCGCTGATGAAGGACGCCGTCGAGATCGCGGCTGCCTATCTGTTCTACCTTTGCCGCAATCACCCGTTCGTCGACGGCAACAAGCGTACGGCCCTCGGCTCCTGCCTGGTGTTCCTCGAATCGAACGACCTTTTGCCCGACCCAGCGGCGCCGGCGCGCGCGGTTGACGACTGGGAGGCGCTGGCCCTCGATGTTGCGGCGTCGCGGGTCGATCGCGCGCAAACGACCTCGCGCCTGCGAAAGCTGCTCGCTCGTCGCACGCGGAAGCCGCAAGCGCCGATGAGATAATCCCGCCATGCTGCTAGTCACCGGAGGCGCAGGCTTTATCGGGTCGAATTTCGTGCTCTCCACCATCGCCGCGACCGGCGAGAGCATTGTCAACCTGGACAAGCTCACCTACGCCGGCAACTTGCGCAACCTCGATGGACTGCGCGGCGATCCCCGGCATGTCTTCGTCCAGGGCGACATATGCGACCGTGCCCTGGTCAAGCGCCTGCTCGAACAACATAAACCCCGCGCCGTCGTGCATTTCGCGGCAGAGAGCCATGTCGACCGCTCGATCAGCGGCCCGGCCGATTTCGTCCAGACCAACGTGGTGGGAACGTTCTGTCTCCTGGAGGAGGCCCGCGCCTTTTGGAAAGATCGAAAAAACGGCGACGGTTTCAGGTTCCTGCACGTCTCCACCGACGAGGTCTATGGCACGCTGCGCTCGGACGATCCGCCGTTCACCGAGGCTACGCCTTTCGCCCCGAACAGCCCTTACGCGGCCTCCAAGGCGGCCGCCGACCACATGGTGCGCGCCTATCACCACACCTACGGCCTGCCTACGCTCACGACGAATTGCTCGAACAACTACGGCCCCTACCAGTTCCCGGAGAAGCTGATCCCTTTAATGATCCAGCAGGCCCTGGCCGGCAAGCCGCTGCCGGTGTACGGCGACGGCGGCAACGTGCGCGACTGGCTTTACGTCATGGACCATTGCGAAGCGGTGCGGCAGGTGCTGGAACGCGGGCGCCTGGGAGAAACGTACAACATCGGCGGCAACAGCGAGCGACGCAACCTCGACCTGGTTAACGCGCTTTGCACATCCCTCGATTCCCTGCGCCCGCGCAAGCAAGGCCGCTACGCCGACCTCATCAACTTCGTGAAGGACCGCCCCGGCCATGATCGCCGCTATGCCATCGACGCCTCGAAGATCAGGCGCGAGCTGGGCTGGCAACCCACGGAAACGTTCGAGAGCGGATTGCAGAAAACGCTTCGCTGGTACCTGGACAATCAGCCGTGGGCGCAAGAGGTGACCAGCGGCGCCTACCGCCAGTGGATGGCCGCCAATTACGCGGCACGCGGCGCGGCATGAAAGGAATCATTCTCGCAGGCGGCTCGGGAACCCGGCTTTATCCGGTCACGCAGGTCGTCTCCAAGCAACTGCTGCCGGTATACGACAAGCCGCTCGTCTATTACCCCCTGTCCACACTCATGCTCGCCGGGATTCGGGACATCCTGGTCATTTCTACCCCCGAAGACACGCCCAGGTTCCAGGCGCTCCTCGGCAACGGCGAGAAGTGGGGCATCCGCCTTTCCTATGCGATCCAGCCCAAGCCCGAGGGACTGGCGCAGGCATTCCTCGTCGGGCGCGAGTTCATCGGCAACGACTCCGTTGCGCTGGTGCTCGGCGACAACATATTTCACGGCCACGAGCTCACCGCGCTCCTTGCACGCGGCGCCAGCCGAAAGAACGGGGCGACCGTGTTCGCCTACCCGGTCAACGACCCCGAACGCTACGGTGTCGTCGAGTTCGACGCCGACGGCAAGGCGGTCAGCATCGAAGAGAAGCCGCCGCAGCCCAAATCGCGGTACGCCGTCGTGGGGCTTTATTTTTACGACAATCGGGTCGTAGAAATCGCTTCCAAGCTACGTCCGTCTGCACGCGGCGAGCTGGAAATCACCGACGTCAATCGCGCCTACCTTGCGCGCGGCGAGCTCGAAGTCATCCCCATGGGCCGTGGCATGGCCTGGCTGGATACCGGCACCCACGATACCCTCCTCGAGGCGGCGCACTTCATCGAAACCATCGAGCGGCGGCAAGGCTTGAAGATCGCCTGTCCGGAGGAAGTGGCCTACCGCATGGAGTTCATCACCGCCGCGGACATGAGACGACTGGCGGAGCCACTCGCGAAAAGCGGTTACGGGCGCTATCTGCTGCGCATACTGGACGAGCAGCTTTTCTAGTGAAGGTCAGCCGCACCTCGATACCGGAAGTGCTACTGCTGGAGCCGAAGGTATTCGGCGACGACCGGGGCTTTTTCCTCGAGCCGTACAATAAGCGTACGTTTCGCGAAGCGACCGGACTGGAGGCGGAGTTCGTGCAGGACAACCATTCCCGCTCGCGCAGCGGCGTGCTGCGCGGCCTGCATTACCAGCTGCACCGTCCGCAGGGCAAGCTGGTGCGCGTCACGGCGGGGGAGGTGTTCGACGTGGCCGTCGACCTTCGGCGGAGTTCGCCGACCTTCGGCAAATTCGTCGGCTTCACGCTCGACGCGGAATCGAAGCGCATAGCATGGATTCCGCCCGGGTTTGCCCACGGATTCCTAGTCATGTCGGAATACGTCGACTTCCTGTACAAGACCACCGAGTACTATCTTCCGCAGGACGAGCGCGCGATCCGCTGGGACGACCCGGTGCTCGGCATCTCGTGGCCGCTGCAGGGCGCGCCGATTCTCTCTGCAAAGGACGCTGCGGCGCCGTTGCTGGCCGCAGCCGAGGTTTACGCGTGAGAATCCTGCTGACCGGGGCGACCGGCCAGGTCGGCTCGGCGCTCCGGGAGACCCTGCCTAACCTGGGCGACGTCATCGTGCTGGGACGCGAGCAACTCGATCTCGCCCGGCCCGCTGGCATCCGCGATGCATTGCGCACCGCCAGGCCGGCGGTAATCGTGAACGCCGCCGCATATACCGCAGTGGATCAGGCCGAGAGCGAGCAGCCGCTCGCCTTCGCAACCAACCGTGACGGGCCTGCGGCGCTGGCCGATGAGGCGGCGAGCCAGAATGCACTTCTGGTCCACTTCTCCACCGACTATGTGTTCGACGGGAAAAAGCCGGGGGCCTACGTGGAAACCGACGCGCCCAATCCGGTCAACTTGTACGGATGTAGCAAGCTCTCGGGCGAGGAGGCCATCCGCGCTACCGGGTGCCGGCACCTCATTTTCCGCACGAGCTGGGTCTACGCTGACCGCGGCAAGAACTTTCTCCTAACCATGCTGCGGATGGCCGCCTCCGGCAAGCCGCTGCGCGTGGTCGACGATCAATTTGGCGCGCCGACCTCAAACTTCATGATCGCAGACGCCCTGCCCCGGGCGATCAGTCGGGCGGTTGAGGACCCGGCCCTTTGTGGCACCTACCATCTGTCGGCTGCCGGCCAGACCACTTGGTACGGCTTTGCTCAGGCGATCTTTGCCGGGCAGGGGGTTTCGGCAGATCTCGCGCCCATCGGAAGCGAGGACTACAAGACGGCCGCACGGCGGCCGCGCAATTCGGTTCTGGACAACTCGAAGCTCGACGAGAAGTTCGACATCCGCCTGCCGTCATGGCAAGCCGGGCTGAAGCAGGTGCTGAAGCGGCTGGGCACGCCTCAAGCGCGCCGGTAGTCGTCGTCGAAGCGCTCGATGTCGTCTTCGCCGAGATAGTCCCCGGACTGCACCTCGATCACAAACAGGGCTTCGGTTCCCGCGTTCTCCAGGCGATGACGCGTTTCTTTCGGGATGTAGGTGGACTGGTTGGGTCCGAGTACCAGTTCCTCGGTGCCGCGGACCACTTTGGCCTTTCCTGCCACCACTACCCAGTGCTCCGCGCGGCGGCGATGCATCTGCAGCGAGATACGGGCGCCGGGCTTGAGCATGAGACGCTTGACCTGGTAAGCGGGGCCGCTATCGATGCTTTCGTAATACCCCCATGGGCGGTAGACCCGATCTGACGTGGCATGCTCCGTGCGTTTTGCGACCTTGAGATGTTCCGCCGCCTGCTTTACGTCTTGAGCGTGGTCCTTATGCGCGACCAGCACCGCGTCTCCCGTCTCCACGATTACCAGATCGCGCACCCCGATCGCCGCAACCAGCCGTTCTTCGGCTCTGATATAGCTGTTCGCCGTCCTATTCAGATAGACGTCGCCGCGCACGGCATTGCCCTCAGCATTTTTTGGATCCAATTCCCACAGCGCGCTCCATGAGCCTACGTCGCTCCAGCCGATGTCAGCGGCGACCACGCTCGCGTCGCGTGTGCGCTCCATGACGGCATAGTCCACCGACTCGGCCGGGCAGCGCCCGAACGCTTCGGCGTCCAGCCGGACGAAATCCAGATCCGGCGCCGCCTTGGCTATGGCGTCCTCTACACTGGAAAGGATGTCCGGCCGAAACCGCTTGAGTTCCTGGATGAACCGGTCCGCGCGGAACAGGAACATGCCGCTGTTCCAGTAGTAGTCGCCGCTATCGATATACGCTTGGGCGCGTCGCGCGTCGGGCTTCTCTACGAACTCCGCGACCGCGAAGGCACCTTTCAGATCCTCCGCCCCGCGCCGGATGTAGCCATATCCGGTGGCAGGCACCGTGGGCTGAATACCGAACGTAACCAGCTTTCCCCTTGCTGCAAGCTCGGCTGCAAGGCGCACAGCCTTGTGGAATCGGCCGACGTCCACGATTACATGATCGGAAGGCAGCACCAACAGCGTAGCACCGCGGTCCTTCTCCAACACCTTCAACGCCGCCGCCGCAATCGCGGGCGCCGTATTGCGGCCAGCCGGCTCGAGCAGGTGGATGCCCGCTGGCATGCCTATCTGCCCCAGCTGCTCCGCTGCCAGAAAGCGGTGCTCGGCGTGCGAGACGAGGACTATGGGATCGGCATCGAGGCCGGCCAGCCTGTGCGCCGTCTCCTGCAGCAAAGTCCTTTCTCCGACCAGCGGAAGGAATTGCTTCGGAAGCAGCGTGCGCGACAGCGGCCACAGCCGGGTGCCTGAGCCGCCGCACAAAATGACTGGAACGAGGCTCAAGGAGGTGCCTTCGTCTTCACCGAAACATTCTACTTAACTACGGGATCGGCTCGGCGTGGCAGATGAACGCCGCACCGCGCCCGTCAAGCCGCAGGTGCCGGATCAGAGACCTTTGGTGTTGCGCTGGAGGCAGTAATCCATGAGGGCCCGCTCCCTGTGCCACTCGTTTGCCATCGGAGCATCGGCGAACTCATGGAAGCTCGGCGCACCGAGTGTCCAATGCAGCAGCTTGGCCTTATCGTTGGGGCCGAACTCATCGGGTAGCCAGTTCCATTCCTTGGGGATCTTTCCGATGAGCTCGTCCGCGAGCCACGTGAAGCGGTGCAGTTGGGCTCCGGTGGCCGCTTCGACGAACGAGGGGGTAAGCCGGCGATTCTCCGGATGCGCGCAGTTCCACAATACAACACTGGACCAGTTCTTCCGAGGGTAGTCCTCGTTCTTTGCACCTAAGTATTTCTCACGCATCTTCGTGCGGTAGTCTTGGTGGACGCACAATACTGCCTTGCTCTCATCGCGCATCCCCCAGAGCTCAGCGATATCGCTTCGCAAGAGCATGTCACCGTCAACGTAAAGTGCCCACCCCGTGTAGTTCATGAGGAACGGCACCAAAAAACGGCTATATATGAATTGATTACTTCCGTCGCTGTGTCGCTCGACGTACCTCCCCAAATTACGTAGTGCAAGTGGTATGAACGCAACAGGCTCTGACGCATGGCGGATGACGCTATTAACGCAGACATGGTAAACAACCGCTTCCCGCGGGTCGTAACCTACAAACATGCGAATCATTCTGAGCTGCCCCTGAAAGTGAAACTCCAATGCCGGAGGCCGCAAATATAGCGCCATTTGAAAGCGTTCAGCGCTGAACTAAAATCTTCAGCTTAAGAGACGCTGATCGTCACAAATCAATTTACGATCTATCAATGATCTGTTGCCCGTGGGCTTACTACGTAGCTCTCCTCGCTAGAATCCAAGTGCTGTACTATTGAGAATTACCTAACCACATGACAACCGAATACGTCGTCATGCGTTACTCCGATGTCGGCATAACATCGGGGTTTGGACATGAAAACGAAGAACAAAGCGGAGGCGGCG
>CBDDSA010000170.1:0-17531 GCA_965233185.1 uncultured bacterium
GGCCTCGACAACCGCTGGGCGGTGAACATCATCCGCCTGGTCGGCAACTACGCCGAGAGCTTCGAGGCCAACCTGAAGCCGCTGGGCTTCGAGCGCGGCCTGAACCGCCTTTGGAACCAGGGCGGTTTGATGTATGCGCCACCGATTCGCTAGGCAAACAGGGAAAAATTCTCACTCCTGTCGAAGCTTGATTTGCGCCCGTCCCTCCCCGGGCGTAATTTTGAGGGCATAAGAAAGGGAGGGCGCCATGCCGCTCATCGGCGGGTTGGTCCTGGCAATACAGCTGTGCTTCGCCTACCACGCGCTCAAGACCGGCCGCGCGTACTGGTGGCTGTTCGTCATCATGGGATTCCCGGTGATGGGCTGCGTGCTGTACTACTTCGTCGAGGTGTTCCCCACCTCGCGCGAAAGCCGCAGCGCCGAGAAGGCGGTGCGGGCGATCGCGAAGGCCTTCGATCCGGACAAGGACCTGCGCGCCGCGGTGGCGGACGTGGAAGCCTGCGGCAGCGTGGAGAACCGCGTACGCCTGGCGCGCGAATGCATGGAGCACGGCATGCACCAGGATGCCGCCGCGCTCTATCGCAGCTGCCTCACCGGGGTGCACGAGACGGACCCGGACATCCGCCATGGCCTGGCGGGGGCGCTGTTGCAGGCCGGGAAATTCGACGAAGCGCTGGGCGTGGCGCAAAAGCTGCGCGTCAGCCACCCCGCGTATCGCGCGCCGGAAGTCGGCCTCGTCATTGCGCGGGCGCTCGAAGGGGCGAACCGGCCGGAAGAGGCGCTTGCCGAGCTCAAGCTCCTGGCCGATACCTACCCGGGTGAGGAAGGGCGCTGGCGCTACGGCGCCCTGCTGCGCCGGCTGGGACGCGCCGACGACGCGCAGGAGGTGTTCCGCCGCATGCTGCGCAATGCCGAGCGCCAGCCTACGCATTACCGCGACGCGCAGCGCGGTTGGCTGGAGCTCGCGCGCGAAAGCATGCAGGCGTGAGCGCGCCGAACCCGTACGCGCCGCCCCAGGCGGCACTCAAGGATCTTCCCGCCGGCGCAGGCTCGGCGCTCAAAGCCGTGGCGCTGGGCCTCGCGACCGACATCGGCGGCACCTTCGCCGCCCTCCTGGCCTTCATGGTGGCCTACGGCATCGCGCTGGGCGCCTCCGGCGCGAGCGCCGAGGAGATCGTCGCGGCAGCGGACTTCTCGGCCACCGATTCCTGGCCGTTCTACGCCGCCACGCTGATCGGGCTCGCGTTCTCCGTCCTCGGCGGCTACGTCTGCGCGCGCATCGCAAAAAGGGCCGAAATGAGGCTGGGCGCCGTGCTCGCGCTCCTCTCGGCAGGCTCGGGCTTCCTGCTTGCGGGCGACCACTACCAGCTCGGAACGCTGCTCAGTGTCACGCTCGCCGGCATCGGCGCCGTCCTGTTCGGCGCGCGACTGGGTTACGCCAAGAACCGCGGCACTAAATAGCGCCTCGCAGCATCTAATCGGTTTTGCGGGGCGCCGATGCTGCGGCTTTTCCGGCTGGTTCTCATCTTGGGGTTGGCCGGCTGCGCCGATACCGCGCGCCTGCCGCTTAGCGCGGGCATGGGGCCGGATCCGGCGTTGCCGCCGCCCGTGCAGTCGCTTATCCCGACGGTCGACATCGCGCCTGCAATCGGCTGGCCCGAAGGGGCGCAGCCGCGCTCGGCGACGGGCACCCGCGTAACTGCCTTCGCGCGCGGCCTGGATCATCCGCGCTGGCTGCATGTCCTGCCCAATGGCGACGTGCTGGTCGCCGAGACCAACGCCCCGCCGCGGCCTGAGGACGAGAAGGGCATCCGCGGCTGGGCGATGAAGCTCATCATGAAGAAGGCCGGCGCGGCCGTGCCGAGCGCCAATCGCATCACGCTGCTGCGCGATGCCGATGGCGATGGCGTGGCCGAGACGCGCTCGACATTACTCGAGGGCCTGAACTCGCCTTTCGGCATGGCGCTCGTCGGCGACGCGCTGTATGTGGCGAATACCGATGCGATCGTTCGATTTAACTACAAGACGGGTCAAACGCGGATTGGCGGATCAGGAACGAAACTGGTCGACCTGCCCGCCGGTCCGCGCAACCACCACTGGACCAAGAACCTGATCGCGAGCCGCGACGGGAAGAAGCTCTACGTGACCGTCGGCTCGAACAGCAACGTCGCCGAGCACGGCATGGAAGAAGAAGCGGGGCGCGCGGCGATCTGGGAAGTCGACATCGCGAGCGGCCGCCATCGCGTCATGGCCACGGGGCTGCGCAACCCGAACGGCCTGGACTGGGAGCCGCACAGCGGCACGCTGTGGACCGTGGTGAACGAGCGCGACGAGATCGGCAGCGACCTCGTGCCCGACTACCTGACCCGGGTGCGCGACGGCGCCTTCTACGGCTGGCCCTACAGCTATTTCGGCCAGCACGTCGACGAGCGCGTCGCGCCGCAGCGACCGGACCTCGTGGCGCAGGCGCTGAAGCCTGACTACGCGCTCGGCGCGCACGTAGCGCCGCTCGGGCTCGCCTTCTCGAAGGACGGCGCGTTCATCGGCCAGCACGGCTCGTGGAACCGCAGCCCGCCCAGCGGCTACAACGTGGTGTTCGTGCGCTTCGAGAACGGCAGGCCTTCCGGCCTGCCGGTCGAGGTGCTATGGGGCTTCCTCAGCCCTGCGGGCGAAGCCTACGGCCGCCCGGTCGGCGTGGCGCTCGACCGGCGCGGCGCGCTGCTCGCGGCCGATGATGTCGGCAACGTGGTGTGGCGGCTGAGCTGGAACTAATCGACCTTGGCGCCCGTGTCCTTCACCACCTTCGCCCACTTCACGAGCTCCGAGCGCAGGTAGTCGGTCGTCTGGTCGAGCGGCGCGGCGGTGACTTCGAAGGCGAGCTGATCCAGGCGCTGCTTGAGGTCGGGGGCCTGCACGGCGCGCAGCACCGAGTCGTTGAGCTTCTGCACCACCTCGCGCGGCGTGCCGGCCGGCACGAACAAGCCTACCCAGGTGTAGTCCTCCATGCCGGTGAAGCCGAGCTCGGTGAGCGTGGGAACGTCCGGCAGCGAAGGCAGCCGTCGGCCCGAGGAGACGGCGAGCGCGCGCAGCTTGCCGGACTTGATGTGCGGCATGGGCCCCGAGCCCGCGGCCGAGCCGATCGGCGGCTGGCCGCTGAGCACCGCGGTCACCGCCGGGCCGGCGCCCTTGAACGGCACGTGCGTAATGTCCACCTTGGCGCGCACCTTGAACAGGTTCTCGGCGGTTAGGTGCGGGGTCGTGCCGCTCGAGGGCGAGGCGTACGCCAGCTTCTCGCGCTTGGCGAGCGTGAGCAGCTCGCCAAGGGTGTTCACCGGCAGGCTCGCGTTGACGATGATGACGTTGGGCTGCGAGGCCACGATCGCCACCGGCACGAAGTCCTTCTGCGGGTCGTAGCCGGCGTTGGCCGACAGCGCCGGGTTCACCGCGAACCCGGAGGAATGCAGCAGGATGGTGTAGCCGTCGGGATCGGACTTGGCGACGCGCGCCGTGGCGATGTTGCCGCCGGCGCCGGTGACGTTCTCGACCACCACCGGCTGGCCGAGGAGCTCGCTCATTTTCGGCGACACCAGGCGCGCAATGATGTCGGTGGGCCCGCCCGGCGGGAACGCCACCATGATGCGGATGGGCTTGGAGGGATAGGCCTGGGCAGCTGCAACAGAAGAAACGCAAGCCGCAATGATGCCGAGCAGGATCTTTTTCATTTGATCGCCAGTGGGTTGGTGGGAGAGCCGACCGCCCCGGTGATGGGCAGCGCCGGTGCGACGAACAGGAATTCGTAGACGCCGTCGCCGGCGCAGTCCTTCGCGAGCTCGGCGACGTAGAAGATCTCGCCCATGGTCATGCCCATGATCGGGATGGTGATCCAGTGCCAGGGCTGGTTGATGCCGGGCTCGCTTTCGTTCGGCCGCACCTCGCAGCCCCAGGTGTCGCTCGCAAGGGCAGCGAGCTGCGTGCGCTGGATCCATTCGAGCGTCTCGAAGGAAAACCCCGGGGCGTCGCCGCCCGGGTAGCCGTCCCAGCTCCCCGCGGCGAGCTTCGCCTCCATCTGGCCGGTGCGCACGATCACGAAGTCGCCTTTCTTGAGCTCCGTTTTTTGAGAAGAAGCTGTCCTGTCGAGATCTGAGCTCGTGATCGCATAGCCATCGGGCAGGACATCCATGCCCAGCGCCCGCGGCACGTCGAGGAACACGCCGCGACCGACCATGCGGTTCTTGGTCTTCTCGATGCCGCACTTCTGCGCCCCGGCCGAGGTGACCTCGCGGCAATCGTAGCCGTTCCACATGTAGTTCTCGTAGAAGACGTGGCCCAGGCCGTCCCATTGCGTGCCGCATTGCAGCGGCATCACCACCATGTCGTCGGCGGCGCGGATGCCGCGCTTGTCGAGCACGCCCGAATAGGCGTCGGTGCCGGTGCGCAGCATGGTGTGCAGCGGGTTGATGCGGCCCATCGAGGGGTATTTGCTTTTCGCGCCCTGCGGGCCGTTCTGGTCGAAGTTGAGCGCGAGCGAGATCACCTTGCCTTTGCGCACCAGCCGGGCGGCGGCCACGATGTCCTCGGGCTTGGTGTGGTTCAGGGTGCCGATCTCGTCCTCCGGCCCCCAGCGGCCCCAGTTCTTGAATTTCTCGGCGGCATCGCGCAGGTCCTGGCGGGTAAGCTTGCGGGCGGTCATGGGTGATTACCGGAAGATGAGGCGGATAGCGTATCAGGCAGCGGCGGTCGCCGTCGCGCTGTTCGTGGTCGGCACCCTGGTGCACAACACCCTGGTCAACCTCGAGGACCGCCGCATCGCCAGCGGCTTTTCCTTCCTGCAGCGCGAGGCCGGGTTCGAGATCGGCGAGTCGGCCTTTTTGCGCTATGACGCCTCGGACAGCTACCTGCGCGCCCTGGCGGTCGGGCTGAGCAATACCCTGAGCGTGGCGCTCATCGGCATCGTGCTCGCGACGCTGCTGGGCGCGGCAGTCGGGCTGTTTCGCGTGTCGAAAAATTTTTTGCTGCGCACACTGGCCGGCGGCTACGTCGAGTTCGTGCGCAACTCGCCCCTGCTGGTGCAGCTTTTTTTCTGGTATGCGCTCATCACGGAGGTGCTGCCGCATCCGCGCGCGGCCCTCGAGCCTTTACCCGGGTTTTTCCTTTCCAATAGGGGCATTTTTGTGCCGACCCTGGACAGCGCGCCCGTGCTGCAGGGCTTCAACTTCACCGGCGGCATGGTGCTTTCGCCGGAATACGCCACGCTGCTGCTCGGGCTGTCCATCTATACCGCCTCCTTCATCGCCGAGATCGTGCGCGCCGGGGTGCTCGCGGTCGGGCGCGGTCAGTGGCAGGCGGCGCACGCGGTGGGCCTGGTGCGCGGCCAGGCGTTGCGCCATGTGGTCCTGCCGCAAGCGGTGCGCGTGATCGTGCCGCCGCTCGCGAGCCAGTACCTCAACCTCACCAAGAACAGCTCGCTCGCGGTGGCGATCGGCTATCCCGACCTGGTGTCGATCGCCAACACCACCATGAACCAGACCGGGCAGGCGATCGAGGGCGTGGCAATCATCATGGCGGTGTATCTCACCATCAGCCTGTCCATCTCCGGCTTCATGAACTGGTACAACGCGCGGGTCATGCGCCGATGAAGTGGCTGCGCGACAACCTGTTCTCCGGGTGGGCCAGCAGCCTCGCCACGATCGTCATCCTGGCGCTGCTGTTCAAGGCGACCCACGCGTTCCTCGACTGGGCGTTCCTCGACGCGGTGTGGCGCCCCGACTCGAAGGCCTGCCGCGCGGCCGAAGGCGCCTGCTGGGGCTTCATCGCCGAGAAGCACCGTTTCATCCTGTTCGGCACCTATCCCTACGACGAGCACTGGCGCCCGGCCGCGGCGACGCTCGTTCTCCTCGGTCTGTGGCTGTTTTCCATGATGCGGCGATTCTGGCGGCTCTGGCTGGTGCTCGTCTGGGCCGGCGGGCTGGCGTGCATCGCGCTCTTGATGTGGGGCGGGGTGGCCGGGCTGCCCTACGTGGAGAACGAGCGCTGGGGCGGGCTGATCCTTACGCTGCTGCTGACGACCTTCGGCCTCGCCAGCGCTTTTCCCCTCGCCATCCTGCTCGCGCTGGCGCGCCGCTCGAGCATGCCGGTGCTGCAGGGCATGGCGGTGGGCTTCATCGAGCTGGTGCGCGGCGTGCCGCTCATTTCGCT
Organism: uncultured bacterium; assembly: GCA_965233185.1. Taxonomy (GTDB): domain Bacteria; phylum Pseudomonadota; class Gammaproteobacteria; order Burkholderiales; family SG8-39; genus SCGC-AG-212-J23. Next base: position 6,196 of record CBDDSA010000170.1, read on the forward strand.
GCTTTTCATGGCCTCGGTGATGCTGCCGCTGTTCCTGCCGTCGGGCGTGTCGATCGACAAGCTGCTGCGCGCGCAGATCGCCATGATCCTGTTCGCGGCGGCCTACCTCGCCGAAGTAGTGCGCGGCGGGCTGCAGGCCATCCCGCGCTCGCAGTACGAGATGGCCGACGCCCTGGGCCTGAGCTACTGGCAGAAGACGCTGCAGGTGGTGCTGCCGCAGGCGCTGCGCATTTCCGTGCCGCCGCTGGTGAACACCTTCATCGGCTTTTTCAAGGACACCTCGCTCGTGGTGATCATCGGCCTGTTCGACCTTTTGTCGACCATCAAGGTGTCGCTGAACGACCCGGCGTGGACCGGCTTCGGCGTCGAGGCCTACGTCTTCGCGGCGGCGGTGTACTTCGTGTTCTGCTTTGCGATGTCGCTTTACAGCCGGCGCTTCGAGCGCCGCCCGGCCTGAGCGCCGCCTACCAGCCCGCGAACCGGCTCCACACCGCCTGCACCGCGCGGCCCGCGTCCACGACGTGGTACGCGGCATGCTGCCCGGCCGTGGCGCAGGCGTGGTTGGGCAGGATGCGCACCCGCGTGCCGACCGCGAGCGCCGGCGGCGGCCGTCCGTGGCGATCGGCGATGATGCCGTGCTCCTGGTGGATATCGACCACGATCAGGTCGTCGATCGGCCGGCCTTCGATATCGCAGACGACGCCGTAGCCCTGGTCGAGCGGCTGCTTGGCGGTCCCGCGGTCGCGGGACATCGCCATCCATCCGGCGTCGACGATGATCCAGCCCTTGTCGGCCTGGCCGATGACGCTGCCCAGCACCGACAGCGTCACGCCCGCCAGGTCCTCGGCATAGGTGGCCGTCGGCGTCGATCCCACGCTCACCACGGGCGCGTCGAAGCCGGCGCGGCGCAGGCGCGAGGCCGCCGCCACCGCGCCGTCGCGCTCGCGTGCGGCAATGGCGCGAATCGCATCCACGCTGCGGCAGTTGTAGGAGTCGCCGGCGTGCGTCATGACCCCGGCGACCTCATTGCCGGCCTCATGCAGCGCTGCCGCGATCGCCACCAGCGCGGTGGAATCCGGCTGCACGCCGCAGCGGTGGCCGTCGGTGTCGATCTCGATCAGCACGGGGAAGCCCGAAATGGCGCGCGCCGCTTCCACGCTGTCCACGGTGAGCGTAAGGCGCGCCCCGCGCGCCGCGAGCGCGCGGGCCCGCGCCAGCTTGGCCGGCGTGAAGCCCACGGCATAGAGGATGTCGCGATAGCCGCCCTCGAAGAAAACTTCCGCCTCCCTCAGCGTGGAGACCGTGATCGGCGCCTTGCCACCCTGCAGCACCAGCCCGACGACGTCCAGCGACTTCGCGGTCTTGACGTGCAGCCGCAGCGGCACGCCGAGGCCTTCCAGGTGCCGCGCAAGCCTTGCCGCGTTGGCTTCCACGCGCCGTCGATCGAGCACCAGGCTCGGCGTGTCCAGCGTCTCGAGATTCGCCATGCCGGTCAATGGAGAAAGCCGGCCAGCTCGCGCAGCGTGCGTCGCTCGGCGAGCGGCGCCGGCGCCTGCGCCGGCTTCGCAATGCCGGCGCGGTTGTGCCACAGCGTCGGCATGCCGAGCGCCGCGGTGCCGATGAGGTCGAACCCGGAGCCGGCAACGAAGGCCACGCTTGTGCTGGGCAGGCCGAGCTCGGCGAGCGCCAGCCGGTAGGGGTGCGGGTCGGGCTTGTAGTACCCGGCGCGCTCGGCGGTGACCACGACATCGAGCGGGATACCGAGCGCCGAGGCCGCGCGCCGTCCGAGACGCTCGGAGCAGTTGGTCACGATTCCCAGGCGGTAGCGCCCGGCGAGCTGCGCGAGCAGCTCAGGCGCGTCGTCCCAGGGCGCGAGATCGTCCCACGCCGCTTCCAGCGCATCGGCGCAGGCGGCGGAAAGTCCGCTCGCCACGGCCGCCTCGCGCACCAGCGTCTCGTAGGGCCGGTAGGCGCCGCAGCCGTAGGTGAGCTCGAGGTAGGCGGCTCGCCAGCGGCGTCCCGCATCCCGGCTGCCCGCGGCGCGGTCCCACACCGTCCATGAATCGAGCAGCGCCGTCAGCAGGTCGAACAGCACGCCGCGGTATTGCTGTGTCACGCGCGCGACGCGGTGGATTCCCGGACGATCTCAGCGAGCGCGCGCAGCGCGGCGGTATAGGAACGCCAGCCCAGGCCCTGCACCGTGCCCTTGGCGGCCGACGCGATGATGGAGTGGTGGCGCCACTCCTCGCGCGCCGCGATGTTCGACATGTGCACCTCGATCACCGGAAACGGCATCGCCTTGATGGCATCGTGCAGCGACACGCCGTACTGGGTGAGCCCGGCCGGGTTGATGAGCGCGCCCTGCGCGTCGTCCATGTGCTTGTGCAGCATGCCCACCAGCTCGCCCTCGTGGTTGGACTGGAACGCAACCAGCTCGACCTTCAGCTCGCGCGCCAGCGCCTGCAGCTTGTCGTTGATTTCCGCCAGCGTGGTGGTGCCGTAGATATGCGGCTCGCGGCGCCCGAAGAGATTGAGGTTGGGGCCGTGCAGGACCAGGATTCTCATTTGGCTTTCCAGTTCTTCTCGAGGTTGGCGATCAGCGCCGGGCTGAAGTGACAGTATGCCTGCTCGCGCGCGTACACCGCCATGTAGCGCCGGAAGACATCGAGCGGCTCCTCGCCCGCGCGGAAGGCGCGCCGGTTGCCCGCGGCGCTCACTACACCGGAGCCGGTGAGCTTCTCCACTGTTTTCCGGATCGCGTCATCCATTTCCCCGGGGGAAATGATCTCGTCGCAAATCATGCGGCCTTCCGGGCTGGCGCAGTCGATGCGCCGCTCGGCCATGATGGCCTGGCGCGCGATGCGGTCGCCGACAAAGCGCGGCAGGCGCAGGTTCGAGGCGCCGGGGATGATGCCTTCCTTGCGCGCTGGCAGCGTGAGGTAGGCGTCTTGCGCCGCGATGATGTAGTCCATGGTGAGCAGGATCTGGCAGTGCCCGCCGATGGCGAAGCCCTCGACCGCGGCGATCCACAGCTTTTCAATGGAATCCACTTCAGGGGAGACGTCGGGTTTGGCCAAGCCCCTGAACATCTTATTGACGAACCCCAGATCGCGCATCAGGTACCACAGGTAGCGGATCCTGCCTTCGTAGAGATGCGTCAGGTTGATGCCGGCGCCGAAGATGCGCTTGCCGGCGTGCTTGGTGTGCGTGACCACCTCGCCGCGCAGCACGCACACCTCGGTCTTCGGATCTAGCAGCGCGAGGTCGACCGCGGTCTCCATGCCTTCGATGGTCGACTCGTCCTCGGCGTTGAGGTAGCGCGGGTTGCCCATGGTGAGCACCGCAGCTTTTCCCACGCGTTTCAAGTGCGCGCCGGGCAGGCGAATTTCCCCGCTGCGGTCGAAATCCGCAAGGCTGGTTTTGGCTTTCTCTGAAGGAAGCAGCATGGCATGGCAAAGGTGCGTGCCCGCGACGGGATCGCCGAGGATTTCGGCGAGGAACTCGCCCTGCTTCTTCTCCAGGCCTTGCTTGCTGCGCTGAGGCAGCGCGGCTTCCCGCGCCAGTTCCTGCGCCGAGGGAAGCACCCCGGCTTCGCCCGCGCGCCGGCAAAGCTCGTCCACGCGCAGGAAGCGGCCGCGGCCTTCGGTCAGCCGGTCGTAAAGGGCGAGCGCATGCATCGCGCTAATATACCCAGCAATGGGCACCCCGCTGCGTCGCGCGTGCGTCATGGGCCATCCCGTGGCGCACTCGCGCTCGCCGATGATCCACAACTACTGGCTGAAGGCGCTCGGCATCCCGGGGAGCTATGAGCTGAAGGACCTGACCCCCGAGGCTTTCAACGGATTCGTGGCCAACCTCGCGGCCAACGGCTACGTCGGCGGCAATGTCACCGTGCCGCACAAGGAAGCCGCGTTCCGGGCGGTGGCGGCGCGCGATGCCGACGCCGAGGCAGTCGGCGCGGTGAATACCTTGTGGCTGGAAAACGGCCGGCTGATGGGCGGTAACTCCGATGTGCACGGCTTCATCGCCAACCTGGACGACCGCGCCCCGGGCTGGCGGGTTCCCGGCTGCCGCGCCCTGGTGCTGGGCGCCGGCGGCGCCGGGCGCGCCGCGCTCTACGCGCTTAAGCAGCGCGGCGTCGAAGTCCACCTCGTCAACCGCACGGCGGCGCGCGCCGAAGAGCTGGCGCGGCGCTTCGCCCCCGGAGTGCACGTGCATTCCCCGGACGAGATGCCGCGCCTGCTGCCGCATGCGGACCTTTTGGTGAATTGCACCTCGCTCGGCCTTGCCGGCAAGGCGCCGCTCATGGTCGACCTCGCGCCGCTCAAGCCGCGCGCCGTGGTCTGCGACGTGATCTATGTGCCCCTCGAGACCGGCCTGCTCGCGGCGGCCCGCAAACGCGGCCACCGCACGGTGGACGGCCTGGGCATGCTGCTGCAGCAGGCGGGGTTCGGATTTCGCAAGTGGTTCGGCGGCGAGCCGCGCGTCACGCCCGAGCTGCGCGCGATCCTGGAAGCCGACATCGTCGCGAAAACCCCGCAATGACGCCGGGGCCTAGATGCGTCGGCCGGAGTTTTCCCAGTAGGGGTCGCGCAGCCGGCGCTTGAAGATCTTGCCGCTGTCCTCGCGCGGCAGCTCGCCGTGGAAGGCGACGACTTTCGGCACCTTGTACGCGGCGATGCGTGCTGCGAGGTAATCGCGCACGGCTTCTGCCTGGAGCTCGATCCCCGGGTCCGGTTGCACCGCGGCCGCGAGCGCCTCGCCGAACTCCTCGTCCGGAATGCCGAACACCGCGCAGTCGCGCACTCCGGGCATCAGCATGAGCACCGCTTCGATTTCGGCGGGATAAATGTTCACGCCGCCGGATATCACCATGTCGGCGGCGCGGTCGCAGAGGTACAGGTAGCCCTCCTCGTCGACGAAGCCCATGTCGCCGAGCGTGCACAGGCCCTCGCGCTCCAGCCGCGCGCGAGCCTGCGGATTGTTGTTATAGGTGAAGTCCGGAAACGCCGGCTGGCGGCAGTAGACGAGGCCCACCTTGCCCTGCGGCACTGCCCGCCCGTCGGCATCCAGGATCCGGATCGAAGCGCCGCCCACAGGCCGACCGGCGCTACCCGGCTTGCGCAGGGCTTCCTGCGACGACACGAGGGTGACATAGCCGATCTCGCTTGCGGCGTAGCTCTCGTAGAACCCGGCCCCCACCAGTCGATCATCGCGCGCTTGAGCTCGGCCGGGCACGGCGAGCCGGTCGATGCCACAAAGCGCATGGAGGAGAGGTCGTACTTGTCCTTCACCGATGCGGGCAGGCGCAACAGCCTGACGTACATGGTCGGCACGAGATAGGCATGCGTCAGGCGATGCCGCTCGATCAGCGCCAGCGTGCGCTCGGCGTCGAACCGCTCTTCGAGCACCAGGAGCTCGCCATGCAATGACGCCTGCAGGCCGTAGCCGGCCGGAGCGCTGTGATAGAGCGGCGCAGACAGGATCGCGCGCATGCCGGGCTCGATGCCAAGCACCTGTTGCAGCAGCCCTGCATAGGCCTGAGCCGCCGGAGGCGCCAGCCGGCGCACGCCTTTGGCACGGCCGGTGGTGCCCGACGTGTACGGCATGAGCGTGCCGGGCCGGCGCTCGGCGCCCTGCCATGCGGGCTGTGCACCGCGCCAGCCTTCCCAATCGGCGCCATCGACGATCGGCAATCGCTCCGGCACTGCCTGCGCGATCTGCGCGTGCAGCGCCGGGTCGATGACCAGCGCCTTGGCGCCGCTGTCGCGAAGGATCCAGCCGGCCTCCTCCGAGCGGTAGTGCCAATTGATGGTGCAAAAGAACGCGCCGAGCATGCGCGCGGCGCGCATGGACTCGAGGAAGGCCGGCACGTTGTGCAGCATGATGCCCACCACGTCGCCCTCGCCGATTCCCAGGCGCTCCAAGCCGCCCGCCACGCGGCGCACCGCGTCGTCGAACGCTTGCGGCGCGATCTCGCGATCCTGGAACCGTAGCGCGGCGCTCATGCCGGATCCTGGCGATAGAAGAGCTTCAGCTGCTCGTAGACGGCAGGATAGCGCCGCCTGGTCTCGGCGGGATCCTCGAAGAACGCCTCGCTGATCACGGCGAAGAATTCCGAGGGGTGCTCGGCGGCATAAGGGTCCAGCCACGTGTCCTTGCCGCGCTCGAGCGCATCGCAAAAGCCCTGGTACGCCGCCTCGAAGGCCGCCGCCCAGGCGCGCGGGTCCATCCCCGGGTGCAGCGGCGGGCGGCCGTCGGCCGGGCCGTTCACCATGTCGAGCTTGTGCGCGAACTCGTGGATCACCACGTTCATGTGCAGGTCGTGCGCCGCCGCATCCCAGGAGATCACTACCGGTCCGCCGGGCATGGCCTCGCCGGCAAGGTCGTCGTTCCACTCGTGCACCACGCCGGCCTCGTCGACCTCGCTGCGGCGCACGCGAAAGTCGCCCGGATAGACCACGATGCCGTGCCAGCCCGCGTACCAGTCCAGGCCGAGCTCGAGGATCGGCAGGCAGGCCTGCGCCGCGATGGCGACGCGCATCGCGTCGGTGACCTCGATGCCGTGCGCGCCGGCGAATTGCTTGTCGGCCAGGAACAGCAGCACGAGGTCTTTCAGCTTGCGCGAATCCGGAAGGAAGGCGAGCCCGCGGGTCGCGCGGCGCCACAGGGCTTCGTCCAGCGAATGCCTTTGCAGCACGCGCTTGCGGCGCCATTCCGTGAGCCAGCCCATGAACCGTAAAATACCGCATGGTCACGGTCGTGCAGCTGCATCCGCAGAGCGGCGCCGCCGCGCTCGGGCCGCTCGCCGAAGGGCTGGCGGGCGCCGAGCGCGAGGTGCTGGCGCGCGCGCTCGAATTCGCCGAGCCGCTCTACGCGGGGCAGCAGCTGTCCACCGGCGAGCCGGCGTGGACGCACGCGCTGGGCGTGGGCGCCGGCCTGGCCGCGGTCGGGCTGGACGCCGCGGGGCGCGCCGCCGGCATCCTGTTCGCCGCGCCCAAGTACCTCGACGGCACGGAGAAGCTGGCCGAGGGGTTCGGCGCCGAGATCGCCGGGCTTGCCGAGGGGGTGGAAAAGCTCTACCGGCTGCGCGTGGCCACCCGCGACACCCCGGGCGAGCAGAACGAGGTGCTGCGCAAGATGGTGCTCGGCATGGTCGAGGACGTGCGGGTCGTGCTCATACGCCTTGCCAGCCGCACGCAGACCTTGCGCTGGTTCTCCAAGCACGAAACGCCCGAACGCATCGGGTACGCAAAAGAGACGCTGGACATCTATGCGCCGCTCGCCAACCGCCTGGGCGTGTTCCAGCTGAAGTGGGAGCTGGAGGACCTGTCGTTCCGCTACCTCGAGCCCGAGCTCTACAAGCGCATCGCGCAGATGCTGGACGAGAAGCGCCTGGAGCGGCAGCGCTACATCGCGCGCGCGATCGCCACGCTCGAGCACGAGCTGCAGGCGGCGGGGGTGAAGGGCGTGCTGACCGGGCGGCCCAAGCACATCTACTCCATCTGGAACAAGATGCGCACCAAGGGCCTGGATTTCTCGGAGCTGTACGACGTGCGCGCGCTGCGCGTCATCGTCCCGGCGGTGAAGGATTGCTATACCGCGCTCGGGGTGGTGCACAACCTCTGGCAGCCGATTTCCAAGGAGTTCGACGACTACATCTCGCGGCCCAAGGGCAACCTCTACCAGTCGCTGCATACTGCGGTGGTCGGCCCGGGCGGCAAAACCCTCGAGGTGCAGATTCGCACCGAGGAGATGCACCGCCAGGCCGAATACGGCGTGGCCGCGCACTGGCAGTACAAGGAAAAGGCGAAGACCTCCCGGCAGTTCGAGGAGAAGATCGCCTATCTGCGCGAGCTGCTGGCGTGGCGCGACGAGGTGGCGGACTGGTCCAAGGCGCGCCAGGCGCCCGACGACGCGGTCTACGTGCTCACGCCGCAGGGCAAGGTGATCGACCTGCCGGCCGGCGCCACGCCGATCGATTTCGCCTACGCGCTGCACACCGACCTGGGCCACCGCTGCCGCGGCGCGCGCGTCGACGGGCGCATGGCGACGCTCGACACGCCGCTCGCCAGCGGCCAGCGGGTCGAGATCGTCGCCGCGAAGAGCGGCGGGCCTTCGCGCGACTGGCTCAACGCGGAGCGCGGCTTCGTGCGCAGCCATCGCGCGCGCCAGAAGATCCGCCAGTGGTTCAACACCCAGGCGGTGCAGCAGACCGTCGCCGCCGGCCGCGCGCGGGTGGAAAAGCTGCTCAAGCGCAAGGGCGCGCAGGCAAGCCTGGACGGGCTGGCCGGCAAGCTCGGCTTCAAGCAGCCCGAGGACCTGTTCGCCGCGGTGGCGCGCGAAGAGGTCAACCTGCGCCAGCTCGAGACCGCGCTGCGCGGCGCGCAGGAGCCCGACGAGAAGATCCAGCAAAAAAGGAAAAGCAAGCCGAATGCAAAGGCGGGCGTGCTGGTGGTCGGCATGGACAGCCTGCTCACCCAGCTTGCGCGCTGCTGCAAGCCGGTGCCGCCGGACCCGATCCGCGGCTTCGTCACGCGCGGCAAGGGCGTCTCGGTGCACCGCGAGGATTGCGCGAGCCTCAAGCGCCTCGCCGAGGCGCATGCCGAGCGGCTGATCGAAGCGGGGTGGGGAGAAAGCGGGGGCTCGGGCGAGGCAGCTTATGCCGTCGACATGGCGGTGAGCGCCACCGACCGGCGCGGCCTGCTGCGCGACATCGGCGACGCGCTGGCGCGCGAGAAGATCAACGTCACCGCGGTGCGCACCAACAGCCGCGACGAGCTCGCCTTCATGCGCTTCACCTTCGACGTCGGCAACATGGCGCAGCTCAGGCGGGCGCTGGCGCAGGTGCGCGAGGTGAAGGGCGTGATACGGGTGGCGCGCGTCTAGGGTGGAAGCGCTGCTCGCGCAGGTGAAGGCCTTGCTTGCCCAGCCGGCCGTGCAGTACGGCGCAGCGCCGTTTTTCACCGGGCTCGCCGCCGCGCTCCTGCTACAGCCGCTGCGGCTTGCCGGCCTCGCCGTCGCCGCCGGGATTTTCGCGGCGCTCTACCTCGCCGGCCGGCTCGACTTCCAGGAGCGCGCGCTCATCACGCTCGCCGCGGCGGCGGCATTCGGCGCGCTCACCGACGCCGCCTTCCGGCCGACGCGCGCCGCCGGCGTGCTGCTCGGCATCGCTTTCGGCATGGCGGCGTTCTGGGTTTACTTCAGGATGCTCGGCGGCAAGCCGCCGCAGGTGCTCGCGCTTTACGCGGTCGGCATCGCTGCGCTTACCGCGCTGGTGGTCGCCGGCTCGGTGCTGTCGCTCGACGAGCCGGTCCGCGCCGGCGCCACGGGGATCGCATTGGGCGCGGCGCTCGGGGTGGGTAGCTGGGCCTTCTCCTGGCGCTTCGACCTGCCCGCCTTCGCGCTCGCCGCTTCAAGCGGCGGCTTCGTGCTGCTCGCGATGCTGTACGGAAGGGGCCTTTCGGCGGGCGCCTCGTTCACGCTATCCAGCGGCGTCGCCGCCTCCGTGCTCGCCGCCGGCGCGGTGCTGAACGGGCGGCTACCCTGGCAGGCGGCCGCCGCGCTGCCGCTCGTGCCGCTCGCCGCGCGGCTGCCGCTGCCGCTCGTCTTCGCGCCGCTTGCCGCCGCCGGCGTGTGCGCGATCGCCTGGCTCGTCAGGCGAGCAGGATGAGCAGCCACACCGCCGCGGCGTTCACCAGCGCGACGAACACCGCCGCGCTGCCGATGTCCTTCGCGCGGGCGACGAGCGGATGGTCCTCCAGCGAGATGCGGTCGAGCGTGGTTTCGATCGCCGAGTTCACCAGCTCCACCAGCAGCACCAGCAGCAGGCTGCCCAGCAGCAGGGCGCGCTCCACCGCGGTTTGCCCCAGAAACATGCCGACCGGCGCGAGCACCATAACCGCCAATACTTCCAGGCGAAACGGCACCTCGTGGCGCCACGCGGCGGCGAGGCCGCGCAGGGAGAGGCGCAGCGCGATGAACGGCCGCGCCAGCAGCGGCTTCTTTTTGTGGCGGCTCTCCACTAGCTGGGCGCCGCCAGCGCGAGCAGCAGCTCTTCCTGCGCCGCGCGGCGCTTGCCGCGGCGCGGCTTGAGCAGCTCGTAGGTGCCTTCGGCACGCATTTCCCAGGCCTGGCAATTGTCCTCCAGGTAGGGCAGCAGGCCTTCGCGGATGACCCTGCGCTTCAGCGCGGGGTCGAGCACCGGGAAGCACAGCTCGATGCGGCGGAAGAAGTTGCGGTCCATCCAGTCGGCGCTCGCGAGATACACGTCATCCGCGCCGCCGTTCTGGAAGTAGAACACGCGCGAATGCTCGAGGAACCGCCCGACGACCGAGCGCACGCGGATGTTCTGCGACAGGCCCTCGATGCCGGGCTTGAGCGCGCACACGCCGCGCACCACGAGATCGATGCTGGCGCCGGCGGCGGACGCGAGGTACAGCTCCTCGATGATCTGCGGCTCGAGCAGCGCGTTCATCTTGGCGATGATGCGCGCCTCCTTGCCTTCGGCGGCGAGCCGCGCTTCGTTGCGGATCGCGGCGAGGATGCGCTTGTGCAGCGTGAAGGGCGACTGCCACAGGTGCTTCATCCTGCCGGCGCGGCCCAGCCCGGTGAGCTGCTTGAACACCTCGTTCACGTCCGCGCAAACCTCCTCGTTCGCCGTGAGCAGGCCGAAATCGGTGTACTGGCGCGCGGTGCTGGGGTTGTAGTTCCCCGTGCCCAGGTGCACGTAGCGGCGCAGCAGCTTGCCGTCGGGGCCGTCCTCGCGCCGCACCACCAGCGACATCTTGGCGTGCGTCTTGTGCCCGACCACGCCGTAGATCACGTGCGCCCCTACCTCCTCCAGCCGGGCGGCCCAGTTGAGGTTGGTCTCCTCGTCGAAGCGCGCCATCAGCTCCACGACCACCGTCACTTCCTTGCCCTTGCGCGCCGCCTCCACCAGGATCTCCATCAGCTCCGAATCGGTTCCGGTGCGGTAAACCGTCTGCTTGATGGCAATCACGCCCGGGTCATTGGCGGTGGTGCGGATGAACTCGATCACCGGCAGGAAAGACTGGAAAGGATGATGCAGCAGCACGTCCTGCTTCCTCAGCGCGTCGAACAGCTCGCTGCCGCCCAGGCCGGCCGGCAGCGCCGGCTGGAACGGCGGGTACTTGAGCGCCGGCCGGTCCACCTGCTCCGGCACCTCGCGCAGGCGGTAGAGGTTCACCGGTCCTTCGACGCGGTACAGGTCGTGCTCGTCGAGCGAGAACTGCTGCAGCAGGAATTCCACCATGCGCTGCGAGCAGTTGTCGGCGACCTCCAGGCGCACCGCATCGCCGAAGTGGCGGTGCAGC
>CBDDSA010000171.1:0-3500 GCA_965233185.1 uncultured bacterium
GCCCCAGTAGTTTTCCTTCTGCGGGTGCACGTGCGGATCGCCATACACCTCGCTGGTCGAGGCCTGGAAAATGCGCGCCTTCACCCGCTTGGCGAGCCCGAGCATGTTGATCGCGCCGTGCACGCTGGTCTTGGTGGTCTGAACCGGGTCGAACTGGTAGTGGACCGGGGACGCGGGGCAGGCGAGGTTCCAGATTTCGTCCACCTCCACGTACAGCGGGAAAGTGACGTCGTGGCGCATCAGCTCGAAATGGGTATGGCCCAGAAGCGAGGCGATGTTGTCCTTGGTGCCGGTGTAGAAGTTGTCCACGCACAGCACGTCGCGCCCCTGGGCGAGCAGCCGCTCGCAAAGGTGCGACCCCAGGAACCCGGCGCCGCCCGTGACCAGCGCGCGCTTACGCGACGTGTCTTTCATGCCTCGATCCCGTGACTTCCAGAAATGCTTCGTTCCAGTCGGCGACGAAGCGCTCGATGCCGAAGCGCTCCAGCGCCGTGCGCCGCGCCGCCTCGCCGAGCGTGCGTGCCAAATCTGCATCCGAGAGTAAAAGCTGCATGCGCCGCGTGAGCGTGTCCGCATCGGTATCGATGAAGCCGTTCACGCCGTCGCGGATGACGCTCACCATTTCGGTGGTGGCGAGGGCCACGACCGGCAGGCCGACCATCATCGACTCGATCACTGCGAGCCCCATGCTGGTGTAGCGGATGGGGTTGAACAGGAACCGGTAGCGCGCGGCGAACGCGGGCAGCTCGGCATGCAGCACTTCGCCCACGCCGCCGGCTTCCTGCGCGCCCATGCCCACGAGGTCGAGCGGCACCTCGCGCCTCGCCTTCTCGAAGACGTCGAAACCGAGCCTGCGGCCGCGCCGGGCGATGTGGTTGATCACCACCAGGCCGCGGGCGAGCTCACCGGTATACCTCGCCTTGGGCGCGATGACGCCATGGTCGATGACGCGCGTGGGGACCTTGCCGTTGTCCCACATCAGCCGGTTGAAGGCGGTGCAATGCACCACCAGCACCGCCGGGTCGGCCACCGGGTGGCGCGTGTCCACCGGGTGCTCGCGCGGCGGATCGTGCTCCAGGTAGATTTTCGGCAGGCGCTGCTGCGCCGGGGTGAGGTAGCGGTGCTGGTCCTCCAGGTATTGCGGGTCGTCCTGAAAAAGGATCAGGTCGAGCGGCTGGCGCTTCGCCTCGTCCACGGGGAGATCGTGGACGTTGGGGCCCCACGGCAGGTGCCCGGCGCGCCCTGCATACCCCGGCGGCCGGCCGGGCTTGGACAGCACGTAGAAGTCGTGCGGTGCCTGCGTCAGGTACAGCAGGTAGGCGCCATGCGTGTGCCAGGTCAGGATTCTCAGGCGGCGCATGCAGCCAGGCTCAGCGCTTCATGGGTGACTTGCGCGGCGGACACGCCCAGCGCGCAGGGGTGGCCGATCGGGCATTCGGCGTGGCCGCAGGGGCGGCATTCTGTGGGGTGCCACAGCACGCGGTGCAGCCGCCGGTCGAGCGGCGCCCAGCGCCGCGGGTCCGAGCCGCTCGCCACGATCACGCTGGGCGCCTGCAGCGCCGCGGCGATGTGCGAGATGCCGGTGTCGTTGGCAAGCACCAGGCGCGCGCGGGCGACCAGCGCCGCCAGGCCGCCGAGCGTGGTGCGCCCGGCGAGGTCCAGGGCCGGGGCGCGCATGCATTTGCCGACGGCGCGGGTGATGTCCGCTTCGTTCGCGGTGCCGGTCAACACCACCTGCAAGCCGTCCTCGGCCAGTGCATCGGCCACGGCGGCGAAGCGCTCCGCGGGCCAGCGGCGCGAAGGCAGCTGCGAGCCGGCGTGCACGATCGCGTAGCGGCCGCGCGCCAGGCCAAAGCCGGCCGCCTCGCGCAGGTCCGCCTCGTGCAGCGGGAACTCCAGGCCGCTGCCGCAGGAGGGCACCCCCAGGCGCTCCATCAGCCGCAGGTAGCGCAGCACCTCGTGCTCGTCGTCGCGCCATTCGACGAAGCGCTCCGCATCCGGGCAGTACTGCCCGGGGCGATAGAACCCCGCGGTGTGGCGCCCGCCCATCAGCACGGCGAGCGGATTGGTGATCTCGCCGCTGCCGTGCATCTGCACCGCGAGCTCGAAGCCCATCGCCTTGGTGCGCCGGAAGAATTCCGGGATGGCGGCGGTGTCGGCGGGGCGTTCGGGCAGCCCGGGAAAGCCGGGAAACTCCAGGAAGTCGTAGAGGTAGCGGCGAAAGCGCTTGGCCAGCTCGCGCGCCCAGGGCAGGCCGATCAGGGTAATGCGCGCCGCCGGGTACTCCGCGCTCAGCGCGCGAAAGGCCGGCACGGCGCACAGCATGTCGCCGAGCTGCAGCGCGCGCAGCAGGGCAATCCTCATTTTTCCAGCACGAAAGGGCCGATCACCAGCGCATCCATCGGCGAGGTCCAGAAGCACTCGACCGCATCGCGCGGCGTGCACACGACCGGCTCGCTGCGCGTGTTGAACGAGGTGTTGACCAGTACCGGCACGCCAGTGCGCTGCTGGAACGCCTTGATGAGATCGTAGTAGAGCGCGTTCTGGCGCCGGTTGATGGTCTGGATGCGCGCCGTGCCGTCCACGTGGCGCACCGCCGGGATGCGCGCGGCCTTGTCCGGGGCCACCTCGTAGACGAACAGCATGAAAGGCGATGCCTCCGCGCGCACGAACCAGCGCGCGGCTTCCTCCTCCAGCACCACCGGCGCCACCGGGCGAAAGTCTTCGCGGTCCTTGATCTCGTTCAGGCGCTGCTGCATGTCCGGCGAAAGCGGCGAGGCCAGGATGGAGCGCCCGCCCAGGGCGCGCGGGCCGAATTCCATGCGGCCCTGGAACCAGCCGATGATCTTGTCCTGCGCGAGCAGCGCCGCGGTATCGGCGGCGACATCGCCCAGCCGGCGGTAGCGGATCTTGCCGCGCTGCAGGAAAGCCTCGATCTCCTCGGCCGAATACTCCGGGCCGAAGAAGGCATGCTCCATGGTCCAGCTCTTGGATCTGCGGTTGCGGAAATCGGTCCACAGCGCCGCGCCCAGCGCGGTCCCGGCATCGCCGGCGGCCGGCTGCACCCATACCTTGCGGAACAGGCCGGCGTCGCGGATGCGCGCGTTCATCACGCAGTTCAGCGCGACGCCGCCGGCCATGCACAGGTGCTCGGCGCCGGTGCGCTCTCTCAGCCAGGCGGCAAGCTGGATCGCCGACTCCTCCAGCACCAGCTGCAGCGAGCGGGCGATGTCGAAGTGCTTTTGCTCCATCGGCCCGCCTCGCTGCCGGGGCGGACCGAACGCTTCGGCGAGGTTCAGGGGCGCGATCTCGTAGGTGCCGTTGGCGCCGAAGGCGATGGCGTCCCGGAACACCCCCTCATACAGCGGCTCGCCGTAGGAGGCGAGCGCCATGACCTTGTATTCATCCGACGAGTGCAGAAAGCCCAGGTAATCGGTAACCTGCTCGTAGAGCAGGCCGAGCGAATGCGGCATCTGCACCTGCCCGATGCGCCGGTAGGC
>CBDDSA010000172.1:0-22751 GCA_965233185.1 uncultured bacterium
CCGAGCTCGTCGCGCGCCTCGCCGAGTGCGCGCGTTGCCTGGCGCGCGAGCTGCGCCGGCGCCTGGTGTACGCGGCGCAGGGGCTCGACGCCTGCGCGCGCCGGCTGCTGCATCCCGCGGAGCGCCTGCGCTCGCACGGCCAGCTGGTCACGCAGCTTTCCGCGCGCCTGGGCTTTTCCTTCGTTCACGCGGTGCGCGCTTGCGAGGCCAAGCTCGCGCGGCTCGCGGCGGGGCTCGGCAGCCTGGACCCCCAGGCCGTGCTGGCGCGCGGCTACAGCATCACTTACACGGGCGCCGGCGAAGTGCTGCGCGACGCCGCGCAGGCTCGGCCCGGCGATACGCTGCGCACCGCGCTCGCGCGCGGCGAAGTGCGCAGCGTGGTGCGCAAGGGGGACCCGGCGTAATGGGCCACCGTCTGTCGAAGATCACCACGCGCACCGGCGACGCGGGCGAAACCGGCCTGGGCGACGGCTCGCGCGTGGCCAAGGACAGCGCGCGCATTGCAGCGCTCGGCGATGTCGACGAGCTGAATTCGGCCATCGGCCTGCTGCTGGCCGAAGAGGTTCCGGAGGTCTTCCGTGCGGCTTTCTCGGAAGTCCAGCACGATCTTTTCGATCTGGGCGGCGAGCTCAGCATCCCGCGGCACGAGCTGCTGAAGCAGGCGCAGGTGCGTCGCCTGGAGGAGCGCCTCGAGGCCTGGAACGCCGAGCTGCCGCCGCTGAAGGAGTTCATTCTTCCGGGCGGCAGCCGGGCAGCCGCCGCGGCGCACCTTGCGCGCACCATTTGCCGGCGCGCCGAGCGCACGGTGGTGGCCCTCGGCCGCCACGAGCCGCTCGGCAGCCACGCCCGGCGCTACCTCAACCGGCTTTCCGACCTGCTGTTCGTCGCCGGCCGGGCGCTGAACCGGGCCGCGGGGCGCGGCGACGAGCAATGGCGGCGCAAGCCTTAGGCCGACTGCTGATCGCGGCGCTCCTGGTCCTTGCCGGGTGCGCGCACGCGCCGGAGCGCGAGGCGCAGTTCGACGTGGTCAGCGTGGAGGCGCAAGCCAGCCGCGAAGTCGCCAACGACCAGCTGGTGGCGGTGCTCGCCATCGAGCTTCACGGGCCCGATCCCGTCGCGCTCGCCGCCACCGCGAACCGGCGCATGGCCGAAGCGCTCAAGCTGGCCGCCGCCGTCCCGGCCGTGGAGGCGCGCTCGGGCAACTACCAGACGTTCCCCCGCCATGACAGGAACCAGCGCATCGAAGCCTGGCAGCTCTCCCAGGAGCTGCGCCTGGAGAGCCGGGATTTCGCCGCCGCTACGCGGCTCATCGGCCGGCTGCAGGACTCCTTGGTCGTGCGCAGCATGGCGGTGCAGCTGTCGCCGGCGGCGCGCCGGGCGGCGGAGGACGCGCTGATCCCTGAAGCGATCGCCGCCTTCCATGCACGCGCGGAGCTGGTGCGCGCGGCGATGAAGGCGGCCGGCTACCGCATTCGCTCGCTCAGCATCGGCACGGGCGGCGCCACGCCGCCGCGCCCGTTCGAAGCCCGCGCCATGGCGCAGCCGGTGGCCATGGAGCCGGGCGAGTCGCAAGTCACCGTCACCGCCGGCGGCAGCATCCAGCTGCGCTGAACTCAAGGGGAAGGACCCCATGGCAGAAGTGCGCATCTACAACGTCGAGGCCCTGGGCAAGCCGCTCGGGCAGTATTCCCACGTAGCACGCGTGAAAGCGGGCGAGACGCTCTACATCGCCGGCATGCTCGCCCCCGGCGAGAGCTTCGAGGCGCAATGCAGCGGCGTTTTCGCCCAGATCGAGAAGGCGCTGCAGTCGGCCGGCGCGGGCTGGGCCAGCGTGGCGCAATTCACCACCTACCTGGTGCACTCGCAGGACATCCCGAAGTTCATGCAATGGCGCCTGCGCGAATTTCCGCGCATGTTCCCGGACGGCAAGTACCCGCCGAACACGCTGCTCGTCATCGACCGCCTGGTGCAGGAGCAATACGTGGTCGAGGTGCAGACGGTGGCGGCGCTCTAGGTCTCCTCGACGAACACTTCGTGGCGCTTCTTGCGCAGCGCCGGCAGGGCCACGATCACCAGCAGGATGACCGAGGCGATGATGAAGCCGGCGCTGATCGGCTTGGTGATGAACACGGTGGGATCGCCGCGCGAGAGCAGCATGGCGCGCCGCAGGTTCTCCTCCATGAGCGGCCCGAGGATGAAGCCCAGGATCATGGGCGCCGGCTCGCACTCGAGCTTGGTGCAGACGTAGCCCAGCAGACCGAATACCGCCATGACGACGAGGTCCCAGGGGTTGTTCGACAGGCTGAACACGCCCACCGCCATGAACACCAGGATCGACGGGTACAGATAGCGGTAGGGCACGGTCAGCAGCTTGATCCACATGCCGATGAGCGGCAGGTTGAGCACCACCAGCATGGCGTTGCCGATCCACATCGAGGCGATCAGGCCCCAGAACAGCTCCGGCTTCTCGGTCATCACCTGCGGGCCCGGCGCGATGCCCTGGATCATAAGCGCGCCGATCATCAGCGCCATCACTGCGTTTCCGGGGATGCCGAGGGTTAGCATGGGGATGAACGACGTCTGGGCGCCGGCGTTATTGGCCGCCTCGGGACCGGCCACGCCCTCGATGGCGCCCTTGCCGAACTGCTCCGGGTGCTTGGACAGCTTCTTCTCGACGGTGTAGCTGCCAAAGGCGGAAAGTATGGAGCCGCCG
Organism: uncultured bacterium; assembly: GCA_965233185.1. Taxonomy (GTDB): domain Bacteria; phylum Pseudomonadota; class Gammaproteobacteria; order Burkholderiales; family SG8-39; genus SCGC-AG-212-J23. The sequence continues at coordinate 2,714 of CBDDSA010000172.1, forward strand.
CCGGGCAGGATGCCGAGAAAGGAGCCCAGGGCGGTGCCGCGCAGCACGGCGGGCCAAGACCGCTTGAAGTCCTCCTTCGTCGGGAACAGGTTTTTGACCTTGCCGGTAAATACTTCGCGCGCGCCCTTCAACTCGAGGTTGGTGATGATCTCCGACAGGCCGAACATGCCCATGGCGACCACCACGAAGCCGATGCCGTCGGAGAGCTCCGGAATGCCGAACGTGAAGCGCAGCACGCCCGAGTTGACGTCGGTGCCAATCAGGCCCAGCAGCAGGCCCAGCACCACCATCGCGATCGCCTTGATGAGCGAGCCGTGGGCGAGCACCGTCGCCGCCACCAGGCCGAGGACCATGAGCGAGAAATATTCCGAGGGACCGAACTTCAGCGCCACCTCCGCGAGTGGCGGGGCGGCCACCGCGATGACCACGGTGGCCACGCAGCCGGCGAAGAACGACCCGAGCGCCGCCACCGCGAGCGCCGGGCCGGCGCGCCCCTGGCGCGCCATCTGGTAGCCGTCGAGGCAGGTGACCACCGAGGAGGTCTCCCCGGGCAGGTTGACCAGGATGGCGGTGGTGGAGCCGCCGTACTGAGAGCCGTAGTAGATGCCCGCCAGCATGATGAGCGCCGCCTCGGGCTTGAGGTTGAACGTGATCGGCAGAAGCATCGCGATGGTGGCGACCGGCCCGACGCCCGGAAGCACGCCGATCATCGTGCCCAGCATGACGCCGATCAGCGCATACAGCAGGTGGATCGGCGTCATCGCCACCGAGAAGCCGAGCAGCAGGTTGTCGAGGATGTCCAAGGTCGGCCTTTAATAGCCCAGCGCTTCCGGCCAGAGCGGGAAGGGCAGGGTCAGCCCCTTCACGAACACCAGCACGGAAAACAGGATCAGAAAGATGTAGAGCAGCAGGACTTCTTTAGACTTGAATTCATGCCCGCCCAAGGCGCTGATGAAGACCAGCACCGCCGTAGCAAGCACCAGGCCGAGCGGCTTCATCGTATAGCCGTATGCCACATTGGCCACGAGGATGAAGAGCAGCGGGCGGAAATGGAAGGTATCGACACGCGGCCCGCTCACCGACACCGACATCACCAGCACCACCAGCCCGAGAAACGCCAGCAGGCCGCCGAGCACGGCCGGAAAATACGCCGGGCCCATGCGTACCGCGGTGCCCATCTGGTAGTTGGCCACTGCCCAGACGGCGAAGAACACGCCGAACGCGAGAAACATAAGACCCGCCCAGAAATTCCTGGGGCTTGTAATCCTCATCATCTCCTCCTACGCCGCTCAGGGGGGCGGTCTTTTGCGCGCGTGAGTGTAGCATGCGACTTTCCAAGAACCGCTTGCCTGCCCGTCAGCATTGCGCCGCCTCGGACTTCGCCTCCTCCTGCTGATTTTCGCGTTCTCGGCCGCCGGCTGTGCAGAGCCGCCCGCACTGGAGCCGCTGCCCGCCGATGCGGTGGTGCTCGCCTTCGGCGACAGCCTGACCTACGGCACCGGCGCGCAGGAAGACGAGAGCTACCCGGCGCAGCTCGGCCGCATCATCGGGCGCCCGGTGGTGCGCGCAGGCGTGCCCGGGGAAGTCACGGCACGGGCGCTCGCCCGCCTGCCTGAGGCGCTCGACGAGCACGCGCCGGCGCTGCTGCTGCTATGCATCGGCGGCAACGATTTTCTGCGGCGGCTGGGCGCGCGGCAGGCCGAGGACAACGTGCGCGCCATGGTAAAGCTGGCGCGCGCCCGCGGCATCGGCGTGCTGCTCATCGGCACGCCCGAGCCCGGGTTCAGCGTGACGCCGCCGCCGTTCTATGCCGCGATCGCGCAGGAGTTCGGCCTGCCTTACGAGGGCGAGGTCATCGGCGAAGTGCTGCGCGACGAAAGCCTCAAGGCGGACCCCATCCATCCCAATGCGCGCGGCTACCGCCTCATCGCCGAGCGCCTCACCTCGGCGCTGAAGCAAAGCGGAGCGCTTTGAGCCGATCCAGGTCGCCCGGACGGTCGACGTCCCACAGCGCTCGCAAGGCGCTCCAGCGGTAGCCCAGGGCGTCGAGCCTTTGCGTGCTGGCCGCGTACACATCGGGCCCGCCCCAGGCGATGCCTTCGAACAGGCGCGGCACGACGCGTCGGGCGCCGATGAGCACGTAGCCGCCGTCCTCCGCGGGACCGAGCACCACGTCGCAGCCGCCCGCGAGCCGCCGCGCCGCGCGCCGCAGGTCCGCGGGACGCAGCGCCGGACAGTCGGCGCCGATCAGTAAAGCGCCGCGGTGCCGCCGCAGCGCCCGCGAAAGCGCTCGATGCATGCGCTCGCCGAGGTCCGCACCCCGCTGCAGCTCGCTTCGCCTGAAAAGCGCGTGGCGCGCGCTGAGGTGCAGCTCGACCGGTCCGCAGCCGGCGGCCGCCGCAACGCGCAGCGCATGGTGCGTCAGCCGCAGATGCAGCTGCGCGGCGCGCCAGGGCCCGAGCCGCGGGATGAGCCGGCGCTTCACCTCGCCGGGCCGCGGCGCACGCGCGAACACCAGCACCGCGACATCAAGCGTCGTAGAGTCGGGCAAGGCGCTCGGGCGATGCACCGAGAAAATACAGCAGGCGCAAGCGCCACATCAGCACGATGGTGCGCAGCACCCCGCGCGACTCCCAGCGCCGGCCCGAGGTCGTTACGCGGCGGCGCAGGCACGCGGGCCGCCCGCCGCGCTTCATGAGGGCGCTGAAGGCGATGTCCTCCATGAGCGCGATCTCGGGAAAACCGGGAAAGGCTTCGCGCCGCACGAAGATCGCCTGGTCGCCGGTGGCGACGCCGGTGAGGCGCGAGCGCAGGTTCATCGCGCGCGCCACCAGGCGCAGCATCGGGTGCCTGCCCTCGATGCGCACGTCGAAGCGACCCCAGGCCGCGCCGCGCAAGGCGTCGGCGATCATGGCGTCGGCGTCCGCCGGCAGCCGCGTGTCGGCGTGCAGGAACAGCAGCGCCTGCCCGCTCGCCACGGCCGCGGCGGCGTTCATCTGACGCGCCCGCCCGCCGGCGCTCTCCACCACCCGGTCGCAGCGCGGGCGGGCAAGCCGCAGCGTGTCGTCGGTGCTGCCGCCGTCGGCCACGATCACCTCGTGGCCTCGGGCGCGCAGCGGCGCAAGCTCCGCCAGCGCGCCGCCGATCAGCCGCGCTTCGTTCAGCGTGGGCACGATGACCGAAAGCCGCCCGTTCAGCCGCGCATCCATGCGTGAAACCGCTCCACCTGGCGCAGCAGCCTTTCCGGCGCGCGCGCCTTCTTCCACGCGCCCGCGGCGTACTTGTTCGCCTCCGCCCAGGTCGGATAGATGTGGATGGTGCCCAGGATCTTGTTCAGGCCGATGCCGTGCTTCATGGCGAAAATGAACTCCACGATCAGCTCGCCGGCGCGCTCGCCGGCGATGGTGGCGCCCAGGATGCGATCCTTGCCGGGCACGGTCAGCACTTTCACCAGGCCGCGCGCCGCCTCGTCCGCGATCGCGCGGTCGAGATCCTCGATGCCGTAGGTGGTCGCTTCGTACGCGATGCCCTGCGCCTTGGCCTCGGTCTCGTTCAGGCCCACGCGCGCCACCTCGGGCTCGGTGAAGGTCGCCCAGGGAATCACCGCGTAATCGGCGCGGAAGCGTCGCAGCCCGCCGAACAGCGCGTTCACCGCGGCGAACCAGGCCTGGTGGGCGGCCGTGTGGGTGAACTGGTAGGGGCCGGCCACGTCGCCGCAGGCATAGATGTTCGGAAACAGCGTCTGCAGGTACTCGTTGGTTTCCACGGTTCTCGCCTGCGTGAGCGGCACCCCCAGCTCCTCCAGGCCGTAGCCCGCCGTGTTCGGCACGCGCCCCACGGCGCATAGCAATGCATCGAACTCGATCTGCCTCGCCTGCCCTTCCGGGCTTTCGGCGATCAAGCTGTCGCCTTCGAAGCGCACGGCCTTATGGCCGGTCAGGACGTCGATGCCTTCGTGCACGAATTGCGCGCGCACCAGCGCCGAGACTTCCGGGTCCTCGCGCGAAAGCAGCCGCGGCAGCATCTCGACTTGCGTGACTTTCGAGCCCAGGCGCGCGAAGGCCTGCGCGAGCTCGCAGCCGATCGGCCCGCCGCCCAGCACCACCAGCCGCCGCGGCAGCTCGCGCAGCTGCCAGAGGTTCTCGGAGGTCAGCACCTCGACGCCCTCGATGCCGGGGATCGGCGGGACCAACGGGCGCGCGCCGGCGGCGATGATGATCGAGCGCGTGGTGAGCACGCGCCCGTCGATCGACACCGTCCAGGGGGAGGTGATGCGCGCCTCGCCTTCCAGGCACTCGACGCCCAGGCGCGTGTAGCGGCCGGCCGAGTCGTGCGGCTCGATGGCGCGCACCACGCGCTGCACCCGCTCCATCACCTCGGCAAAGTCGAAATCCGCGGCCGCATGCCGGATTCCATAATCCTTGGAATGCTTCACTTCGTGGAGCAGGCGCGCGGTCCGGATCAGCGCCTTGGAGGGCACGCAGCCGGTGTACAGGCAATCGCCGCCCATGCGGTGCTTCTCCACCAGCGTCACCTTGGCGCGCACCGTGGCGGCGATATACGCCGACACCAGGCCGGCCGAGCCGGCGCCGATCACGATCAGGTTGCGGTCGAAGCGCGACGGCTTGCGCCAGCGCGCGTACACCTTCCTCGCCTGGTAGACGTCCAGCAGCTTTTTGGCCAGCAACGGAAAAACGCCGAGGAGCACGAAGGCGCCGAGCAGCTGCAGGGAGAGGATGCCCTGCAGCGACTCCACGCGCGCGAGCTGGGTGCCGGCGTTCACGAACACCACGGTGGCCGGCAGCATGCCGAGCTGGCTCACCCAATAGAAGGTGCGCGCCCGGATCGGGGTCAGTCCCATCGCCAGGTTGATGACGAAAAACGGCACCGCCGGGATGAGGCGCAGCGTGAATAGATAGAACGCGCCCTCCTTCTGCATGCCGCGGTTGAGGCCCTGGAGCTGGCGCGAGAACCGCGCCTGCACCCAGTCGCGCAGCACGAAACGGCTCGCCAGCATCGCGAGCGTGGCGCCGAGCGAGGAAGCAAACGACACGATCAGCGTTCCCCACAGCAGGCCGAACAGCGCGCCGGCCACCAGGCTGAGCAGCGCCGCCCCGGGCAGCGACAGCCCGGTCACCGCCACATAGAGCGCGAAGAACCCGAGCCCCGTGCGCCACGGGTGCGCCGCATGCCAGGCCTGCACCGCCGCCTGCTGCGCCTTGACGTAGTCGAAGCTGAAGTAGCGCTGGCCGCCGGCGAGGAAAAAGGCAGTGAAGCCAGCGACCAGGACGAGCGCGACCAGGAGTCGCGCGCGCCTCACGCCGCCAGAGCGCCGCCGCAGGACGATCCCTGCCCGGCGGTGCAGCCATAGCAATGGTCGCGCACCGCGATCGGGTTGCCGGCAAGCTCCTGCCCGATCAGGTCTGCCACGCGCAGCTTGCGGCGGCCGCCCAGCCGCAGGGGCAGGTCGAGCATCTGGTTGAAGTCGCAGTCGTAGACATGACCCTGCCAGTCCACCGAGACCAGGCTGCGGCACATCACGGAGGCCAGGTTCTCGTCGCGGTGCGCGCCGTGCAGCAGCGCCATGTACTGGTTGAACTGGCCCTTGGACACGAGCGTGGAGCCGAAGCGCTGGATCGGCATGTTGGCCAGCGTGAGCAGGCGGTTGAACGCCACGCCGAAGCGCTCGCCCAGCACGCGCTTGTAGTCGCTCTCGAGCTGCTCCTGCGGCGGCGGAAGCGACGCGCCCTGCGGGTTGTAGACCAGGTTAAGCGCGAGGCCGCTGCCGGGCGCGCCGTAGCCCAGCGCGTTCAGCTTGCGCAGCGCCCGGATGCTCTTGTCGTACACGCCCTTGCCGCGCTGCCGGTCCACCAGCTCTTCGGTGTAGCACGGCAAAGAGGCGGTCACCTCGACGCGCTGGGCGGCGAGGAACTCCGCCAGGTCCTCCTGGCCCGGCTCGAACAGGATGCTGAGGTTGCAGCGGTCGATGACATGCACCGCCAGCTCGCGCGCCCGCAACACCAGCTCCCGGAACTGCGGATGCAGCTCGGGCGCGCCGCCGGTGATGTCCAGGGTCCTGATCGACGACATCTTCACGAGCGCGAGGACGTCGGCGAGCACTTCTGCAGACATCATCTCCGTGCGGGTGGGGCCGGCATTGACGTGGCAATGCAGGCAGCTCTGGTTGCACTTGTACCCGAGGTTGACCTGCAGCGTCTCCAGCCGCGCCCGGTGCAGCGCGGGAAAGCCGTAATGGCGCATCAAAGGCAGGGTGGCATGCATGGCGAGTAGTCGGGCGCCGGGCGCGCAACTTACAGCAGGTGGGCGGCGCGCTGGGACTGCTCGTCCATGAGGCCCAGCAGCCGCGAGCTGGTGGCGCGCAGCCGCTGCGACAGCATCAGCACCAGCTCCATCAGGACCTTGGCGCCGAGCAGCGGCTGCTCGACGATGATGCGCGCGAGGCTCTCGCGGTGCAGCACCGCGATGAGCGCCGGCTCCACGGCAATGCAGGTGGCGAAGCGCGGCTGGCCGTCGATCATGGACATCTCGCCCAGCGTCCTGCCCGACTCTACGGCCGCAATGAGCTGCGGCGTGTTCCAGCGGTCGCGCTTGTGCACCTCGACCTTGCCTTCGACGAGCATCATCATGAAATCGCCGCCCTCGCCCTCGTGGATGATCTCCACGCCCGGCTCGGCGCGGTACACCTCCATGAAATGCGCGAGCAGGCGCACTTCGGCCGGCGAGAAGTTCTCGAGCAGCGGGCACTTCGGAATCAGCGCGTGGATCTGGTCGGTGAAGCGCACGGCGTCGCCCAGGTGCTCCAGATGCGACAGCTGCTGCGTGGTTTCGGCCATGGCAGCAGCCATTATGCCTATTTCCTCCGCTTCTTCACCGCCTGGGCCAGCGTCTGCAGGACGGCGGCGGAGTCTTCCCATCCCAGGCAAGGGTCGGTGATGCTCTGGCCGAACTTCAGCGGCTGGCCGGCGAGCGCCTCCTGCCGCCCCTCCTCCAGGTGCGACTCCACCATCACGCCGACGATGCGCCGCTCGCCCCCGGCGATCTGTCCGGCGATGTCCTGCGCCACCTCGATCTGGCGCTTGTACTGCTTGGCCGCGTTGGCGTGCGAGCAGTCGATCATCAGCCGCTCCTGCAGCCCCGCCTTGGCGAGGGCCCCGCAGGCTTCCTGCACGCTGGCCGCCTCGTAGTTCGGCGCCTTGCCGCCGCGCAGGATGATGTGGCAATCGTCGTTGCCGCGGGTCTCGACGATGGCCACCTGGCCGCTCTTGTGCACCGACAGGAAATGGTGCTTCTGGCGCGCCGCCAGCATCGCGTCCACGGCGATCTTCACGTTGCCGTCGGTGCCGTTCTTGAAGCCCACGGGCGCGGAGAGCCCGGAGGCGAGCTCGCGGTGCACCTGGCTTTCCGTGGTACGCGCGCCGATGGCGCCCCAGGACACCAGGTCGCCGATGTACTGGGGCGAGATCACGTCCAGGAACTCGCAGCCCGCCGGCACCCCGGCCTGGTTGATGCGCACGAGGAGGTCGCGGGCGATGCGCAGCCCCTCGTTGATGCGAAAGCTGCCATTCATGTACGGATCGTTGATCAGCCCTTTCCAGCCCACCGTGGTGCGCGGCTTCTCGAAGTACACGCGCATGAGCAGCTCGAGCTCGCCTTCGTGCTTTTTCCTTTCCAGGGAAAGCTTCTGCGCGTACGCGAGGGCGGCCAGCGGGTCGTGGATCGAGCAGGGGCCCATCACTACCAGCAGGCGGTCGGCGCGCCCGTGGAGGATGTCGCGCAGCCGGCGGCGGGTGTCGGTCACCAGCTTCTCGACCGGCGTGCCCTGGATCGGGAAAAAGCGGATCAGGTGCTCCGGCGGCGGCAGGGTGACGATGTTCTCGATGCGCTCGTCGTCGGTTAGGGAGGTCTTTTCTTCGTTGGACAGGGTCATGGGGGCCTCGGGACCAAAAAAAAACCGCCAGGCTGGGAGCGCTGGCGGTTTTTTTGGATTCGGTCGGTTTGAGTCTAGCCGGTCCCTTCCGCCAGCAGGCAGGGGAAGTCAAAAAACCCGAAAAAGAAATACCGGCTCATTGCGTCGATTCAAGCATGAAAGCCGGACGCTTGTCTACTTGGGCCATAGCACCATCTGCGTGCACCGGAAAACGGCGATGCGGCCCGGGCCGCCCTCCACGCTCACCTCGGCGTCCCACACCTGGGTGGTGCGCCCGAGGTGCAGCGGCGTGGCGCGGCAGGCGATGGCGCCGTCGCGCGCGGTTCCGAGGAAGTTCGACTTGAGCTCGATGGTGGTGAACCCGCTCGCGCCTTCGGGCAGCAGGGCGAGGCAGCCGTAGCCGCAGCTCGTGTCGGCCAGGGCGATTACCGCGGCGGCGTGCAGAAAGCCGTTGGGCGCCATGACCTCGCGGCGCACCGGAAGGCGACTTAGTACGCGTTCCGGCGTCACTTCTAGGATTTCCAGGCCCACCAAACCGGGCAAATGCCCGCGGCTTCGGCCGTTGAACACCTCGGCGGTCAACTCGGCCCGGAAGGAGGGCGTTTTAGTAGTCATGTCGGCGCAGGGAAAATTAGCACTCCACCCGGCACTCTGCCAGGTCCGCAGTTTGCTAGGTACAAGGCATCATGCTAGCGTTTTCACCGAGGGTAGCTTTACCGGCGAGAAGAAAGGAAGGTACGACAAATGTCGGCTAGCGTGACCATCCCGATCGCGGGCTTCAAGGACGTCTACGACGTCGCAGGGGTCGAGAAGGCCCTGCAGGAGCTGCCGCCCACCGCCAACGAGGCGCTGCGCGCCGTCTACGAGAAGATGCTGCGCCTGGGCGGCCAGCGCTTCACGGTGAAGCCTTCGGCGCTGCCCGAGATGGATGCGCTGTTCGACGAGCTGCCGAACTTCGGCGACGTGCTGGAGGACATCCGCAAGCACCTCGCGCTGTGCGTGGACTCCGAGGATTCCATCGAGGTGCCGCCGATGCTGCTGCTGGGCGAGCCCGGCATCGGCAAGACCCACTTCGCGCGCAAGATCTCGCAGCTGCTGGGCACCGGCTTCGGCTTCGTGCCGATGAGCTCGCTCACCGCGGGCTGGGTGCTGTCGGGCGCGTCCTCGCAATGGAAGAACGCCAAGCCCGGCAAGGTGTTCGACACGTTCGTGAACGGCGAGTACGCCAACCCGGTCATCGTGGTCGACGAGATCGACAAGGCGAGCGGCGACGGGCAATACGACCCGCTGGGCGCGCTCTACGAGCTGCTCGAGCTGGAGACCGCCACGCGCTTCATCGACGAATTCGTCGAGCTGCCGATCGACGCCTCCGGCGCGGTGTGGCTCGCCACGGCGAACGACGCGGCGCGCATTCCGGAGCCGCTGCTGAGCCGGCTGGCGGTCTACGAGATCGAGGCGCCCGATGCCGAAGGCGCGGCGCGCATCGCGGGCAACATCTATCGCGAGATCCGCAACGCCCACGACTGGGGCCGGCAGTTCCCCGAGAGCCTGTCGCCCTCGGCGCTGGAAAAGCTGGCGGCCATGCCGCCGCGCGAGATGCGCCGCGCCATCCACTCGGCCTTCGGCAATGCCAAGGTCGCCGGGCGCACCGAGGTGGGCCCGGACGACATCCAGGACGGCCGCAGCCGCAAGCCGCGCATCGGCTTCTAAAAGTAGGCGAGCAGGCGGCCGCAGGCGATCACCGCCATCCACAGCAGCAGCGAAAGCGCCGCCGACAGCCGCGCCGAAGGCGGCGGCGGGAGCCTGCGCATGTCGCGCGCATCCCACACGTCGGCAGTGCGCAACGTAATGGCGTGGAACAGCGCGGCATTCAGGCCCCCCGCGAGGATCAGCAGCATCTTCAGGACGAACACGTTGCTCTGGACGAACTCCGTGGCGTGCGCGGTGAACATCAGCAGGCCGCTGGGCACGATGAGCAGGAAGCTCGCCGCCGTCCACGGCAGCACATGGCGCGCAAGCTTTCTTACTTCAATATCCCTGGACAGCCCCAGCAGGCGCAGGTCGAGCACCGCGATGGAGCCGAACAGCAGAGCGATGCCGACGAGGTGGACCACCTCGACGCTCGGATACAGCCACAGCCACTCCCGCATCGCCCGGCCGAGCCCGGAGCCCTCCAGGGCGCCCAGCGGCCCGCCGGACGGGGTCATCTCAGCTCGACGGTCTTGCCGTTGATGCTGATGCGCTCGGCGCGCATCTCCTCGGGCTTGCCGCGGTTGGGATAGCCTTCGACCGTCACGGTGGCGCCCGGCTTGAGCGCGCCTTTCTCCAGGCCGCGGCGCTCCATGCGCGAAGGCGGCGCGAGCACCACGCTCCAGGTCTTGTCGGGCGCCTCCAGCCGCACGTGGCCGTGCGGGTGCTCGTATCCGGATTCAACCACCTTGCCCGTGAGCTTGAGGCCCTTGGTGGAGTCGTACTCGCTCCAGCCGTGGTGACCCAGCGCCGTCAAGGGAAGGACCAGTCCCGCTACCGCAAGAATTCGCTTCATACGCGTTGCTCCACCCAGTTGCGCACCGATTGGAGGGCGCGCGACAGGTTGGCCGGCTCGGTGCCGCCGGCCTGCGCCATTTCCGGGCGTCCGCCGCCCTTGCCGCCCACCTGCTGGGCGACGAAGTTGACCAGCTCGCCCGCCTTCACCCGCGCCGTGAGATCGGCGGTGACGCCCGCGATCAGCGAGACCTTGCCGTCGTTCACGGCGCCGAGCACGATGGCCGCCGACTTCAGGCGCTCCTTCAGCTTGTCCATGGCCTCGCGCAGCGTCTTGGCATCGGCGCCCTCCAGCGTGGCGGCGAGCACCTTGGCGCCCTTCACCTGCACCGCCTGAGAAGCGAGGTCCTCGCCCTGGCTCGAGGCCATCCGGGACTTCAGCCGGGCGAGCTCGCGCTCGAGCGTGCGCACGTTGTCCAGCACCTGCGACAGCTTCGCCGTCACCTCGCCCACCGGCGCCTTGAGCACCGAGGCCGCTTCGGCAAGCTTGGCCTCCTGCTGCTGCACCCAGGCAAGCGCGCCCTCGCCGGTCACCGCCTCGATGCGCCGGATGCCGGCGGCCACGCCCGCCTCGGACACGATCTTGAAAAAACCGATATCGCCGGTGCGCCTGACGTGCGTGCCGCCGCACAGCTCGGTGGAGAAATCGCCCATCGTCAGCACGCGCACCTCGTCGCCGTACTTGTCGCCGAAGAAGGCGAGCGCGCCGGCGCGGATGGCCTCGTCGTACTTCATGATGCGCGCCGCCACATCGTAGTTCTTCTGGATCGCGGCATTCACCAGCGCCTCGACCTTTTGCAGCTCTTCCGAAGAAACAGGTTTCGCATGTGAAAAATCGAATCGCGTGCGCTGCGCGTCGACCAGCGAGCCCTTCTGCTCGACGTGCTTTCCCAGCACGCGGCGCAGCGCCGCGTGCAGCAGGTGCGTGGCCGAGTGGTTCCACATCGAGCGGTGGCGCGACACGGTGTCCACCTGCGCGGCCAGCTCCTCGCCGACGCGCAGCACCCCGGTCTTCTGGCGGCCGTGGTGCCCGAACACCTCGGCCTGGATCTTCTGCGTGTCCTCGACCACGAAGGTGCCCGCCGGACCGGCGAGCTCGCCGCGGTCGCCCACCTGGCCGCCGGACTCGGCGTAGAAGGGGGTGCGGTCGAGCACCACCACGCCCGCCTCGCCCGATTGCAGCTCGCTCACCTGCGCGCCCTCGCGGTAGAGCGCGATGACCCGGGCGCGCAGCGCCAGGCTGTCGTAGCCGTGGAACTCGGTCTTGTTGCCGGTGTAGGCGAGCGCGGCGCCCGCCGAGAAGCGCGAGGCCGCGCGCGCCCGCTCGCGCTGCTGCTGCATCGCCGCCTCGAAGCCCGCCATGTCCAGCATCACGCCGCGCTCGCGGCAGATGTCGGCGGTCAGATCGACCGGGAAGCCGAAGGTGTCGTAGAGCTTGAACACCGTGTCGCCGTCGAGCAGCTTCTCGCCGGAGGCGAGCGCCGACTCGAGCACGCCCATGCCGTTTTCGAGCGTCTCCGCGAAGCGCTCCTCTTCCTGCTTGAGCACTTCCACCACCCGGTCCTTCGACTTCCTGAGCTCCGGATAGGCCTCGCCCATGGCCCGGTCGAGGTCCTCGACGATGCGGTGGAAGAACGGGCGGTGCTGGCCGAGCTTGTAGCCGTGCCGGATGGCGCGCCGGATGATCCGGCGCAGCACGTAGCCGCGCCCTTCGTTGCCGGGGATCACGCCGTCGACGATTAGGAAGGCGCAGGCGCGGATATGGTCGGCGATGACGTTGAGCGAGGGGTCCTTCAGCGACTTGTGGCCAGTCTCGCGCGCCGCGGCCCGGATCAGGTCCTGGAAAAGGTCGATCTCGTAGTTCGAGTGCTTGCCCTGCAGCACGGCGGCGATGCGCTCCAGGCCCATGCCGGTGTCTACCGAGGGCTTGGGCAGGGGATGCAGCTCGCCCTGCTCGTCCCGGTTGAATTGCATGAACACCAGGTTCCAGATCTCGATGTAGCGGTCGCCGTCGGCCTCCGCCGATCCGGGCGGGCCGCCGGCCACGGCGGGGCCATGGTCGTAGAAAATCTCGCTGCACGGCCCGCAGGGGCCGGTATCGGCCATCTGCCAGAAGTTGTCGGACTGGTGCTTCTGGCCGCCCGGCTTGTCGCCGATGCGCACCACGCGCTCGGCCGGCAGGCCGATGGTGCGGGTCCAGATCTCGTAGGCCTCGTCGTCGGTTTGATACACCGTGGCCCACAGGCGCTTGGCGTCCAGCTCGTACACCTTGGTGAGCAGCTCCCAGGCGAACTGGATGGCGTCCTTCTTGAAGTAATCGCCGAAGGAGAAGTTGCCCAGCATCTCGAAGAACGTATGGTGGCGCGCGGTATAGCCCACGTTCTCCAGGTCGTTGTGCTTGCCGCCGGCGCGCACCGAGCGCTGCGAGCTCGCCGCCCTCACGTAGGGGCGCTTTTCCTGGCCGAGGAACACATCCTTGAACTGCACCATGCCCGAATTGACGAACAGGAGCGTCGGGTCGCTCGCCGGCACCAGCGAGCTCGAGGGCACGACGGTGTGGCCCTTGGAGCGGAAATACTCGAGGAAGCTCGAGCGTATCTCGTTTGATTTCATTGGGAGAATTCTACTGCAGCGCAAAAACCCCGGGGTGCCGGCCGGCCGCCCCGGGAAACCCGCTGTTAAGCGTTGATGCGGCCGTTACGCATTGATCCGCCCGTATTTCAGAAGCCGCGCGCGGACCGCGCCCATGGTGCGCTCGTGCGCCGCCGCCAGCTCCTGCAGCGCGCGGCCGGCGTCGAACGCCGCGAGCAGCTTGCGGTCCTCCTCCTCGCTCCACGGCTCGCCGGTTTTCTGCGGCAACTGGCTTTTGCGGCGCTCGAAGCGCTCGATGCGCTCCAGCGCCGTGGCCGCCTCGTACAGCGCCCTCACCACCTGAGGCCGCTGATACGCGCTTTCCGCCGGGAACACCTCGCCGCTCTCGGGATCCACCCCGTTCGCCAGCGACCTCACCACTGTCAAGGCTAATGCTGCGTCCATGCCATTCACCCCCTCTCTACAGGCAATGCCTGTAAGGCGATGAACGCGTGCGGCCGGTATTGGGACGACGTGCGGCGAAAAAAAAGACGGCCGGATAAGACTAGGAAACTTCTTCGCTGTCTCGGAGCAGGCGGCCGATGACGTCCATGGAAAAGCCGCGGCTTTGCAGGAAGCGGCCGCGCTTCGCGCGCGCCTCGCGGCTGCTCGCGGGCTCGGGATACTTGCGCTCGAGAATTGCGCGCGCGCGCTCGAGCTCGCCTTCGCAAGACACGCGCTCGAGCAGCTCGTGCGCCACGCCCTTGGACTTGAGGTCGTGGCGGATGCGGGCGACGCCGTACTTGCGCGACAGCATGCGCGCGCGTGCTTCGGCATAGCGCTCGTCGGAGAGCTGCTTGCGCGCCGCCAGCTCGTCGAGCAGCGCCTCGAGCGCCTGCGGCGAGGCGGCGTGCGGCGCCAGCTTGCGCCCGAGCTCCGCGCGCGAGTGTTCGCGCCGCACGAGGTGCCTGAGCGCCCGGGCCTTGAGCTGGCCGGGGGTGTCAGGCTCCGCCATTTACTTCTCTGCGCGCTTGCGCGTGGGCAGGTGCTCCACCTTGTTGTCCTCGGCCTGCGCGGCGGCGGCTGCGGGCGTTGGCGCGGGCACGCCGGCCTTCTCCCGGATCTTGGCCTCGATCTCGCGCGCCACGGCGGGATTTTCCTTCAGGTAGTCGCGGCAGTTGTCCTTGCCCTGGCCGAGGCGGTCGCCGTTGTAGATGTACCAGGCGCCGGATTTCTCCAGCACGCCCAGGTTGACGCCGATCTCGAGCACCTCGCCTTCGCGCGAAATGCCTTCGCCGTACATGATGTCGAACTCGGCCTGGCGGAACGGCGGCGCCACCTTGTTCTTCACCACCTTCACGCGCGTCTCGGAGCCGGTGACCTCGTCGCCCTTCTTGATCGAGCCGATGCGGCGGATGTCCATGCGCACCGAGGCGTAGAACTTGAGCGCGTTGCCGCCGGTGGTGGTTTCCGGATTGCCGAACATGACGCCGATCTTCATGCGGATCTGGTTGATGAAAATCACCAGCGTATTGGTGCGCTTGATGTTGGCGGTGAGCTTGCGCAGCGCCTGGCTCATGAGGCGCGCCTGCAGGCCCATCTGCGGCTCGCCCATCTCACCCTCGATCTCGGCCTTGGGCGTGAGCGCCGCCACCGAGTCGACCACGATCACGTCGACCGCGCCCGAGCGCACCAGCATGTCGGCGATCTCGAGCGCCTGCTCGCCGGTGTCGGGCTGGGATATCAGCAGGTCGGCGGTCTGCACGCCCAGCTTGGCCGCGTAGGTGACGTCCAGCGCGTTTTCCGCGTCGATGAAGGCGGCGGTGCCGCCGAGCTTCTGCACCTCGGCGATCACCTGCAGGGTGAGCGTGGTCTTGCCCGACGATTCAGGGCCGTAGATCTCGACCACGCGGCCGCGCGGCAGGCCGCCGACGCCCAGCGCGAGGTCCAGGCCGAGCGACCCGGTGGACACCACGTCGATGTCCTTGGCCGCTTCGGCGTCCATCTTCATGATGGAGCCCTTGCCGTACTGCTTCTCGATCTGCGACAGCGCCGCTGCCAGTGCCTTTTGCTTGTTGTCGTCCATGGTGTACCTCTTTTTCAGGTTGGCATCTGCGGCAGGCTCGTTTGGAGAGGCGCTGGGCCAACACCGGATACTGTATAAACGTCCATGCCATTGTAACGGTTGACCGTTTCCTGTCAACATCTGCGCCTTTCCGAAATCCCAATCCCCCGGAGGTCCGACATGGCGAAAGTGGCGTTTCTTGGTCTCGGCGTAATGGGTTACCCGATGGCGGGGCATCTGCTGAAGAAGGGCGGCCACGAGGTGACGGCGTACAACCGCACCGCCGCCAAGGCGCAGCAATGGGCGAAGGAATACGGCGGCAAGCACGCCGCCACGCCGCGCGATGCCGCCAAGGACTGCGATTTCGTCATGATGTGCGTGGGCAACGACGACGACGTGCGCTCGGTGGTCTACGGCGACAGCGGCGCCCTGGCGGGGATGAAGAAGGGCGCCGTCCTGGTCGACCACACCACGGCCTCGGCGATCCTTGCGAAAGAGCTTCACGGCAAGGCCAAGGAGCGCGGCATCGGCTTCGTCGACGCCCCGGTGTCCGGCGGCCAGGCCGGTGCGCAGAACGGCCAGCTCGGCATCATGTGCGGCGGCGAGCCCGCGGACTTCGAGCGCGCCAAGCCGGTGATGGACGTGTACGCCAAGGCAGCCGCGCTGATCGGCTCGCCCGGCGCCGGCCAGCTCACCAAGATGGTCAACCAGATCTGCATCGCCGGCCTGGTGCAGGGGCTGGCGGAGGGGTTGGCTTTTGCGAAAAGATCCAATCTTGACCTCGAAAAAGTGATCGGCGTCATCTCGAAGGGCGCCGCGCAGTCCTGGCAGATGGAAAACCGCTGGAAGCAGATGAACGAGGTCAAGTTCGACGGCTTCGGCTTCGCCGTCGACTGGATGCGCAAGGACCTGGGCATGTGCCTCGAGGAGGCCAAGAAGACCGGCGCCCGGCTGCCCGCCACCGCGCTAATCGACCAGTTCTACGCCCACATCCAGGCGCGCGGCGGCATGCGCTGGGACACCTCCAGCCTCATGCACCTGCTCATGAAAGACTGAAAAAGGGGTCAGAGCAATTTACGGGAAACCCAGCTAGGGGCGACGCGAAACTTTTTGCCGGGTCGTGCGTTACACGGGGTTGCGCATGGCCCGACCGCCCCGATTGGAGGTTCCCGGCATTCCGCTGCACATCGTCCAGCGCGGAAACAATCGCGCGACCTGCTTCTTCGGCGACGTGGATCGCCGCTTCTATCTGAAGTGCCTGGGGGAGGCGGCGCGCCGCCGAAAGTGCGCCGTCCACGCCTACGTCCTCATGACCAACCATGTGCATCTGCTTGTGACGCCTCATGAGCCCGGCGCCGCAGCGGCGATGCTGCAGGATGTCGGGCGCCGCTATGTTCGCATCATCAATACCATTCATGGCCGCAGTGGAACGCTGTGGGAGGGTCGATTCAAGTCGAGCCTTGTGGACAGCGAGAGCTATCTTCTGACCTGCCACCGGTACATCGAGATGAATCCGGTGCGCGCGGGCCTCGCGGATCGTCCGGGGGCCTATCCCTGGTCCAGCCACGCGCATTACACATCCGGCAAGCCGGACAAGCTGATCACCGAGCATGCGGTGTTCGCCGACCTGGGCACCAGCCAAGCGCAGCGGCGAGCTTCGTTCATTTCGCTTTTCGACGAGCCGCTGGAGCCGAAGGTCTTGACGTTCATCCGCGATTGCGCGAATACCGGCAGCGCGCTCGGCGCCGAAGCGTTCCTTGTCCGGCTGGAATCCCGACTGGGACGGCGCGTGCGTCTGCCTACCCGCGGCCGGCCGGTCAAGAATCTCGAGAAGAGCGGTCTTGTGCTCCAATCCGGAAAATTGTTCTGACCCCTTTATTGGGGGTCAGCCGGCCTGCGGGGGGACGTAGACGTCGCCGTTGGCGACGATCTTGAGGGCCTGGAGCATGTCGTGGGGGGACAGGGTCTTGGGCAGGTAGCCGACGGCGCCCGCGTTGAGGGAGGCGCGGATCGACTTGCGGTCTTCGCTCGCCGACACGATGACCACCGGCATGTCGGGGAACTTGCCGCGGAAGCGGCGCAGCGCGTCCAGGCCGGACTGGCCGGGCAGGCCGAGGTCGAGGAGCGCGAGGTCGGGCTCGCCGTGATGCGCCACGCGGCGAAACGCCCCTTCGAGGTCGGTGACGAAGGCGATATCCCACCCGGGGAATGCCCGGCGCACCACCGCGGCCAGCACCTCGTGGATCAGCGTGTCATCGTCGATGATCAGGACTTCCATCGCTCCCCTTCCTGCGGCGCACCGACTCGAACAGGCACACGCCCGCCGACACGGACACGTTCAAGCTGTCCACCGCCCCCAGCATCGGTATGCGCACCAGCAGGTCGCAGCTTTCGCGGGTCAGCCGGCGCATGCCCTCGCCCTCCGCGCCGAGCACCCAGGCGATGGCCTCCGGCAGCCGGGTTTCGTAGAGCGTTTTCTCCGCCCGCTCGTCGGCGCCGATCACCCAGACGTTGCGCTCCTTGATCTCCGCCAGGGTGCGCGCGAGGTTGGTCACCATGATGTAGGGCGTGGCCTCGGCCGCGCCGCTCGCCACCTTGGAAACCGCGGGCGTGATGCCCGCGGCGCGGTCGCGCGGCGCGATCACCGCGTGCGCCCCCGCGGCGTTGGCCACGCGCAGGCAGGCGCCGAGGTTGTGCGGATCGGTCACCCCGTCGAGCACCAGGAGCAGCGGCTGTGCCACCTGATCCAGGAGCTCTGCGACCGTATCGGCCGTGGCCTTGACCTCGATGCGCGCCACCACGCCCTGGTGCCGCCCGCCGCCGTAGAAGCCGTCGAGCCGCTTGGTGGGCACGCGCATCAGCTTTACGCCGGCGCGCTCAGCCGCCGTGGCGAGATCCCGGGCGCGCGCATCGTTGCGCGTTTCGTCCAGGAAGATCTCCAGCACCGAGGCAGGCTCGGCACGCACGCGCGACAGCACGGCGTGAAAGCCGAACACCACGCGCGGCTCCCGTTTGGCGTCCCGGCTCATGCGGGGACGAGGTCGATTTTCCGGCTGTCGAGGTCGACCCGCACCAGCTTCACGCTCATGCGGTCGGCGAGGCGGAAGCGCTTGCCGGTGCGCTCGCCGAGCAGCATGTGGCGCGCGCCGTCGAACTGGAAGTAATCGCGGCCGAGCTCGGAGATGTGCACCAGGCCGTCGACGAAGTATTCGTCGAGCGTGACGAACAGGCCGAAGGGCACCACGCCGGTGATGGTGCCGCTGAAGGTGCCGCCCACGTGGTCGCGCATGTAGTAGCACTTGAGCCAGGTCTCCACGTCGCGGCTCGCGTCGTCGGCGCGCCGCTCGGTCTCGGAGCAATGCCGGCCGAGGGCTTCCCAATCCACGCCATCGTACTTCCTGCGGGCAAGGACTGCCTTGATCGCGCGGTGCACCAGCAGGTCGGGGTAGCGCCGGATGGGGGAAGTGAAATGCACGTACGAATCGAACGCCAGGCCGAAATGGCCGAGGTTGTTCGGGCTGTAAACCGCCTGCTTGAGCGAGCGCAGGAGAATGGTCTGCAGCAGGGCGAAGTCGGGGCGCTTGCGGATCTTCTCCAGGAGCTGCGCGTAGTCGCCGGGCTTGGGAATCTCGCCGCCGGGAAGCTGCAGCCCGATCTCGGCGAGGAACTCGCGCAGCGCCGTCACCTTTTCCGCCGAGGGCACGTCGTGCACGCGATACAGCGCCGGGTGCGCGTGCTCGGCGAGCAGGTTGCCGGCGCACACGTTGGCCGCCAGCATGCATTCCTCGATCAGGCGGTGCGCGTCGTTGCGCGTCTCGCGCACGATCTTCTCGATTTTTCCCTTCGCGTCGAACACCATGCGCGTCTCGACGGTCTCGAAGTCGATGGCGCCGCGGCGGCTGCGCGCCTCCAGCAGCACCTTGAAAGCCTCGTACAGCACCTCGAGATGCTCGGGCGCCTTGCCGCCGGACAACCAGCCCCATACCTGGGTATAGGTCAGGCGCGCGGCCGAGCGGAATACGGCGGGATAGAACTCGTAGCGCGCGACCTCGCCTTTCGCCGTGACGGCCATCTCGCACACCATGGCCAGGCGGTCCAGGTTGGCATTGAGCGAGCACAGCCCGTTGGAGAGCTTCTCGGGCAGCATGGGAATCACGCGCCGCGGGAAGTACACGGAGGTGCCGCGCTCCCGCGCGTCGGCGTCGAGCGCGTCGCCGTGGCGCACGTAGTGGCTGACGTCGGCGATCGCCACCCACAGGCGGAAGCCCTGCTTTCCTCCTATGGATTCGCGCCGGCAGTACACCGCGTCGTCGAAGTCCTTGGCGGTCTCGCCGTCGATGGTGACGAATTGAAGCTCCCGCAGGTCTTTCCTTTCCTGGAGATCCTCGGCGCGAACCGCGTCGGGCATGGCCCGGGCCTGGGCGAGGGCCTTCTTCGAGAACTCGTGCGGCAGGTCGAACTTGCGCACCGCGATCTCGATCTCCATGCCGGGGTCGGCGTGGTGGCCGAGCACCTCGGCGACGCGGCCGATGGGCTGGGCATGGCGGCTGGGCTGCGCCACGAGCTCGACGGTGGCCACCTGGCCGGCTTTCGCCTTGCCTGCCTCTGCCGGCGGCACCAGGATGTCGTGGGCGATGCGCCGGTCCTCGGGCACGAGGAACAGCACGCCATGCTCGGACTGCAGCCGGCCGACGATGCGGCGCTTGGCACGCTCCAGCACTTCGACGATCGCGCCCATGGGGCGGCCGCGCGGATCGCGGCCGCCGACGCGCACCGCGGCGCGGTCACCGTGCATCACCTGGCGCATCTCCTGCGGCGGCAGGAACACCGAGGCGCTGCGATCGTCGGGTATGAGGAAGCCGTGGCCGTCCGGGTGGCCTTCGACGCGGCCGGCCACCAGCGCGATGCGC
>CBDDSA010000173.1:0-20358 GCA_965233185.1 uncultured bacterium
ACGCCATCATCCGCACGTGTTGCGACTACGACGCAAGCCGCCTGCGCGCCCTGCAAGTGCGCTTCTCGGCGCCGGTCTATCCGGGCGAGACCATCCGCACCGAGATGTGGCAGGAAGGACGCGTCATCTCGTTTCGCTGCAAGGCGATCGAGCGCGACGTGGTGGTGCTGGCGAACGGCCGCGCCGAGCTCGCGGCGTGAACCGCGCCGATCTGCGCCGGCTCTTCGAGCCGCGCGCCATCGCGGTTTACGGGGCCTCATCCGATCCCGCCAAGATCGGCGGCCGGCCGCTTGATCTCCTGAAAAGCACGGCTACGGCGGCGCGCTCATCCCATCAACCCGAACCATGCGCGCGTCCTCGCGATCGTCGCCCGACCCGCTCCGCAGGTGCTGCGCACCCGAGGACTGCGCCGCCAAGGGCGTCGCCGGCTCATCTTGGGGTTCGCGGAAACCGACGGCGATCATCAACATGCGGGTGGGGCTGCTCGGCACGTACGCCGAGCGCGGCGGTGGCGCCCGGCGGCGTAAGCGTGGTGAGCCAGAGCGGCGCCTTCGGCGGCTACTGCCTTACGCTCATGCGCCAGCGCGGCATCGGCCTGGGGCTGTGGATCACCACTGGCGTTTTCTCTATGTGATCTGGTCGATGCGGCGATGCATCATGAGCTTCTCGGTGAACTCCAGCACCTGTTCCTCGCGCTGGTTGAACACCCGCACCCGGCCGAACATGATGCCGCGCTTGCCGTCGGAAAGGTTTTTCTTGTCCTCCACCGAGATCTCGGCCCGCAGCGTATCGCCGGGACGCACCGGGACCGTGAACTTGAAGTTGCTGAGCTCGAGCGCGGCGATGGTGGCCGGCCCGAGGATCTCTTCCATCATTCCGGCGGCGAGGCTGGCGGTCATGAGCCCGGGAGAGATGCGCCCGCCGTACGGGGTGTGCTTGCGGCCGAATTCCTCGTTGATGAAGATCGGCAGCTTGAGCCCGGCGAAGCACGTGAACCAGACGATGTCCGCCTCGGTCACGGTGCGGCCGTAGCTTTTGAACACATCGCCGGCGTTGAGATCATCCAGCGCGCGATTGGCCATGCGGCAATCCTCCTATGACGGGCGCTATTCGGCGCGAATGTTCGCCTCGCGGATGAGCGTGCTCCACTTGGCGCGGTCGGCGGCGAGGAAGCCCGCGAAGTCCTGCGCCGAGCCGGCGCCGATGTCCGCCCCCGCGGCCGCGTAGCGCTCCTTCGCCGCCGGCGAGGCGAGGACACGGGTGACTTCGGCGTTGAGCCGCGAGACGATGGCAGGCGGCGTGCCCGCAGGCGCGAGCAGGCCGACCCAGGACACGACCTGGTAGCCGGGGACGCCCGATTCGGCGAGCGTGGGAACGTCCGGAAGCGCCGTGCTGCGCACGGGCGAGGTGACGGCAACCGCGCGCAGGCGCCCGGCGCCGATATGCGGCATCGCGGGAGGGATGTTGCTGAACATCATCTGCACCTGGCCGCCGATCAGGTCGGCGAGCGCGGGGCCGGTCCCCTTGTAGGGAACGTGCGTGAGCTCTACCCCCGCGAGCCGCTTGAAGAGCTCCCCGGACAAATGCTGGGACTGTCCGATGCCGGGGGAGGCAAAGTGCAGCGCGCCCGGTTTAGCCTTCGCAAGGCGTACCAGCTCCGCAACATTGTTCGCCGGCACCGAAGGATGCACGACCAGGACGTTGGCAAAAGTCGCCATCAGCTTGACTGGGGCGAAATCGCGCTCCGCGTCGTAGGGCACCTTGTCCTTTTGCAGGTAAGGCGTGATCGAGAGCGGCCCGATGTTGCCGGCAAGCAACGTATGCCCGTCAGGGGCTGCCTTGGCGACGGCGTCCGTGCCGATGATGCCGCCCGCGCCCGGGCGGTGCTCCATGACCGCCGGCTGACCCCATGCGGCGCGCAACCCCTCGCCGATCAACTGCACCAGCCCGTCGGTGATGCCGCCCGCCGCGGTGGGCACCACGATCCGGATCGCACGCGCCGGGTAGTCCTGCGCGCAAGCGCTCGAATGCAGCGCCACCGCGACGACGACAAACGCGAGCCTCTGCATCGCTGCCTCTTTCCTTAACTAACGCTTGGTAGGATACTACCCGACCTGGCCCGTCCCGCACCAGCCAATGGAATTCTTCGCCCCGGAATTCGAGTTGCCGCGCCTCGCACGGCGCACGGGTGGGCTGCGCGAAGAGGTGCGGGAGTTCCTGGATAAGGAGCGTGCGGCGCGCGGCTTCGAGCCGCGCTGCAACGCCTGGATGGAGGCGTTCTGCGCCGATTTCAGCCGGCGCCTGGGCGAGCGCGGATGGATCGGCTATCACTGGCCGCGGACCTACGGCGGGCGGGGCGGCAGCGCCTTCGAGACGCTCGCCATCAACGAGGAGCTGCTCGCGGCGGGGGCACCGGTCGCGGCGCACTGGGTGGCGGCGCGTCAGACCGGGCCGCTGCTCATGCGCTTTGGCAGCGAAGCGCAGCGCGCGCGCTTCCTGCCGCGCATCGCAGCCGGCGAGCTCTACTTCGCCATCGGCATGAGCGAGCCCGACGTAGGCTCCGACCTTGCCTCGGTGCGCACGCGCGCCGAGCCGCAGGGCGCCGGCTGGATCCTCAACGGACGCAAGGTCTGGTCGAGCGGCGCGCACCAGTGCCACTACATGGTCGTGCTGTGCCGCACCGCGCCGCGCGATGCCGGGGCTCGCCACGCCGGCCTTACGCAGCTCATCGTCGATCTCAAGGCGCCCGGGGTCTCGATCCGCCCGATCCGCATGCTGGACGGCAGCCATCACTTCAACGAAGTGCTCTTCGAGGGCGTGGCAGTGGCGCAGGAGATGGTCGTAGGCGCGCCGGGCGAGGGCTGGCACCAGGTAACGAGCGAGCTCGCTTATGAGCGCAGCGGCCCGGAGCGCTTCCTCAGCACCTTTCCGCTGGTGGAGCGCTATCTGCGCGCCGCGCTGCAGGCCCCGGCGGGGCCCGGCGATCTCGCCGCGGGGCGGATGCTCGCCCGGCTCATGACGCTGCGCGCCATGAGCCTTGGCATCTGGGCGGCGCTCGGCGCGGGGCGCACGCCGGCGGTGGAGGCAGCCATGGTGAAGGACCTGGGAACCAACTTCGAGCGCGACTCCATCGAGACGATCCGCGAAGCGCTTGCGGCGGACGAGCGCCTTTCGGGCAATGCACGGCTTGCGCAGGCCCTTGCCGCCGCGGTCCCGCTCGCCCCCACGTACACGCTGCGCGGCGGCACCAACGAAGTCCTGCGCAACGTCATCGCGAAAAGCCTGCAGAGCCAATGAGCGATCTCGCCCGGCCGCTCGCCGAAGCCGCAGAGCGCCTGTTCTCGCAGCGCTGCAGCCCCGAGTGCGTCAACGCCGCCGAACGCGGCGAGTGGCCGCAGGACCTGTGGAAGGCGCTCGATACGCTCGGCGCAGCGAAGCTCCTGGTTCCCGAGCCGCGCGGCGGCGCGGGCGGCGACTGGCGCGACGCCTGTGCGCTGCTCAAGAAAGCCGGCGAGCACAATGTGCCGCTTCCGCTCGCCGAGACCGTGCTCGCCGCCGCGCTTCTTGCACGTTGCGGCCTGGAAATTCCTGCCGGCCCGCTCAGCTTCTGCGCCCCGCACGAGGCGCGCCTGCAGCACGCCGGGCGTGCCTGGCGGCTGAGCGCGCAACTCCCTGCCGTGCCTTGGGCCGCACAAAGCAGCGCGCTCGTGCTTGTCGTGGAGCGCGGGAGCGAGCAGCCGCCTTTGCTCGCGTGCCTGCCGCGCGCGAGCTTCGAGGCCGTCCCCGGCCGCGCGCCCTGCGGCGATCCGCGCGACGCGGTGGCGCTTTCGGCAGCCGAGATTGCACCGGAACAGGCAGCCATCCTCGAGTCCGTCGATGCGCTGGCGTGGGCCGCGCTCGCCCGTGCGGCGCTGATCGCCGGAGCGCTGCGGCGCGCGCTCGCTTTGAGCGTGCAGTTCTCGGCCCAGCGCGTGCAGTTCGGGAGGCCGATCGGGCAATTCCAGGCGGTGCAGCACCATCTCGCCGTGCTCGCCGAGGAGACCGCGGCCGCCAACGTCGCCTGCGACGCTGCTGCAATTGCCTACGGAACGCCTTGGGAGCTCGCCAGCATCGCGGCAGCGAAAATCCGCGCCGGCGAAGCCGCCGGCCTCGCCGCGCGCGTCGCACACCAGATCCACGGCGCGATGGGGATCACCTACGAGCACGTGCTGCACCAGAGCACGCGGCGCCTGCTCGCCTGGCGCGATGAATATGGCGCGGAGCCTTATTGGGCGAAGCGGCTAGCCGGGTGCTTCCGCGCGCACGGTGATGCGCCGCCGTGGACCTTGCTGAGCGCGGCGAGCGCACGCGAGGCGCCGGCATGAGCGCCCTCGAAGGCGTCCGCGTCCTCGACCTCACCACGTATCTCATGGGACCCTTCGCCACGCAGATCCTCGGCGACATGGGCGCCGACGTGATCAAGGTGGAGACGCCCGAGGGAGACTCGGTGCGCCATATCGGACCGATGCGCAATCCCGGCATGGGCGGCATGTTCATGCACTGCAACCGCAACAAGCGCAGCATCGTTCTCGACCTGAAGCAGCAGCGCGGACGTGAGGCGCTGCTGCGGCTCGCGGCACGCTGCGATGTCTTCATCTTCAACCTCCGGCCGCGCTCGATGGCGCGGCTCGGGCTCGGATACGAGGATCTCGCCGCAGTGAACCGCGGCATCGTGTACGTCGGCGCGGTAGGCTTCGGGCAGGACGGCCCGTATGCCGACTACGCGGCCTTCGACGACCTCATCCAGGGGGCCGCGGCGATTCCCAGCCTGTTCCAGCGTGCGAGCGGAGCGGCGCCCCGCTACATCCCCCTCGCCATGGCCGATCGCCACGTCGGCGTCGCGGTGGCGAACGCCGTGCTCGGCGCGCTGCTGCACAAGTTTCGCACTGGCGAAGGCCAGGCGCTCGAGGTGCCGATGTTCGAGACCATGGCGCAAGGCGTGCTCGGCGATCACCTCATGGGCCATACCTTCGACCCGCCGCTCGCGCCGCCCGGCTATCCGCGCCACCTCGCGCGCGACCGGCGCCCGTTTCGCACCGCCGACGGCTACGTGTGCGCCCTGATTCTCACCGACCGGCAGTGGCGCGCCTTCTTCGGGATCATCGGCGAGCCGCAGCGCATGGAACGCGATGCGCGCTTCGCCTCGATCGCCGCGCGCACCGAGAATTCGTCGGAGGTGTACGCGTTCCTCGATGCGACCCTGGGCTCGCGAACCACCGCGCAATGGCTGGAGGCGTTTCGCGAAGCCGACATCCCGGCCGGGCCGCTGCACACGCTGGAGTCGCTGCTTGCGGACGAGCACCTCGCGCAGGTCGGATTCGTGCAGCGCGTGGAGCACCCGAGCGAAGGCCCGATGCTCAGCCTGCGTCCGCCTGCGCGCTGGTCGCGCACGCAGCCCTCGGTGCGGCGCCTTGCGCCGCGTCTTGGCGAGCACAGCGCGCAAGTGCTGCGCGAGGCAGGCTACGGCGAGGACGAGATCGCCGGGCTGATGTCCGCCGGCGTCACCGCCGCGCCGAGCGGAAAGGCGGGCCATGGCTGACGGCGGCTCGCGCCGCAAGGTCGTGCTGGTGACGGGGGGCACGCGCGGCATCGGCTTTCGCATCGCCGAAGCGCTCGCCCGAGGTGGCGCCCTCGTGACCTTGAACGGGCGCTCCCTCGAGCATGGCGAGGAAGCGTTGTCGCGCCTGAGACCCCTCTCGCCGGACGTGTCGTTCGAGCCGGGCGAGTGCGGCGATTACGGCGCGATCGCCGGCGTGGTGGAGCGCACGGTGGGCCGCGCCGGGGGCCTGGACATCCTGGTGAGTGCCGGCGCCGCGGGGGCGCTGGGGCCGATGCCCTTCGCCGACATGACGCCCGAGCAGCTCGAGTCGGGGTTTCGCTCGCGCTTCTTTCCCCGCATCTATCCTGTGCACGCTGCTTTGCCGGCATTGCGAGCGCGCGGCGGGGGCTCGATCGTCATGGTGACGACGGACGCCGCGCGCCACCCTACCCCGGGGGAATCCCTCATCGGCGCCGTGGGCGCGGGCATCGTCCTCATGACCAAGGCGCTCGCGCGCGAATTCGCCCGCTGGAACATCCGGGTGAACGCGGTGGCGCTCACCCTCACCTCGGATACGCCGGGCTGGGATCGCATTTTCTCGAAGCCCGGGTTCGAGAACCGCCTGTTTTCCAAGGCCCTCGAGCGTTTTCCGCGCGGCCGCGCGCCCACCGCCGAAGAAGCTGCGCACGTGGCGGCCTTTCTCGCCTCAGACCTCGCGCTTCAGGTCACGGGCCAGACGGTGAGCGTGAACGGCGGCCTTTCCTTCGGGGGCTGGTGAATTGAGAGCCGCTTCAGACACCGCGGAAGTTGGGCCTGCGCTTTTCAAGCAGCGCCCGCACGCCCTCCTTGGCGTCCTCCATGTCCACGGTGCGCGACTGGCAGTGCGCCTCGAGCTCCGCCGCCGGCCGCGGGTCCCAGCCGACATGCCGGTACAGCGAGCGCTTCATCATGCGCACGGCGGCCGGCGCGCACGCCGCGATCTCGGCGGCAAGCTCGCGCGCCTTTCCGAGCACCCCTTCCGGCGCGGTGGCGTAGTTGGCGATGCCCATCTGGACGGCTTCTTCGCCGTTGAAAAGCCGGCCGGTGAACAGGAGCTCCGCCGCGCGCGGCAGCCCGGCGACGCGCGGCAGGAAATAGGTCACCGCCATCCCCGGGTGCAGCCCGAGCCGACCGAAATTGGCGCCGTACTTCGCGCCGCGGTTGGCGACGCGGATGTCGCATACGAGCGCGAGGCCGAAGCCGCCGCCGATGGCATGGCCGTTCATCGCGGCGATCACCGGCACCTCGACGTCGAGGATCGTGAGAAACGGACGGTAGATGGCGAGGGAAGCTTCGTGCGGCAGGATGTCGCCGCGGCGTTCGAGGATGCCGCTGCGGAAATCGGCGCCCGAGCAGAAATTCGCTCCGCTGCCGGTGATCAGCACGCAGCGGATGTCGCGCTCGGCTTTTACCCGGTCGATCACCTCCTGGAACGCCTGCAGCAGCTCCGGCGCCATGGCGTTGCGGTTATCCGGGCGGTTGAGAGTGATCTCGCACACGGAGTCGCGCATGCTGTGGAGAACCGGCGGCTGAGTCATTGCAATGATCCCGTTTCGTGGAATGACGAAGCGGGCGATTATAGGACCTGCACAACAGCCTGGAGGAGAAATGATGCCACGCAAATTCGCGGCAATGCTCGCCGCTCTCGCCGTGCTGGGCGCGCCCGCGGCGCTCGCACAGAACTATCCCGACCGCGCGATCAGGATGATCGTTCCTCAGGGTGCCGGCGGCAGCACCGACATCGTGGCTCGGGTCGTGGGTCAGGCCTTGAGCGAAGCCCTCGGCCAGCCGGTGGTCGCGGAGAATCGTCCCGGAGCGGGCGGCATCATCGGCGCGGACGTGGTGGCGAAAGCGCCGGCCGACGGCTACACGATTCTCTTCGGCTCCAGCACCACGATGGCAGCCAACGTCTTCCTGTACAAGAAGCTGCCGTTTGATCCGGTGCGGGATTTCACCCCGCTCGCCATGACGGCGCTGGCGGACTTCGCCCTGCTCGTGCCCGCGTCCTCGCCCGCCAAGACGCTGCAGGAGCTGATTGCGCTGGCGAAGTCGCGTCCCGGGCAGCTCAATTACGGCTACGGCACGAGCTCCGGACTGCTGTGCGCCGAAATGTTCAAGGCGGCCGCGGGGGTGGACATCACCAAGGTGGCGTACAAGAGCTCGCCCCAGGCGCTCAACGACCTGATGGCGAACCAGCTCCAGTTCCTGTGCGAGCCGCTCACCACCAGCCTTCCCAGCGCGAAATCGGGCAAGGTGCGCATTCTCGCCGTGACCAGCATGAAGCGCACGCCGTTTGCGCCCGAGTTGCCGACGGCGAACGACTCCGGCGCGCCGGGCGTCGAGTACTACGCCTGGGTCGCCTTCTTCGGCCCTGCCGCGCTGCCGAAAGAAATCGCCGCCCGGCTGAGCGCCGAGCTCGTCAAGGTCACAAGCCAGCCGGCCACAGCCGAACGCATCCGCAGCGTAGGCTTCGAGCCCACGCCAGGCGGCGGCCCGCAGCTGGCGGCAACCCAGAAAGCCGAGATCGAGCGCATCGGAAAAGTGATCAAGGCCGCCGGCATTCAGGCCGAATGACGAAAGGAGAACCATGGCCATCAAAGTACGCCGCCTTTCCCACGGCCTTGGCGCCGAGATCACCGGCGTCGATCTGCGCAAGCCCCTCGACCAGGCCGCCGCGGCCGAGGTGCGCCGCGCGTGGCTCGAGAACCTGGTGATCGTGTTTCCCGGCCAGGACCTGACGCCGGCGCAGCAGATCGCTTTCGGCCGCCTGTTCGGCGAGCTGGACGACCACAGGTCGGTGCCCTTCTACCGGCACCCCGAGCACCCGGAGATTTACCTCATCACCAACAAGCAGATCGGCGGCAAACCCTCCGAGACGCGCGACACCGGGCGTGCATGGCACTCGGACCATTCCTTCACCACGCGCCCGACGATGGCCACGATGCTCTACTGCCGCGAGATACCGCCGGTGGGCGGCACGACGATGTTCACCAGCATGTACATGGCTTTCGAGACCCTCTCCCCCGCCCTGCGCGGGGTTCTGGAGAAGCTGGAAGCGGTGCACAGCTTCTCTTACTATTCCGCGCGCGGCTTGCGCGGCAGAAATCCGGAGCAGATCGCGCACATGAACAAGATCAACCCGCCGGTCGCGCAGCCGGTGGTGCGCACCCACCCCGAGACCGGCCGCAAGGCGCTGTACGTGAACGAGATGATGACTTCGCATTTCGTCGGCATGACCCCGGAGGAGAGCGCGGGCCTGCTGAAATATCTGTGCGAGCATTCGGTGCAGCCGGAGTTCACCTACCGTCATTCGTGGAAGGTCAATGACCTTCTGATGTGGGACAACCGCTGCACGCTGCACCTCGCACCCGCGGATTACTCGCACGACCACCCGCGCCACATGCACCGCATCACGGTCCTCGGGACGCCCTCGGGACGCCAACTGGAGCAAGCCGTGTCATGAGCACGACCATCCTGAACGCCAGATCCAGACGCAATTCCGCCCCGCGCGGCATCCCCCAGGCGGAATGGCAGGCGCGCCGCGAGCTCGCCGCCGCCTACCGCCTCGCGGCCATGCACGGCTGGAGCGACATGCTCGCCACCCACATCTCGGCGCGGGTGCCGGGAACCGAGCACGAGTTTCTGATCAACCCATACGGCATGCTCTTCGAGGAGATCACAGCCTCCTCGCTCGTCAAGGTGGATCAGGCGGGAAACATCCTGAGCAAGACCGATTACATCATCAATCCGGCCGGCTTCGTGATCCATAGCTGCATTCATGTCGCGCGTTCCGAGGTGGGCTGCGTGATGCACCTGCACACGCGCGACGGCACCGCCGTCGCCACGCAGGACGCGGGGTTGCTGCCGGCCACGCAGCACGCGCTCGTGATCTACGGCGATGTGACCTACCACGACTTCGAGGGCCCGGCGCTCGATCCCGACGAGCAGGAACGCCTGGTGGCCGACCTCGGCGACAAGCGCATCATGCTGCTGCGCAACCACGGCACGCTCACCGCGGGACGCACCGTGGCCGAGGCCTTCGTGCTGATGTATCGCATCGAGCGCGCCTGCCGCATGCAGATCGCCGCGCAGTCGGGCGGCCAGGCGCTGCGGCCGCTTCCGCGCGAGGTCATCGAGAAAAGCATCGCCGTGGGCAAGCAGATCTTCTCCAAGGGAGGCTTCTCGCCCGAGGGCGAGAAGGAATTCGCGGCCCTCATGCGCAAGCTCGAGCGCGAGCAGCCTGACTACGCGAGCTGAAGGATCGTTCGCCCTCGGCGCCGAGGTGCGGTCGAGGCGGTGCGCCGGGCGTGGCAGAGCATCTGGTGCTTGTTTTTCCGGGGCAGGAGCTTACAGGCGCGCAGTTCGCGGGCCTTAGCGAGCGCTTTGGCGAGCTGGAAGCGCTGGGGAGCGACCAGGGGCTGGACGAATACCAGCACCCGGATTCGCCCGGCGTGCTGATCGTGACCAACCGCGCCATACGCGGCGAGCCCTCGCGCACGCGAGCAATCGGCCGCAAGTGGCACGCCGACCGCTCCTTCACCGCGCGCGCGCCGTGTTCCGTGCCGATGATCGCGCTCGCCCCCGGCCGATTGTCGACGATGACCGGCTGGCCCCGGGCCTCGGTCAGCTTCTACCCTACGAGACTGGCAATCACGTCAGTGGCACCGCCGGGCTGGAAAGTCTCAACGCCGATAAAGGCCGGTGAGGCTAGCCTTCTCCAAGGTATTGGAATGCAGGTGAAAGCCGACTACCGCCGCAGAGGTATCGGCGCTCACCGGAAGCTGCGGCAGCTTCACCGCGTGCAACGTGAAGATATAGCGGTGCACCGATCCGGGCGGCGGGCAAGGCCCGCCATAGCCGGGCTTGCCGAAGTCGGTGCGCACCTGGAGCGCCCCGGCCGGCATCTTGGCGCTCCCGGGGTCGCCTGCGCCCGCGGCCAGCGAGCCCAAGGCTGCGGGAATGTTCACCACGACCCAATGCCAGAACCCGCTGCCGGTCGGCGCGTCGGGGTCGAAGCAGGTGAGCGCGAAGCTGCGGGTGCCCGCCGGGGCCCCGCTCCAAGCGAGCTGCGGCGACAGGTTGCGGCCCTTGCAGCCGAACCCATAGTCCTCGGAGAGCACGTGGTCCAGCGCAAGGTAGTCCCCTTCCTTGAAGCTGTCACTCGTCAGCGCAAGCGGCATGCCGTTCTCCTGCAGGGGGGCACACTTGCTATTCAAACATACGTTAGGTAGATTGCCCAGCTGGCCCGCCCGCTGCGATGCTCCAGAGGAGTGCCATGAGCCAAAATCCCGTCATCATCGGCGTCGGCCTGGTGCCGTTCGCAAAGCCAGGCGCCTGCGATCCGTATTTCGTCATGGGCGGCGAGGCTGCCCGTCGCGCGCTCGCCGATGCCGGCATCGGCTACGGCCGCGTCGAGCAGGCCTACGTCGGCTATGTCTACGGCGATTCGACCTGCGGCCAGCGCGCGCTCTACCCGGTGGGCATGACCGGCATCCCGATCGTCAACGTCAACAACAACTGCTCCACCGGGTCCACCGCCCTCTACCTCGCGCGCCAGGCAGTGGA
Source organism: uncultured bacterium (assembly GCA_965233185.1). Taxonomy (GTDB): domain Bacteria; phylum Pseudomonadota; class Gammaproteobacteria; order Burkholderiales; family SG8-39; genus SCGC-AG-212-J23. Next base: position 11,183 of record CBDDSA010000173.1, read on the forward strand.
GTCGGGCGCAGCCGACTGCGTGATGGCGCTCGGTTTCGAGCAGATGAAGCCCGGGGCCATCGGCCCGCACTACAACGACCGTCCCTCGCCGTTCGACCCTTTCGACATGGTGTGCGACGAGCTCGTCAGCGAGCGCGAAGTGCCGCTCGCGATCCGCTACTTCGGCGGCGCCGGCATGGCCCATATGGAGAAGTACGGCACCCGCGCCGAGACCTTCGCGAAGATTCGCGCCAAGGCGAGCCGCCATGCGGCGAACAACCCGATGGCCCTGTTCCGCAGGGAAGTCACCGTCGAGGAGGTCATGGCCTCGCCGGTGCTGATCGGCCCGCTCACGCGCCTTATGGCCTGCCCGCCCACCTGCGGCGCCGCGGCGGCGCTCGTCTGCTCGGAGGCGTTCGCGAAAGCGAATGGGCTCGATTCGCGCGTGAAGATCGTCGCCCAGGCGATGACGACCGACACGCCGAGCACCTTCGAGGCGCGGAGCATGATGCAGCTAGTCGGCAGCGACATGGCGCGCGCCGCCGCCGACCGGGTCTACGAAGCCGCAGGCATCGGCCCCGAGGACGTCGACGTAGTGGAGCTGCACGACTGCTTCGCCACCAACGAGTTGCTCACCTACGAAGCCCTGCGCCTCGCGCCAGAGGGGGACGGCGAGAAAATGGTGGAGGACGGCGACAATACCTACGGCGGCCGCGTCGTCACCAATCCGTCGGGCGGCCTGCTTTCCAAGGGCCATCCGCTCGGCGCCACCGGGCTTGCGCAGTGCGCCGAGCTCGTTCAGCAACTGCGCGGCACCGCCGAAGCGCGCCAGGTACCAAGCGCGCGCATCGGGCTGCAGCACAACCTGGGCTTGGGCGGGGCCTGCGTGGTGACGATGTATCGGGCCTGAGGGCAGCCCACACGCATGGCAGGCCTGTACTACGAAGACTTCACGGTGGGCATGGAGTTCAAGCATGCGCTCACGCGCACGGTGACGGAAATGGACAATATTCTGTACTGCGCCATGACGCACAACCCGCAGCCGCTTCACCTCGACGAGGAGTTCGCGAGGAAGACCGAATACGGCCAGCGCATCGTCAACAGCCTGTTCACCCTCGGGCTGGTGATCGGCGTGACGGTCGCCGACACCACGCTCGGCACCACGCTCGGAAATCTGGGCATGACCGAGGTGCGCTTCAGGAACCCCGTGGTCCACGGCGATACGATTCACGTCATCACGCGGATCAAGGAGATGCGGGAGAGCAAGTCGCGGCCGACCGCGGGGCTGGTCGTGTTCGAGCACATCGGCTACAACCAGCGGGACCAGGAGATCGCCTACTGCCTGCGCACGGGGCTGATGCGCAAGCGTCCGGCATGATCCTGCGGTCCTGGCTGTTCGTTCCCGGAGACAGCGAACGCAAGCTGGAAAAGGCGCGCGAGAATTCGGCCGACGCGCTGATCCTCGACCTCGAGGACTCGGTGGCCAAGGATCGGCAGCAAACTGCCCGGGCGATGGTCTGCGCCTGCCTCAAGACCCGTACCGAGCGTTCGCGCCAGAAGCTCTGGGTGCGCATCAATCCGCTCGACACGCAGCTCGCACTGCCGGATCTGGCGGCGATCATGCCGGGGGCGCCGGACGGCATCTGCCTGCCGAAGGTGCACTCGGCGGCAGACGTGAACACCCTCGCGAACTTCCTCGCGGCCCTCGAGGCACGCGAAGGCCTCGTGCCGGGTTCGACGCGGATACTGTGCGTGGCCACGGAAACCGCAGCCTCGCTGCTGACCTTCCATACCTATCTGGACGGCGTTTCAGACCGCCTCGTGGCCATGACCTGGGGCGGGGAGGATCTCGCCGCCGCGCTCGGGGCGAGCGACAACCGCAACCCGGCGACGGGTCAATACGACGACCCCTACCTGATGGCAAAATCGCTGTGCCTGGCAAGCGCGCGGGCAATCGGCGCGCAGCCGGTGGGCGCAGTGTTCGTCGACTTCCGCGACCTCGCCGGCCTGGAAGCGGACTGCCTGCGCGACCGGCGGGCCGGCTTCGTCGGCAAGATCGCGATCCACCCGGCGCAGTCGGACGTGATCAACCGCGCCTTCACGCCATCGGATGAGGAACTGGCCTACGCCAGGCGCGTGATCGACCTGTTCGAGAACCATCCCGGCCTCGGCACGGTTGGCCTGGACGGCAAGATGCTGGACATGCCGCACCTCAAGCAGGCGCGCAACGTGCTGGCGCTCGCGGAGCTGACGCGATGACGCTCTCCCAGGCCTGAGGCTGGCCGTGCGGCGAGCTCAGGCCGGCGCGAACATCGGCAGCGGCGGGCCGCCGTCGCTCGGGACGAAGCGCACCTTGACCCGTTGCCCGATACGCACCTCGTCCGGATCGCAGCCGACGATGTTCGTCATCATCGTCACGCCCTCGTCGAGCGCGACGTAGGCGATGACGTACGGGAGCTCGGCGCGGCGCATCACGCTGTAGCTGTAGATGATTCCCATGCCGGTGGCTTCACGCCACTGCGTACGCTCGCTGAAGCAGAACGGACAGAGGCTGCGCGGATAATGGTGGTGCTCGCCGCAGTCGGCGCAGCGCTTGACGAGGAGCCGGCCCTGCGCCGCTGCATCCCAGAAGGCCCGCGTTTCCGGGTAAACCGCCGGCGCCGGGATTTTTCTCACCTGCGCGCTCACGCTCGCCGCCCGAGGATCAGGGTCGCGGAGCCGTGGCGGCTGCCGATCGAGCCGCCGGTGCCGTGCGCGAGCGCGAGATCGCAGTTTTTCACCTGCACCTGCGGATGCGCCTCGCCGCGGAGCTGGCGCACCGCCTCGACAACCTTGGTGAGCCCGCCGCGGTTGGCGGGATGGTTGTTGCACAGGCCGCCGCCGTCGGTATTGAACGGCAGGCGTCCGGCGCCCGAGATGAGGTTGCCGTCGGACACGAACCTGCCGCCCTCGCCCTTCTTGCAGAAGCCCAGGTCCTCCAGGGTGATGAGCACGGTAATGGTGAAGCTGTCGTAGATCGATGCGTACTTGATGTCGGCGGGTTTCACGCCCGCCTCCTCGAACGCGCGCGGACCGGACCACACCGCCCCGGTGTAGGTGAGGTCGACCTTGCCGCCATTCTGGCCTTTGGGCGATTCGCCCGCGCCGAGCACTTCGACCACCGCGCGCTTCAAGCTTTGCGCGATCTCGGGCCGCGCCACCAGGATCGCGCCGCCGCCGTCGCTGATCACGCAGCAGTCAAGCCGATGCAGGGGATCCGCGATCATCGGCGATCCAACGACATCCTCAACCGTGACAACGTCGCGCACTACGGCGTTCGGATTGTGCTGCGCGTGGTGCGAGGCCGCGACGCGGATCCAGGCTAGCTGCTCGCCCGTGGTGCCGAACTCGTGCATGTGACGCATTGCCGCCATCGCATACATGTTCGCCGTCACCGGGCCGAATGGAAACTCGAAGGGCACATCGGGCGTCGCCCCATAGACGCGCGGCGCGGTGCCGGTGGCCATGCCCTCGGCGCGCGGTCGTCCGGCGAGCGTGATGAGCGCCACGTTGCACTTGCCTGCGGCGATCGCCTGCGCCGCGTGCGACACATGCACGACGTAGGACGATCCCCCGGTCTCGGTCGAGTCCACGTGCCGCACCTTCAAGCCGAGGTAGTCGACCATGTTGAGCGCGCCCAGGCCAGGCGTGTCGCCGGCGCAGAAGTAGCCGTCCACGTCCTTCATCGAAAGCCCGGCGTCCTCCAGCGCCCCTTTCGCCACCTCGGCGTGCAGCTGATACACGGACTTGTCGACGGCCTTGCGCGTCGGATGCTCGTAGACGCCCGCGATGCAGGCCTTGCCCTTGATGCTCATCAGTAGGACTTCGGCAGGCCGAGCACTTTTTCGGCGATGAAGCACTTGATGAGCTGGGGACTGATCGGTGCGATGCGGAACAGCATCGATTCCCGGAACAATCTTTCCACGTGATACTCCTTCGCGTAGCCATAACCGCCGTGCGTCAGCACCGCGGTCTCGCAAGCCTTGAAGCCCGCCTCCGCGGCGAGGTACTTGGCGGCGTTCGCCTCCGCGCCACAGGGCTTGCCCGCGTCGTAGAGCGTCGCGGCCTTGAACGCCATCAGGTTCGCCGCCTCGAGCGCCATCCACGCCTCGGCGAGGGGGTGCTGGATGCCCTGGTTCATGCCGATCGGGCGGTCGAAGACGATGCGTTCCTTCGCATACTGCGTGGCGCGGCGCAGCGCCGCACGGCCCACCCCGATGGCCTCCGCGGCGACGAGGACGCGCTCGGGGTTCATGCCGTGCAGGATGTACTCGAAGCCGCGCCCCTCCTCGCCGATGCGGTCCTCCACCGGGATGCGCAGGCCGTCGATGAAGAGCTGGTTCGAGTCCACCGCCTTGCGGCCCATCTTCTCGATCTCGCGGATCTCGACGTGCTTGCGGTCGAGGCCGGTGTAGAAAAGGCTCAGGCCGAGCGTCGGCTTTTTCGCCTCGGAGGCCTCCTGGGTGCGCGCAAGCAGGAGGATCTTCTGCGCGACCTGCGCGGTGGAGATCCAGACCTTCTGGCCACTCACCACGTAGTGATCGCCATTGCGCACCGCCTTGGTCTTGAGCTTGAGCGTGTTCAGCCCCGTGTTCGGCTCGGTGACCCCGAAGCAGGCGCGCTCGCGGCCCTGGATCAGCGGCGGCAGCATGCGGCGCTTCTGCTCCTCGCTTCCGAACACCACCACCGGATTCAGGCCGAAAATGTTCATGTGCAGGGTGGAGCCGCCGCTCACCCCCGCGCCCGACTCGGTCACCGCCTGCATCATGATGGACGCCTCGGTGATGCCCAGGCCCGAGCCGCCGTGCTCCTGCGGCATGGCGACGCCGAGCCACCCGGCGTCGGCGAAGGCCTGGTGGAAGTCGAGCGGGAAACCGCCCTCCCGGTCCTTCTTCAACCAGTACTCCTCCGGAAAGCGGGCGCACAGCTTGAACACCGCCTCGCGGATCGACTCCTGCTCCTGCGACAGCGAGAAATCCATTGGCTACTCCGACTTGTCGACCGGCGCAAGGCCGAGGATACGATTGATCTCGGCGTTCAGGCGCGCCACGATGGGCGGCGGCGTGCGCGACGGCGCGAGGACGGCGAACCAGCCCCCATGACGGCTCCTCTAGGCGTCGGCGCCGCCGGCCCGGAAATACTCCGGCCGGCCCGCCGTCCAGACTTCCCCCCACAACACTCCGCCCCCGTCCACGAGCACCAGCTCGCCGGTGATGAATTTTCCGCTGGGCGCGGCGAGGTAAACCACGCTCTCGGCCACGTCATGCACGCTGCCCGCGCGGCGCATCGGGTTGCTGTCCACCCCGAAAGTGCGCACGGCTTCGGCTGGGTACTGGCGAAATCCGGTGCTTTCCACCACGCCGGGTGCGACGCAGTTCACCCGCACGCCGAGCGGCGCCCACTCCACGGCGAGCGTCTTCGACAGGTAAGTCACCGCGGCGCGCGCGGCGCACGAATGCGCGATACCGGGCAGACCGCGCTCGTACACCGCGACGATGTTGACGATGTTTCCCTGCTCCCCGCCATCGCGCCAGCGCCGCGCCGCAGCCTGCATCATGTACCAGGTGCCGTTCAAGTTGGTGTCGACGACCGCGTTCCAGCCCTTGACCGAGAGATCGATCGCGGCCTGCGGGTACTGCCCGCCCGCGTTGTTGACGAGGACATCGAGCCCGCCCAGGCGCCGCCATGTTTCCTCCATGAGCTTGCCGACCTGCTCGGGCTCACGGATGGTCATGGGCACGACGAGCACTTCCGGGCTTCCCAGCCGCCGCAGCCACGCCTCGGTGGCCTCGAGCTTTGCGGCATCGCGCCCGCAGATCGCCAGCTTTGCACCCAGGCGCGCGAAGAGAAACGCGATTGCCTTGCCGATGCCGCTGCCGGCGCCGGAGACGAGCACGCTTTTCCCGTCGAAGAGCCCCGCGCGGTAAACGGTGGGCAGCGCCGCAAGTGCGTCGTCGGCCGGGCCGAAGGTGGCCGCACCCGCCGGCTGCACTAGCGGCCCTTCCACACGGGCTTGCGCTTCTCCGCGAAAGCGCGCGGGCCCTCGATGGCGTCCTCGCTCGCGTAGACCGGCTTGTAGATCCGCTTGGCTTCGATCATGCCCGCATCGCAGCCCAGCGTCATCGCCTTCATCAGGCTCGCCTTGCCGGCCATGACTGACAGCGGGGCATTGTCGCGGATGCGTTCGGCGAGCGCCTGGGCGCGCGCGCGCACCGCCTCCGGCGTCGGCTCGAGGTAGTTCACGTAGCCCACATCGTAGAGCCGCTCGATCGGCATCCAGTCGCCCGTGAGCACCAGCTCCATGAGGAGGGGCTGCGGCATCTGCCACAGCAGCGGCACGGCCCAGGGCGAGCCGCGCCCGCGCTGCGTCTCGGTGATCGCCGCGCGGCTGCCGCGCACGCCCACGCGCAGGTCGCAGTTGAGGCCGAGCATCATGCCGCCCGCGGGCAGGTCGCCGTTCATCGCCGCGATGATCGGCTTCCTCACCTCGCGCATGCACTCGTGGAACGGGTCCTTCAGCTTCGAAAGCACGTCGACGCCCTCCTCCTTGCGGATGCGGGCGGCTTCCTTCAGGTCCATGCCGGCGCAGAACGTGCCGCAGTCGGCGGCGGTGAGGATGATGACGCGCACCTCGGGGTCGTCGTCCACCGAGGTCCAGATCGCGTGCAGCCGCTCGACCAGCGCCACCGAAAGCGCGTTGCGCTGCTCGGGACGATTGAGCCGCAGCGTGGCGATGTAATCGCGCTTTTCATAGAGGAGGATGTCGTGCTGCGCGCTCATGCGGAGCCCCCGTGCGGAAGAATGGGATGACTTGCCTAACTATCATTTGGTAGGATACCGCCACACGGCGAACGGAGGCAAGGCGATGGATCTCGGGCTGAAGGGCAAATCGGTGGTGGTCACGGGCGGCGGCTCCAACATCGGCCGGGCGATCGTGCTGGCCTTCGCCGAGGAGGGCGCGCGGCTCACCATCGGCGACATCGACCCGGGCCAGGCCGCCAAGGTGGGCGAGCTCGCGCTCGGGAAAGGCGCTGCGGCCGCGACCGTAGTAAAAACCGACGTGACGGACTTCGCCCAGGTCAAGACAATGTTCGGGTCGGCGGCCGACAAGCACGGCGGCGTGGACGTGCTGGTCAACAACGTCGGCTGGGACCAGCTCATGTTCTTCACCCAGACCACGCCCGATTTCTGGCAAAAAGTCATCCAGATCAACTATGTCGGGGTGCTGAACTGCACCAAGGCGGCGCTCGAGGTGATGGTGCCGAAGAATACGGGCGCCATCGTCTCGATCAGCTCCGATGCGAGCCGGCAGGGCGAGCCGCGCGAAGCCGTTTACGGCGGGGTCAAGGCCGCCGTCAACGGCTTCATGAAGACCATCGCGAAGGAGAACGGCCGCTACGGCATCCGCTGCAATGTCGTCTGCCCGGGGGTCACCGTGCCCGAGAGCGCCGAGGAAGTGGGCGGCACCAGCATGTGGGCCAAGGCCGATTCGATGTTCACGCCCGAGCAGTTCGACAAGATCGCGAAGACCCTGCCCCTGCGCAAGCTCGGGCGCCCGCGCGACATCGCCAATGCGGTGGTGTTTCTCGCCTCGCCCGCTGCCGGGCACATCACGGGCCAGGTGCTGTCGGTCTCCGGCGGCTACAGCATGGTCGGCTGAGCCGCGCGCCGTTTCGTCCCACCACACAAAGGCCACATCGTGTCCGAAAAGGAAATCCTGTACAGCGTCAAGGATTACGTCGCCACCATCACCATCAACCGTCCCAAGGTGCTGAACGCTTTTACCGGCGACAACATCGATGAGATGCAGGCGCTCATGGACAAGGCGGCCGCCGACCGCGACGTCGGCATCATCGTTCTCACGGGCGTGGGCGAGCGCGCGTTCTGCGTCGGCGGCGACATCAACTGGGAAAAGGGCGCGGGCGGCAAGAGCGGACTGCAGGACCTGAACTTCACCTTCAACCGCCAGATCGCCGAGTGCCCCAAGCCGGTGATCGCGCGCGTCAACGGTTATGCCATCGGCGGCGGCCACCACATCGCCTACTTCTGCGACTTCACCATCGCCGCCGAGCACGCGATCTTCGGCCAGAACGGGCCGCGGGTGGGCTCGCCGGCGGGCGGCTACATCGTGTCGCACAGCGCCAACGTGATCGGTCACAAGCGCGCGCGGGAGCTGTGGATGCTGTGCCGGCGCTATACGGCGAAGCAGGCCCTGGAATGGGGCCTTGCGAACGCCGTGGTGCCGATGGCGCAACTCGACGCCGAAGTGCGCAAATGGTGCGACGAGCTGCTCGCCGTGAGCCCCACCTGCCTGCGCATCCTGAAGCGCTCGTTCTATCATCACATGGCGCCGATCATGCAGCGCGACATGAACGATCTGCTGAAGGAAGTCGCGCCCGGATACTTTTCTACGGGCGAGCAGCAGGAGGGCGCCGGCGCATTTCTCGAGAAACGCAAGCCGGACTTCAGCCGCTTCCGCTGATCGCCTTCACGACTGGAGATACCGATGCGACTGGGCAGCGTGAATTTCGAGAAGCGCGGCAGGATCGCGCTGCTCACCCTCGACGAGCCGCAGAAGCTCAACGCCCTGAGCGCGGGCATGCGGCAGGGAATCACCGAGGGCCTGGCGAAGATCGAGGCCGACGACGACATCCGGGCCGGCATCCTCACGGGGTCGGGCGAGAAAGCCTTCTGCGCCGGCGCCGATATCAGCGGCTTCAGCTTCGAACCCGAGCGCGTGCGCAAGTACCTCGCCGAGGCGCTGTCGGTGCTGCAGGCGCCGGAGCGCTGCTCGAAGCCGCTCATCGCGGCGGTGAACGGCTACGCCTACGGCGGCGGCTTCGAGATCGCCATCGCCTGCGACTTCGTCATCGCCTCGGAGCGCGCCAAGCTCGGCGTGCCGGAAATCCAGATCGGCCTGCTGCCCGGCTTCGCCGTGGTGCGGCTGCACGAGATCGTTGGCCGCGCCAAGGCGAAGGAGTTGAGCATGCTTGGCGAGGCGCTCAGCGCCGAGGCGGCCCGCGAGCTGGGCATCGTGCTCAAGGTGGTGCCGCACGAAAAACTGCTCGGCGAGGCATTCGCGTTCGCGGAGCGCATCGCCGCGCAGCCCCGGCTCGCGGTCGCCATGGCGAAGTCCTTCTATAACCGCGGCCTCGGCG
>CBDDSA010000174.1:0-11937 GCA_965233185.1 uncultured bacterium
GCCTACTTCATCTCCACGGTCGAGGACCACATCGCGCCCTGGCAGACCACCTACAAGGGCGCCCGCTACCTCGGCGGGCCGGTGCGCTTCGTGCTGGGCGGGTCGGGGCACATCGCGGGCATCGTCAACCCGCCGGCGGCGAAGAAGTACCACTACTGGACCAACGACCGCTTTGCGCCGACCGCGGAGGAGTGGTTCGCCGGCGCGAAGCAGGTGCCGGGCTCGTGGTGGGAGGACTGGCAGGCATGGATGGAGCGGCAGAACGCGGATGCACCCAAGGTGCCTGCGCGCCATCCCAGGCAGGCGCTGGAAGACGCGCCCGGCAGCTACGCCACGCTGCGCCTCAAACCCGCACGTCCCTAGGCTTTCGCGGCGCGCGCGCCGCCAGGCGGTCATACAGCCACCCCGGCATGGCGCGCAGCACGAGCGACGCCGCCGCCATCTGCCACGGGATCACGGCGAGCCGGCGCCGGGCCGAAATCGCGCGCGCGATGCGCCGCGCGGCCTCGTCGGCCGGCAGCAGAAACGGCATGCGAAATCGATTCACGCGCGTCATCGGGGTATCGATGTAGCCGGGACAGACACACACCACGGCCACGCCGCTGCCGCGGAGCTCGGTGCGCAGGCTCTCCATCCAGGCAATCGCCGCCGCCTTGGAGGCGCAGTAGGCGCCGTTGCCCGCGAGGCCGCGAAACCCGGCGACGCTCGCGATGCCGGCGAGCGTGCCGCGCCCGGCCTCGCGCATGGCCGGGGCGAACGCGGCGAGCGTCGCGGCGAGGCCGGCCACATTCACCTCGAGAACGCGGCGCAGCTTCTCCACGTCGGCGAGGTCCTCGCCCCGCGTGCCCACGCCCACGCCGGCGTTGGCGATCACCAGGTCCGCCGTGCCGAACGCTCCGGCGATCCGGGCAAGCGCGGAAACGTCGGTAACGTCGGCCGGGTAGTGCATCACGCGTCCGGGCAGGCCGGCGGGAGGAGGGCGGCGCGAGATGAGGCCGAGCTCGGCGCCTTCGGCCGCGTAATGGCGCGCCAGCGCCTCACCGATGCCCGAGGAAGCACCGGTGATGACGACCCGCACGCGGGCCCTTACTTTTCCTTGCGCACGCGGTCGACCAGGCTGTCGACCACCTTGAACAGGCCGGGCTGGGCCGGGATGGTGTAGCGGCCGTGCACCGCCATGGCGGGGGTGCCGTCGATCTTGTACTGCACGGTGAGCTGGACCGCGCGACGCGTCTTGCTGCGCACGCCGAACGACTGCACCGTCTCGATGAACTTCTTCGCGTCCACGCCCTGGCGGGTCAGCCACTCGCTGAACTCCTGCTGGTTGTCGGTGCGCAGCCGGTTCTTGTGGATGGCCTCGAACAGCGGGCGGTGCAGCTTGCCGACCAGGCCGAGGGCTTCCATGGCGTAGTAGATCGACGCGTCGAGGCCCCAGCGCTCGTTGAACACCGCGGGCACGCGCCGGAACTCCACGTCTTTCGGCAGCGTCTTGATCCACGACTCGAGCTCGGGCTCGAGGTTGTAGCAGTGGATGCAGCCGTACCAGAAGAACTCGATCACCTCGATCTTGTCGGTGCCTTCGACCGGCACCGGCGGCTTGATTTCGTTGAACTGCTGCGCCGCCGCGCCCAGCGGCAGGGCGAGGAGTACACCTGCTAACAGCGAAACCAGTTTTTTCATCGCGACTGCGGCTCCTTGATCTTCACCAGGCTGGCGTCGATGTTGTTCTGCGCCAGCGCCTGGCGGATGCGGTTGATCTCGTCGAGCTTGTTGTAAGGCCCCATGCGCACGCGGTACCAGGTGCCCTTGTCGGGCAGGTTGGCCGGCTCCACGCTGGATTCGAATCCCAGGATGGCCAGCCGGGCTTTCTGGTTATCGGCGTCCGCCGGGTTCTGGAACGAGCCCGCCTGTATGAAATAAACGTCCTTCGGGCCTTCCTGTTGACTGCGCGCGGTGCGCATGCGTTCGCGCAGCTCCTTGTCGGAGACCGTCTCCTCCTGGCCGGGCAGGATCTTGTAGAAGTCGAACTTCGGCTTCTCGGGGGCCGCCGCCGGCGCCGCGCCGGAAGGCAGCCCGGCCAGCGCCGGGGGCTTGGCCGCCGCGCCGTTCTTCTCGGGCGGCTTCTTCGCGGTGACGAACGGAATCGGCGTCTTGTTGAGGTAGAAGGCGACCATCAGGGACACCGTCAGGCCGACGAACAGGCCGACGAACATGCCGAGCAGGAAGCCGCCGGAGGAGCGCTTGCGGGTGGCGGGCAGGTTCCTCGGTCGGCTCATCGCGTTCTACATTTTCTCCGGGGCGCTGACGCCGAGCAGCGACAGGCCGTTGGCGAGCGTTTGGCGCACCGCCGCGCACAGCGCCAGTCGCGCCGCGCGCAGCGCCTCGTCCTCGACGAGGATGCGCTCGGCATTATAGTAGCTGTGGAATTCGCCCGCGAGTTCGCGCAGGTAGAACGCCACCGCGTGCGGCGCCAGCTCCCGTGCCGCCGTGGCGACGAGCTCCGGGTATTCCGCCAGGCGCTGGGCGAGCTCCAGCTCCCGCTCACCGGTTAGCGGCTCCAGCGATACCTCGTCCGAACGGGGCGGCGACATCCCGGCATTCCCGAAGACACTGCAGACCCGCGCGTGCGCGTACTGGACGTAGTAAACGGGGTTCTCCTCGGTCTTCTGCCGGGCGAGGTCGACGTCGAACACGAACTCCGAGTCCGCCTTGCGCGACACGAGGAAAAAGCGCACCGCATCGCGCCCCACCCAGTCGATGAGGTCGCGCACCGTGACATAGGAGCCGGCGCGCTTGGAGATCTTCACCTCCGCGCCGCCGCGCATCACCTTCACCAGGCTGTGCAGCACGTAATCGGGATAGCCCTCGGGAATCCCCAGGCCGAGCGCCTGCAGGCCGGCGCGCACCCGCGTCACGGTGCTGTGGTGGTCGGTGCCCTGCACGTTGATCACCTTGCGAAAGCCGCGCTGCCACTTGGTGACGTGGTAGGCCACGTCGGGCACGAAATAGGTGTAGCCGCCGTCGGACTTGCGCACCACCCGGTCCTTGTCGTCGCCGTAGTCGGTGGTGCGCAGCCACAGCGCGCCCTCGGACTCGTAGGTCTTCCCGCCGGCGTGCCACTTCTGCACCACGGCGTCGACCTTGCCCTCGGCGTACAGGCTCGACTCGAGGTAATAAACGTCGAACTTCACGCCGAAAGCCTGCAGGTCCGCGTCCTGCTCCTTTCGCAGGTACGCCACGGCGTGCCGGCGAATCGCGTCCAGGTCGTTCGCATCCGCCACCTCGCGGGCGATGTCCTCGATGTACTCGCCGTTGTAGGCCTCTTCGGGCCAACCCGCATCGCCGGGCTTGAGTCCCCGGGCGCGCGCCTGCACCGACGCAGCCAGCTTCTCGATCTGGGCGCCGGCATCGTTGTAGTAGAACTCGCGCGTCACCGCCTGCCCCTGCGACTCGAGCAGCGCCGCGAGCGCATCGCCCAGCGCCGCCTGCCGGCCGTGGCCGACATGCAGCGGCCCCGTCGGGTTCGCCGATACGAACTCGACCTGCACCTTCTCCGCCTGCGCCCCTTTCGCGCGGCCGAAGCCGACACCCTCTTTCAGGATGGTGTGTACCACGCCGGTCTTGGCCGCGGCTTTGACCCGGAAATTGATGAACCCCGGTCCGGCGACTTCCGGCTTTTCCAGAAGCGGCGACGACATGCGGCCGGCGAGCGCCTGGGCAAGCTCGCGCGGGTTTTTCTTGAGCGCCTTGGCAAGCTGCAGCGCGATGTTCGAGGAAAAGTCGCCATGGCCGGCCTGCTTGGGGCGCTCGAGCACGATCGGCGCATCGGCGTACTGCGGCGCCTCCTGCGCGAGCGCCTCGCGCAGCGCTTTCTCGATCTCGGCTTTGGGATCCATGGGGGTCGGATTCTAAGGATCTTTAATCGAATTCGATCGGGTCGACGTCAAGGTGCCAGCGCACGTTGCGCGGTGCGCTGGCGAACAGGTGCTCGGTGAGGGCGGCGAGGTAGCTTTGCAGCGCGGGCCGCGAGGACGATTGCACCAGGAGCTGGGCGCGCTCGAGGCCCGCGCGGCGGGTGATGAGGTTGGGCACGGGATCGTACGCGTCGACTTCGTCGGGGCGCGCGACGGCCGCGGCGACGCCCTTGAGAAAGTCGAGCGCGATGTCGAGCTTGTCGGCCTCGGCGCGCAGCGCGGCTTCGAAGACGAACGGCGGAAAGCCCGCGGAACGCCGCTCCGCGAGCTGCGACTCGGCGAAGCCGGCGAAATCGTGGCGCGCGAGCGCCGCGAACAGCGGATGGTCCGGGTAGCGCGTCTGCACCAGCACCTCGCCGGGGCGCTCGCGCCGGCCGGCGCGGCCGGCCACCTGCTCGAGCACCGCGAACAGGCGCTCGGGCGCGCGATAGTCGGTGGATAGCAGCGCCGTGTCGGCATTCACCACGCAGACCAGCGTGAGCGCGGGGAAGTCGTGGCCCTTGGCGAGGAGCTGGGTGCCGACCAGGATGTCGCCCTCGCCGCGGCGGATGCCCTCCAGCGTGCGCACGAGGTCCGCACGGCGGCGCGCGCTGTCGCGGTCGATGCGCACCACCCGCGCCGCCGGGAAGCGCTCCTGCAGCGTCTCCTCGAGACGTTGCGTGCCGCGCCCGAGCGGCTTCAGGTCCACGTTGCCGCACGTCGGGCAGGCGCGCACGATGGCGTCCTCCGCGCCGCAGTGGTGGCAGCGCAGGCGCCGGTCGGCGGCGTGCAGCACCATGCGCGCGGTGCAGCGGCGGCAGGCGGCGGCCCAGCCGCAGGCCTCGCAGGCGAGCACCGGCGCATAGCCGCGGCGGTTGATGAAGATGAGGCTTTGCTCGCCGCGGGCCAAGCGCTCGGCGATCGCGCTCCAGACGGTGTTGCTCAAGCCGCCCTGCGGCGTTTCTTTGCGCAGATCGAGGGTGCGCACCGAAGGCAGCCGCGCGCCGGGGGCAGCCCGCTCCGCGAGCGCGATCAACTCGTAGCGCGCGGCGCCGGCGTTATGCCAGCTCTCGAGGGACGGCGTCGCGGTGCCCAGCACCACCGGACAGCCGAGCGCCTTGGCGCGGTACACCGCGGCATCGCGCGCCGAATAGCGCAGGCCTTCCTGCTGCTTGAACGAGGGATCGTGCTCCTCGTCGACCACGATGAGCGCGAGCCTGGGCAGCGGCGCGAGCACGCCCAGCCGCGTGCCCAGCACGATGCCGGCTTCGCCGCGCGCCGCCTGCAGCCAGGCGCTGGTGCGCGCGATGTCCTCCAGCCCGCTGTGCATGAGCGCGAGGCGCGCCTCGGGGAACGCCTGGCGAAAGCGCGCCTCGAGCTGCGGCGTGAGGCTGATCTCCGGCACGAGCACCAGCGCCTGGCCGCCGCGCTCGAGCACGCGGGCGATGAGATGCAGGTAGACCTCGGTCTTGCCGCTGCCGGTGACCCCGTGCAGCAGGAACGGCTGGAAGCGGCCGAAGGCCGCTTCGATTCGCGCGACCGCCGCTTGCTGCGCCTCGGTCAGCGCATGCACGGCGACGAAGCGTGCCGACGCCGGCTCGTCGGCAGAGGCGAGCGCTTTGCGCGGCAGCGGCTTCACCGAGCGCAGCCGCGGCGGCAGCGAGCTGATGATGGTTTCGCCCAGCGGCCGCTGGTAATACGCGGAAAGAAAGCGCATCAGCTCCAGCCAATCGGCCGGCAGCGGCGGCGCGTCGTCGCGCACCGCGGCGATGGCTTTCATCTTGCTGACGGGCAGCGCCGAGTGCGCTTGCGCCTCGATCACCACACCGAGCTGCTGGCGCGCGCCGAACGGCACCACGACCCGGTCGCCGACCTGGATCGGCGGCGCCGCCGGATGCGCGTAATCGAACAGCCGGGCGAGCGGCACGTCGAGCGCCACCCGGGCGCAGGAAATCCTGCGGCCCGGTAAGCACTTAGGGTCTGTGGATAAAGATGTGGGTAAGGCTGTCACGCCCGCGTAACATGGCCTGGCGTAAGCACTTTTTGGTCAGTGCTGCTGGAAAGGCGAGTATTTTTTCGCTTTAGAGTCATGGGGTTGCGCGCGCGTAGCCCCGCAGCGGGTTTGCGGTCGGGAACGCCCCGGCACGATCGCCAAAGTGTGCATAAGTCAAGCGCCGGTTCGGCTGTAAGTAAGCACTTCGTCTACGAGCGCCGACACCGAGTCGAGCGGCGTTTTCTGCAGGATGCCGTGGCCGAGGTTGAAGACATGTCCCGGCGCCCGGCCGAAGGCATCGACGACGCGGCGCGTCGCGGCGCGCACCGCGGCCGGCGGCGCAAACAGCGCGGCGGGATCCAGGTTGCCTTGCAAAGCGATGCGGCCGCCCGCGAGCCTGCGCGCCGCGCGGGCATCCGCGGTCCAGTCCAGGCCGATGGCATCGGCGCCGCTTTCCAGCATCGCCGCGAGCCAGGGACTTCCGCCCTTGGTGAACAGGATCGACGGCACGCGGCGGCCTTCGCTTTCCTTCTTCAGGTGCTTCAGCACCTGTTTTGCGTAGTGCAGCGAGAAGGTTTCATAGTCCGGGTGCGACAGCGTGCCGCCCCAGGTATCGAAGATCATCACCGCCTGCGCGCCCGCCTCGATCTGCGCGTTGAGGTAATCGGTGACCGCGCGCGTGTTCACCTCGAGAATCCGGTGCAGGAGCTCGGGCCGGGCGTGCAGCATGGCCTTCAGCTCCCGCCAGTCGTCGCTGCCGCTTCCCTCCACCATGTAGCAGGCGAGCGTGAAGGGGCTGCCCGAAAAGCCAATGAGCGGCACGCGGCCGGCGAGCGCGCTGCGCGTGACGCGCACCGCGTCGAGCACGTAGCGCAGCTCGGCGCTCGGATCGGGCGCCGCCAGCGCGCGGATCGCGCCCTCGTCGCGCAGCGGGCGCGCGAAGCGCGGGCCTTCGCCTTCGCCGAACGACAGCTCCAGTCCCATCGCGTCCGGAATGGTGAGGATGTCGGAAAACACGATCGCGCCGTCCAGGGGAAAGCGCGCGAGCGGCTGCAGCGCCACTTCGGCGCACAGCTCCGGATTGCGGGCGAGCGCGAGAAAGCTGCCGGCACGGGCGCGCGTGGCCTGGTATTCCGGCAGGTAGCGGCCCGCCTGGCGCATGAGCCATACCGGCGTGTAGTCGGTCGGCTGGCACAGCAGCGCCCGCAGCAGCGTGTCGTTTTTCAAAGCATCCTTTGTATGAAATTCCACTCGGCTTGGGTCACCGGCGTGATGGACAGCCGGTTGCCCGGCCGCACTATCACCATTTTCGCCAGCGCCTTGTGCTTTCTGATCTCCGGAAGCGACAGCAGGCGCGTTTTCTTCAGCGCCCGCACATCCACGTTGACCCAGCGCGGCGCGTCCTTCTTCGAGGCGGGGTCGTAGTAGTCGCTCTTCGGATTGAACTGCGACTTGTCGGGATAAGGCTCCGAGGCCACCTCGGCCAGGCCCGCGATGCCCGGCTCCGGGCAGCTCGAGTGGTAGAACAGCACCCCGTCGCCCACCCGCATCTCGTCGCGCATGAAGTTGCGCGCCTGGTAGTTGCGCACCCCGCTCCAGGGCGTGATGCGCCCGGGCGCCGCGAGCACGTCGTCGATGGAGCACTCGTCGGGCTCGCTTTTCATCAGCCAGAACTTCACGGAATTATTCTTCTAGGAAGGGAAAGGTTCCCCGCCGTGGCGGTGGGCTTGCTCCCGAACCCTGGCTAAACAGGGTGGTCGCTTACCGGTCACCTCAGGTTCGTCCGGCACGCCAAAGGCGAGGGACGATCACAACAGTGACAACTGGGGCCGCAACCTGGGGAAGCTATCGGTTCGGAAAAATTAAGCCCTGTCGCGCACTGCAGGGAACAGGACCTTTTTAAAACAAGTTCTCCTGCTTTGCAATCGCCTCGTCGAGCTTCGACTCGAGCGCGGAGATGCGCCGCTTGGCCTGCCCCAGATCGAAGCCGTTGCCCAGGCGCACGGTAAGCAATTCATGCGCCACGTTGAGCGCGGCCATGACGGCGATGCGCTCGGCGCCCATCACCTTTCCGGCCTTGCGGATTTCGTTCATCTTGCCGTCGAGATACGCCACGGCCTGCATCAGCGCTTCGCGCTCGCCATCTTCGCAGGCGACGTGGTAGGTGCGCCCGAGGAGGTTCACTTCGACGGTCTTGGCGCCTTCCATCAACCGGGAATCTTCGAAAGGAGGCCTTCCAGGCGCGCCTTGGCCACGTCGATCTTCTCGTGCAGGCGCTTGGCATCCACGCGCGCCGCGGCCAGTTGCTGCTTCAGCTCGGTGTTCTCGGCACGCAGGCGCTCGCACAGCGAGACGAACTGCGCGACCTTCGCTTCGAGCGAGTTGAAGTCCGCTTCCACGGTGCGGACTATGTTGCAAAATACGCGTTGCGTCAAGCAGTAAGGGACGGTTCTGCATGTACTGCATGATCTTGGCGTCCGGCCCGCAACGCCAACCGGTAAGATAGCGCCGCTGCCAGGTGCTCGGGAAAGAGGTGCAAAGCCTCTACTGCCCCCGCAACGGTAAGCGAGAGAAGCGTTCCTTTCATGCCACGGCCTGCACATCGGCCGGAAGGCGGGACGCCATGCCTCGCGAGTCCGGAGACCGGCCTGGAAGCCTCTTCAACCGCTTGAAGGCGTCGGGGATGACGCCAGGGAGGTTCCATGCTCAGGGCCGTGGCCGGCTTGCTGTTCTCCAGCGTCGTTGCTGTCTCGTGGGCCCAGGACGATGCCGTCGTCATTACGGCCACCCGCTTTGCCGACGCCAAGCGCGACTTGCCCGTCGGCGTAACGCTCATCAGCGCCGACGACCTGCGCAAAAGCGCTACCTCGAACCTGCCGGAAGTGCTGGCGCAGTTCGGGCTGCTGCACGTGCGCGACGCCGGCGGCACGCCCAACCAGCAGGTCGACCTGCGCGGCTTCGGCGCCACGGCCGACCAGAACACGCTCATCCTGGTGGACGGGACGCGCATCTCGGAGAACGACCAGAGCGCCGCGCAGCTCGCCGCGATCCCGCTCGAGGCGATCGAGCGCATCGAGATCGTGCGCGGCAGCGGCGCCGTGCTCTACGGCGGCGGCGCGGTCGGCGGCACGGTCAACATCATCACGCGGCCGCTCGCGCCCGGCAGCACGAGCGCGCACGCACTCGGGCGCTTCGGCGGCTACGGCACGCGCGAGCTGCGCGCCGGTCTCGCGCGCGCGGGCGAAGCGCTCGGCCTGGGGCTCGATGTCTCGCACGAAGACACCGGCGGCTACCGCGCGCACAACCAGTTCCGCCAGACCAATGCCGCCGCGAAGCTGCAGGCGAGCGGCGAGCGCGGGCGGGCGCACCTGCGCGTGGCCGCCGGCGAGCAGGCGGTCGAGCTGCCGGGCGCCTTGAGCGAGGCGCAGATCGCCGCCGACCCGCGCCAGGCGGGCACGGTGCTCGGCGAGGCCGAGCGCACCGACGGCACGGTGGCGCTCGGGGGCGCCCTGCATGCCGGCCGGCACGAGCTCGCCGCCGACCTCGCCTACCGCGAAAAGCACGCGAGCACGCGCTTCACCACGCCGTTCGCTTTCCTCATCGACACGCGCGTGCGGCAATGGGCCCTGACGCCCAGGGCGAAGCTGCGCTTCGATGCCTTCGGCCGCACGCACGACGCCACCGTCGGCGTGGACCTCGAAGAGTGGCATTACGGCAACGGCGCGCGCCGCGGCGACCACGGCAACCAGGCGGTGTATGCGCTGGCCAACCTGTGGCTTGCCGATCGCACGCGCCTCGTGGTCGGGGCGCGCGAGCACCGCAGCGACCAGACGCTGGACGGGCGCAACGCGAAGCATTCGCTGGAGGCCCGTGAGCTTGCCGTGCGCCAGGGCCTGGGCGCCGGCTGGTCGGTCTACGCCAAGGGCGGCACCAGCTTTCGCGTGGCCAACTTCGACGACATCCTGTTCACCGCAACGCCGCTCGAGCCGCAGACGGCGCGCGCCGGCGAGCTCGGGCTGGAGCTCGAGCGCGGCGGCCTGCGCGGCCGCCTCGCGGCCTACGACATGCGCCTTGAGAACGAGATCGCCTTCAGCCCGGCGGCGGGCCCCTTCGGCGCCAACGTCAACCTCGAGCCGACGCGCCGGCGCGGCCTCGAGCTCGAGGCGGCCTGGCGCGCGCTGCGCTCGCTCGAGCTGCGCGCCGGCGTCGGCCTGCTGCAGGCGCAGTTCCGCGACGGGCGCGAAGTGCCGCTCGTGCCCGAGGCGATCGCCACCGCGGGCGCGAGCTGGTCGGTGAGCGAGCGCACGCGGCTCAATGTCCATGCGCGCCACGTCGGCCGGCAGCGCTACGACAACGACCAGGCCAACCGCTTTCGCCGCCAGCCGGCGTACGGCCTGGTGGATGTCAAGCTCGAGCACCGCATCCAGCGCGCGAACCTCGCCATCGAGCTGCGCAACCTGCTCGACGAGAAGTACTACAGCTACGGCATCCTGGTGCCGCCCGGCTTCTCGGCCTATCCGCAGCCGCAGCGCGCCGTCTACTTGTCGGTGGCGTACCGGTTGGATTGACCGGAGGGCGTCTTTTCCCCTTGCGAGAAGTCGCGGCTGGCTGCGATGCGCATCAACGCGGTGAAGCGGCAGAGATCCTCGAGCCACCGCAGCCGGTCGTAGAGGCTCAAGCGAGCGTACGCGCGCAGGCGCTCCTCGGAGATTTCATAGGAGAAGTCAATTTTTCTCATCGTCTGCAAGGCGGCGAGCCTTTTCGAGGGCTTCGATATCCGAGCGGTCGCGCTGGCGACCGGTTGCGGCCTTCATATGTATCAGGTCGTCGAGCGAAGCCAGGCGGACAACCAGGTCGCCGATGGATTTCTCGACCCGACGCGACCATGCATCGTCGAAAGGCAGCGGTGGCCGAATCAGCACATCAAGGGTAGGCGCCGCCGGGTCCTTGGCACGCAGCGCGAATACCACCATGTGCTTCTCCGCGGCCCATGCCGAGCGTGTGGCCTCGTCCGCGAACGAATCCAGCGCCACCGGTGCAACCGGCGTGAGTGCCAGCGTCTGCGCGGCCCGCAGGAAACGTCCTACGTTGTGCGCATCCATGGCGATCATGAGGTCCACGTCCATCGTCGCCCGCTCTACACCGTAGAGGTTTACGGCCAGCCCCCCGACCACGAGGTAGCGCACTTCTTCCCGCTGCAGGGTGCGGAAGAGCTCAAGGTAAAACACCGCGCGATACTACCTCGAATGGCTAACGCGTATCATCGGGCGGAGTGAAGCTCGCCATCGTGCGCCAGCGCTACGACGCCTCGGGAAGCGCCGAGCGCTTCATCGCGCGCGCGCTGCCGGCGCTGGAGCGTGCGGGCGCCGAAGTGACGCTGATCGCGCGCAGCGCCGAAGGCTGGGGCGCGCGGCCGGTGCTGCGCGTCGATCCGTTCCGGGTCGGCAGGAGCTGGAACGACCGCGCTTTCGCGGAAGCCGCGCGCGCGGCCTGGCTGAAGGCGGGCTTCGACCTGGTGCAGTCGCACGAGCCCATTCCCGGCTGCCATGTGTACCGGCCCGAAGGCGACGTCGACCTCGCTGCCCTGAAAGAGACCATCGAGCACCCGCGCCTGCGCGCCGTGCTGTGCCCCTCGAAGCGGGTGCGCGAGGAAATGCGCCGGGCGTTTCGCGTGTCGCCGGAGAAGCTGCACCTGGTCTACAGCGGCGTGGACCTGGAGCACTTCCATCCGCGCGAGCGCGAGCGCCTGCGCGGCTTCGCGCGCGCCGAGCTGGGCTGCCGGCCGCGCGACACGGTGTTCCTTACCGTGGGCGAATCGGCGCCGGCATCCGAGGCGCTCGCCGCCGCGCGCAACGATGCTTTCCGGCTGGCGGTCGCGGACGAAGCCACCGACCTGCGGCCGCGCTACGCGGCGGCCGACTGCCTGGTCGCCGCCGGGGCCGATGCCGGCTCGGCGGACCGCGTGCTCGAGGCGCTCGCGATGGGGCTGCC
>CBDDSA010000175.1:0-7871 GCA_965233185.1 uncultured bacterium
CGCCCCGATCGCGTGGAGCCTCGCGCCATCAAGCGACGACCAAAGCCGCATCGACTACTATTGATCCCCAGACCCTTGGCGCGCCTTCAAATCTTGGCTCAGCGCCCTCGCTAAGGTAGTGCCATTGGGGTCAGAGCCCGAATACGGTCCTCAGCTTGCGCGGCGCAGCTGCTGGAGGCGGATGTGCTCGATGGCGCGCGCCGGGCTGAGTCCCTTGGGGCACACCTCGGTGCAGTTCATGATGGTGCGGCAGCGGTAGAGCTTGTAGACATCGTCGAGGAACGCCAGGCGCTCGGCGCCGGCGCGATCGCGGCTGTCCACCAGGAAGCGCTCGGCCTGCAGCAGCGCCGCGGGGCCGAGAAACTTCTCCGGGTTCCACCACTGCGAGGGGCAGAAGCTGCTGCAGCAGGCGCACAGGATGCACTCGTACAGCCCGTTCAGCTTGTCGCGCTCCTCGGGCGACTGCAGGCGCTCGCGCTCGGGCGGCGGCTCGTGGTTGATCACGTACGGCCGGATCTCGTGGTAATGCCTGAAGAACTGCGTCATGTCGACGATCAGATCGCGGATCACCGGAAAGCCGGGCAGCGGCGCGAGCGTCACAGGCTCGGCCAGGCCCTCCAGCGGCGTGATGCAGGCGAGCATGTTGCGCCCGTTGATGTTCATGGCATCGGAGCCGCACACGCCTTCGCGGCACGAGCGCCGGTAGGCGAGCGAGTCGTCCTGCGCGCGCAGGCGCTCGAGCGCATCGAGCACCTTGCGGTCGGAAGGCTGCAGCGCCACTTCGTAATCCCCCAGGTGGGGCGTGCGGTCTTTCTCGGGATCGAAGCGGTAGATCCTAAAGCGCATGGGAAACGAGAATCAGGGCGGTCCAGCCTGCCAGAAGCAGGAGCGCGAGGGCCGCGGCTGCAAGGAGGCCTAAACGCAGGGCGAGCGGCTTCACGTAGTCGAGCAGCACGTCGCGAATGCCCACCCAGGCGTGCGCGAACACCGCGGCGGCGAGCAGCGCCAGCGTCGCGGCGGCCAGCGGCTGCGCGGCCCACGCCTGCCACTCGGCGGGCGTCGGCGGCGAGCCGAGTGCGAGGCGCAGCGCGGCCGCGGCGACGAACGCGAGCAGCACCAGCGCGCTCAAGCGCTGCACGACGAAGGCGCGCTGCCCCGACAGGAGGTTCACGAGAAAAGGAACACCAGACCGACCGCGCCCGCCGCGAGGAGCGCAGCATAGGCACTCGCGCGGGCCTGCGGCAGCGAGGCGCCGATGCCCACGTCGGTCAACAGGTGCCGGATGCCGGCAAACAGGTGATGCGCCGCCGCCCAGGCGAGCAGCGCTGCGGGCAGACGCATCCAGCCTGCGATGCCATCGAATACCGCTTCGCGCTGGAGCGAATACTGAAGAGCAAGAACGGCGAAAGGCAAGGCCAGGACCAGCACGATTCCCGAAATCCGGTGGCCGATGGACGCGACCGCGCCCACCGGGAAGCGGATGCACGCGAGGTTGAGAAAGACGGGGCGATGAGGGCTCAACGGCGGTTCACACGCCGAAGCTCTCGCCGCAGCCGCAGCTCTGGCGCACGTTCGGGTTGTCGTAGCGCAGCCGCCGCGCCAAGCCCTCCTGCACGAGCTCGATGCGCGTGCCTTGCACGTAAGGCAGGCTCAGCGGATCGATGACGATGCGCACGCCGCCGCTTTCGAACACGGCGTCGTCCTGGCCGATGGCCTGCGCCGGCTCGACGCGGTAGCGAAACCCGGAGCAGCCCGCCGGCGACACCGCCAGGCGCATGGCGAGGGCCCCCGAGCGCGCGGCAAGCTGCGCGGCAAGGTACCTGGCGGCCGACGCGCCGAGGGAAACCGGAGAAACCCCTGCAACCCTTGCGGGAACCGCGCTTTCGGCCAGCTCCAATACCACGTCACCGCCGCTCGACACCGCCTGGCAGGAAAGGCGGGCGCCCGGCTGGTCCACCGAGGCGCGATCGAGGAGATCCAGCTCGTCGTCGCTGCGCGCGTTCAGCGTCGCCGCCCCATCCCGCACCACCACCCGGCAGGTGGTGCAGGCAAGCTTGCCGCCGCAGTCGTGCGCCACCTCGACGCCGTCGCGCAGCAGCCGCTCGAGCAGCGCTTCGCCCTTCTCAAGGGTAACGGTCAGGGTATCCATATTAGATAGGACTCGCCGGGCGAGCGGACGTTCCTATTCGGGCTCTGACCCCGATTTGTAGTCGGGCTCTGACCCCGATTCGGTTTGCAGGGGGTCGCGGCCTTCGGCGCGGTCGCGATAGAGCGCGGCGCGTACCAGCAGCATGTAGGTGACCGGCGTGGTGATGGTCATGAACGCGGCGATCACCAGCTCGTGGAGCACCGGCCGCGATTCCTGCACGCTGAAGAAGACCATGGACGCGATGAGGACAAGGCCGGTGCCCAGCGTGGTGCCCATGGTCGGCGGATGCACCCGCTCGTAGAAGGTCTTCAGGGTGAGCAGGCCGAGGGAGCCCAGGAACACGAGCGCCGCGCCCGCGAGCACCAGCAGCGAGACCACCGCCTCGGTCATTCGATCACCTCGCCGCGCAGCAGGAACTTGGCAAGCGCCACGGTGGCGACGAAGCCGAGCATGCCGATCACCAGCGCCGCCTCGAAATACAGCACGCTGCCGGTGCGGATGCCGGTGATGATCATCAGGATGAGCGCGTTCACGTACAGCGTGTCCAGCGCGAGCACGCGGTCCTGGGCGCGCGGCCCGCGCAGCAGCCGGTAGACGGTAAACACCATGGCGAGCGCGATCAGGACCTGGGACAGCAGCAGGACGGCGTTCATTCGAAAATCTCCATGAGGCGGCGCTCGTAGCGCTCCTTGAACCGCTCCATCCATGCCGCCTCGTCGATGAGGTCGAAGATATGGATGGTGAGGACGTTGCGGCGGCTGTCGAAGCGCGCCCAGCTGGTGCCGGGCGTGGCAGTGAGGATGCAGGCCATGACGGCGAGCGCGCCGGGATGGCGCGCCGTCACCCGCATCTCGACGAAGGCGGCGACGCGCCGGCGCGTGCGCCGGTAGAGCACCAGGCGCGCCACCGCGATGTTGGAGCGCACCACGTCGATCAGCACCAGCCAGGCGAGCTCGGCGATCGCGGCGACGCGGCGCACCCGTCCCTCAGGCGCCTGCAGCTTGGCCAGCGCGAGCGCGCCTCCCAGCGCGAGCACGGCGCCGAGCAGCACCTGGCCGGGCGCCAGCGTGCGGTTGAGCAGCAGCCACATCGCGAGCAGGGACAGCGACAGCAGCGGGTAGGGCAGCCAGCGGCTCATTTCCCGAGCACTCCCTCGATGTAGGCGCGCGGCGCATGCAGCGCCTGCGCGGTGTCCTGCAGGTAGCGCAGCGCCGGGCCGGCCGTGGCGCTGAGCGCGAAGCACAGGCCGAGCAGCACGGCGACCGGCGCCATCTCGATCACGCGGACGCGCGGCACGCTGCGCTGGGTGGCCCAGAAGATGCGCACGCCGGCGCGGCCCATCGCGATCACCGCCGCGAGGCCCGACAGGCTGAGCAGCGCGAGCAGCGCCCAGGCGGCGCCGGGCACCGGGTCGGGCGCAAGCAGCGCGCCGAGCATCGCCACCTTGGCGAGGAAGCCGGGCAGGGGCGGCAGCCCGGCCACCAGCAGCGCGCAGCAGGCGAAGGCAAGGCCGAGCAGCGCCATGCTGGCGGGGATGGCCACGCCCACTTCCTCTTCGGGTGCGCCCTCCTCGTCGGCGCCGAGGAAAGCCGCCGCCGTGACCGCCAGGATGTCGGCCCCCGGCTCGCGCGCCCGCTCCACCAGCTCGATCAGCAGGTAGAGCGCGCTCACCCCGAGGGTGGAGACGACGAGGTAGTAGAGCGCGGCCGCGGTGGCCGCGGTGTTGCCGGTGCCGATGACGGCGAGCAGGGTGCCCGAAGACACCAGCAGGCTGTAGCCCGCCAGGCGCGCGAGCCCCTGCGAGGCGAGCACGCCGAGCAGCCCGAAGGCGAGCGTGGCCATGCCGCCCCACAGCAGCAGCTCGCCGCCGATGCCGCCGCCGAAGAAAAGCAGCCACAGCCGCAGCACCGCGTAGACGCCGACCTTGCTCAGGATGGCGAACAGCGCCGCCGCCGGCGCGCTCGCCGCGGCGTACGTCGTGGGCAGCCAGAAGCCGAGCGGCCACATGCCCGCCTTCACCAGGAACGCCACCCCGAGCACGGCGGCGCCGGCTTCGAGCGGCGCGCGATCCTCGGGGCCGACCTGCGGGATCTTCACCGCGAGATCCGCCATGTTGAGGGTTCCGGTAATGCCGTAGATAAGCGCGGCGCCTATCAGAAACAGCAGCGACGCGGTGAGGTTGATGGCGATGTAATGCAGGCTGGCGCGCACGCGCGCGGTCCCCGAGCCGTGCAGCGTCAGGGCATAGGAGGCGGCGAGCAGCAGCTCGAAGAACACGAACAGGTTGAACAGATCGCCGGTGAGGAAGGCGCCGTTCAGGCCCATCAGCATGAACTGCACGAGGGAGTGGAAGCGCGGTCCGGCGCGGTGCCAGCGCGCGAGCGAAAAGGCGAGCGCGGCGAGCGCCAGCACGGCGGCGAGCAGCACCATCAGCGCGGACAGGCGATCGGCCACCAGCACGATGCCGAACGGCGCCGGCCAGTCGCCCAGCGCGTAGACGCGCACCGGCTGCCGGTTGGCCGCATCCAGCAGCGCGATGGCATTTGCCAGGATGAGCAGGACCGAGAGAAGCGAAAGCACGGCCTTCAGCCGGTAGCGCCGCTCGTCGAGCAGCAGCATGAACGCGCCTGCCGCGAGCGGCAGCACCACGGGAACGACGACCAGGTGCTCCTGCCAGTTCATTCGTCGGGCTCGCGGCCGTCGACGTGGTCGGTGCCGGTGAGGCCGCGCGCGGCGAGCAGCACGACCAGCAGCAGCGCGGTCATGGCGAAGCTGATGACGATGGCGGTGAGCACCAGCGCCTGGGGCAGCGGGTCGGCATAGAGGGCCGGGTCGACCGCCTGTCCGGCGGCAACGGCTTTCTCGATGATGGGTGCGCGCCCGCCCCGGACCCAACCCATGACGAAGATAAAAAGATTGATGGCGTAGGAGAGCAGCGACAGCCCGACGATCACCTGGAAGCTGCGCGGGCGCAGCAGCAGCCACACGCCGCTGCCCGCCAGCACGCCGATGCCCAGGGCGAGGATCGCTTCCATTACTTGCGCACCGACTGGTGGGCGAGCGCGATCAGGATGAGGCCGGTCGCCCCCACCACCAGCGCGAACACGCCGAGGTCGAAGGCCATGGCGCTGGGCAGGTGCGCATTGCCCAGCGCAGCCGTATGCGAGGTCAGGAACGGATGCGCAAAGAGCCATGCCCCCGCGCCGGTGGCGGCGCTGAGCAGCAGCCCGGCGCCCACCCAGCGCATCGGCCGGATACGCAGGCGGTCCTCGACCCAGCGCGTGCCGCCGGCCATGTACTGCAGGATGACGCCCACGGCGAGCGTGATGCCGGCGACGAAGCCGCCGCCGGGCAGGTTGTGGCCGCGCAGCAGGAGGTAGGCCGCGAGCAGGCCGACCGCCGGGAACATGAGCCGCATGATCACGCCGGGCACCAGCAGGTCCTCGGCCGCGGCGGCGGCATCCTGGTCCTTCTGCTGCGGGGGCGGCTCGAGGCTTTCGCGCGCCGGGCGGAAGCGCCGCAGCAGCGAATACACCGCCACCGCGACCACGCCGAGCACCGTGATTTCCCCCAGCGTGTCGAAGCCGCGGAAGTCGACGATGATGACGTTCACCACGTTGCTGCCGCCGCCTTCCGGATAGGCGCGCTCGAGGAAAAAGCGCGAGATGGTGTCGGGCAGCGGGCGCGTCATCACGGCATAGGCGAGCGCCGCAAGCCCGCCGCCCGCCGCCGTGGCGAGCGCGATGTCGCGCAGGCGCCGGGGTAGCGCGGCGCGCGCGCCGGCGATCGTCCAGCGGAAGGCAATGCGCTTGGGCAGCCAGCGCAGGCCGAGCAGCAGCAGCACCGTGGTGACGATCTCTACCAGGAGCTGGGTGAGCGCGAGGTCGGGCGCCGACAGCCACACGAAGGTGATGCACACCACCAGGCCCGCGCCGCCGGCGAGGATCAGCGCGGCCAGGCGGTGGAACTTGGCCTGCCAGGCGGCGCCGAGCGCGCAGGCCCCGCCTGCCAGCCAGACGAGCAGAAAGGCGCCATCCACCGGCGTGCCGGCGAGCGGCCCGGCCTCGAGGTCGAGCTGGTAGAGCGGCCAGCCCCCGGCGAGCAACGCGGCGAGCACCACCCAGCGCAGCTGCGGCTGCAGGCGCCGCGTGCCGAGCAGGCCTTCGAGGGTGCGCGCCCAGCGCCAGGACAGCGTTACCAGCACCGCTTCGAAGATGCGCCGGCCGTCGATCGGCGGCAGCAGGGGCGTGCGCTCGACGCCGCGGCCGAGGTGGCGCTGCAGCAGCAGGTAGAGCACCGCGCCGCCGGCGAGGGCCGACAGGCTCATCAGCATCGGCGTGGACAGGCCGTGCCATATCGCGAGGCTGTAGATCGGCGCCTCGGCGCGCAGCATCGAGCGCACCGCGATGTCGAGGATCGGGCCGATGGTGAGCGTGGGCAGGATGCCTACCACCAGGCAGGCGAGTACCAGCAGCTCGATCGGAAAGCGCATCCAGCGCGGCGGCTCCTGCGGGGTGCGCGGCAGGCCCACCGGGTCCGGGCCGAAGAACGCGCCGTGGATGAAGCGCAGCGAGTAGGCGACGCTGAACATGCCCCAGGCCGCGGCCACGAACGGCAGCGCGCGGTTCAGCAGCGGCACGGGCCCTTCCACCTCCAGCGCCGCGGAGAAGAACATCTCCTTGGAAAGAAAGCCGTTCAGGAGCGGCACGCCGGCCATCGCCGCCGCGGCCACCATGGCGAGAGTGGCCGTGATCGGCATGTAGCGGCGCAGGCCCGACAGGCGCCGGATGTCGCGCGTGCCGCTTTCGTGGTCGATGATGCCCGCGGCCATGAACAGCGACGCCTTGAAGGTGGCATGGTTCATGATGTGGAACACCGCCGCCACCAGGGCGAGCCGGCTGTTCAGGCCGAGCAGCACCGTGATCAGGCCCAGGTGGCTGATGGTCGAGTAGGCGAGCAGGCCCTTCAGGTCGTGCTGGAAGATGGCGATGTAGGCGCCCAGCACCAGGGTGACGAGGCCGGCGGTGCCCACGATCCAGATCCACGCGTCGGTGCCGGCCATCGCCGGCCACAGCCGCGCGAGCAGGAATACGCCGAGCTTAACCATCGCCGCCGAATGCAGGTAGGCCGAGACCGGCGTGGGCGCGCTCATCGCCTGCGGCAGCCAGAACTGGAACGGGAACTGGGCGCTCTTGGTGAGCGCGCCTATCGCGACCAGCGCCAGGGCCGGCAGGTACAGGGGACTTTCAACAATCAGTTCCCTTGAATTGAGGATGGCATCCAGGTCGTAGCTGCCGACGATGCGGCCCAGCACCAGGGCGCCGGCGAACAGGCACAGCCCGCCGGCCGAGGTGATCACCAGGGCGTTGCGCGCGCCGTCGCGCGCCGCGGCGTTGTGGTGCCAGTAGCCGATCAGCAGGAAGGAAAACAGGCTGGTGAGCTCCCAGAAGAACACCAGCTGGATCAGGTTGCCCGCCAGCACCACCCCCAGCATCGAGCCCATGAAGGCGAGGAAGAACGAAAAGAAGCGCGGCACCGGGTCTTCCGGCGACATGTAATAGCGCGCGTAGAGCACCACCAGGAAGCCGATCCCCGTGACCAGCATCGCGAACATCCAGGCGAAGCCGTCCAGGCGCAGCGTGAAGTCCAGGCCCGGGATCCATTCGGCCTGCGCGCGCAGCACCTGGCCGTTGGACATTTCCGGGTACACGCTCGCCGCGAG
>CBDDSA010000176.1:0-4617 GCA_965233185.1 uncultured bacterium
CCGCCGCGGCGAGCGACAGCAGGCGCAGGAAGTCTCTTCTATGCAATTACTGGTTGACCGGCGAGGCCGGGTCGAGCAGCAGCGCGGTGAAGTCCTTGATTTGCTCCTCGGTCAGCGTGCCGGAGTAGCCCAGGCGCGGCATCTGCGAGCAGGCGCTGTAGGCCTTGGCGTTGTAGATCTTGCCGTAGACGTAGCGCTGCATGTCCGGGCCGTTGCCGCGCTTCTTGCCAAAGCCGAGCAGGCTCGGCCCGATGGTGCCGAACGAGGTTTCCTGCGGCGAGATCTGGTGGCAGTTGTAGCAGCTGCCGCCGGCAGCCACGCCGGGCTTGTCGCTCCACATGGCGCCGCGCCCGCTTTGCGCCATCTTCTCCGCGCGCTTCCAGTCGCCCATCAGGCTGCCCGAGGGATACTGGATGGTCTTCAGCTGGTCGGCCTCGAGCGCCTTGGCGACTTCGGCGGGCGGCTTGTCCTGGGTTTCCGTGCAGATGCGCTGCAAGCCGTCCTGCACCACGCGGTCCATGGTGGCCTGGCCGCGCGTCTTGAAGTCACGCTTGAGGACCTCGGTCACCTCGCGGGCACTCGGTTCTCCGAATGCGGGCAGCGTGAAGGCCGCGATGCCCGCTACCCCAAACATCCAAACAAGTGTGCTGTTCATCGCTTGGTCCCCGGGCCGCGATAGGTCTCGCCCTTGGCAGTGGTGGTGAGGTACATGTTCATGGCGACCGTCGCCTCCGAGCCGAACACCGGCTCGGGCATGCGCATCTGGCGATAGCAGTCGTTGATGCGCCATTGCATGGTCTTGAACTGGCTGTTGGAGACGCGATAGGCGGGCCAGGTGGCCATCACCGGGCGCGCCGCCTTGGGCTGGCTAAGCACCGGCAGCTCGGACATGCGGATGCGCTTGTCCTCCTCGCCGTGGCAGGAGGCGCAGGAGAAGTCCCACGCGCCGGCGCGGTGGAAAAACAGCGCCTTGCCCAGCTCGTAGCTTTCCTTCTCCTTCGGGTGCGCGCTGCCGGGCGCGAGCTTCATGCCCTGGGATTGCGCCGCCACGTGCGCCGACAGGTATTCCATCTCGGAGGGCTTGTCGGCATTGCCGAACAGGCGCTTGGTGGCTTCCTCCGGGCTGCGACCCTGCAGGGTGGTCATGCAATGCAGCAGGCGCGTCTCGAGGTCCATCACGCGGTCCACATCCTTGAAGTAGCGGGGCAGAGCGGCATAGGCGCCCCTTAGCACGCCGGGACCTTTGCCCAGGTCGCACTTCTCGAGCGAGGCGTTGTTCGGGCCCTGCGGCTTCTTCCACAGGTCCCCGCCCACCAGCTCGAACAGCTCCACCGGGCTGCCCTCGGCGGTCATCTTCTGGTATTTCTCGAACTGCGACTGGGCCAATGCCGGCGCCGCCGCCAAGGCGAGCACCGCACCGCAGGTGATTGCGCGCATCATCCTCCTCCTCCTGCCTGTGGGACGTGGACCAAATCCGGGCGGACCGCGCTCAGGCGACCGCGGTCTCGGTTTTGTTGGTCTCGCCCTTGTTGTCGAGCCAGCTTACTTCGATCTTGTCGCCCTTCGCGCCGCCCTTGAGGCGGAACGAGAACACCGGGTTGCGCGAGATCGCCTGGCTGATCTCGCCCTCGATCACCGCCTTGCCGTTGACCTTCACGGTGATGTTCTGGATGAAGTAGGGCGCGCCCTTGGTCTGCTGCGCCGTCTCCATGGGGTGCGTCATGAGCACGCGCACGTCGGTGTTGCCGCCGGCGAGCGTAGCCCGCATTTTCATCGGTCCTGCCATGTCAGCCTCCGCATCCGCCGATGGTTACCTTGATTTCCCGGGTCGCCACGTAATGCTTGCCGCCGGCGGTGGCGACCACGCGCACGTCCGAGGTCTCGCCCATCTTGGCGTTGAGCTTCACGAACGGCAGGGCGCCGTCCTTGAAGTCGAAGCGCGCGGCGAGCGGGAACGGGTTCTTCTCGATCACCACGGCGATCGCCGTGGTTCCCGGAATGCTGCTCGAGATCTCGATCGGCACCACCGCGCCGTTCTCGGCGATCTGCGGCGCGTCGATCACGATGCCCTTGCTCGGCTCGGTGCTGGAGGCGCCCAGGCTGTTCAGCGCGTCGCCGGGACTTTTGGCGGCGAAGGCTTCCTTGTTCCATGCGGCGAGCGCCATTACCGGCTTGAGCAGGCCGCCGACCACCAGCGCGGCGAGCACGCCGAGCAATCCTCTGCGTCGATCATTCATCTGCGATATCCCTCCTGGACACCGGGAAATATAAAGGGGCCCCGGCTGCCGATAGATCAATTGTACTTATCTTCGCATACGCGCGAACACATTGCGGCGGCGCGGGGCGGCTGCCCAGAATGCCGGCATGCTCGTCCGACCACACGGAAAGGGGCCGCTCAAGCCGCTCCTGCTGGCCGGCGAGGCGCTCGCCGCCGAGCGCGAGCGCGCCCGCACGCTGCCCGCGGTACCGGTGAGCTCGCGCGAGAAGGGCGACCTCATCATGCTGGGCATCGGCGGCTTCACGCCGCTCGAGGGCTTCATGACGCGCGCCGATTGGGAAGGCGTGTGCGACGCCTGCCGCAGCGCCTCGGGCCTGTTCTGGCCCATCCCGATCACCCTGTCCACGCGCGCCGCCGTGGCGGCCGGCGCCCAGATCGCGCTCGTCGATCCCGCGGGCGGCGAGCCGCTCGCCACGATGCGCGTCACCGAGGCTTATTCGATCGACAAGGCGCGCGAATGCGCCGCGGTGTTCGGCACCACCGACCCCGCCCACCCGGGCGTGAAGATGGTAATGGAGCAGGCGCCGCTCAACCTGGCCGGGCCGGTGAAGGTGCTCTCCGACGGCGGCTTCAAGGCGAAGTACGGCGCCTTGTTCATGACCCCCGCGGAAACGCGCGCCGAGTTCGAGCGCCTGGGCTGGTCGCGCGTGGCCGCCTTCCAGACCCGCAATCCCATGCACCGCTCGCACGAGTACCTCGCCAAGGTGGCGATCGAAACCTGCGACGGGGTGCTGGTGCACTCGCTGCTCGGCAACCTTAAGCCGGGGGACATCCCGGCCGACGTGCGTACGAAGGCGATTTCAGTGTTGGTCAGCAATTATTTCCGCCCCGCGACCGTCCTGCAGGCGGGCTACCCCCTCGACATGCGCTACGCCGGCCCGCGCGAGGCGCTGCTGCATGCGGTGTTCCGGCAGAACTACGGCTGCTCGCATCTCATCGTCGGGCGCGACCATGCGGGCGTGGGCAGCTATTACGGGCCCTTCGATGCGCACCGCATCTTCGACCAGATCCCGGCCGAGGCGCTGGAGACGCGGCCGCTCAAGATGGACGTCACCTTCTGGTGCTACCGCTGCGGCGGCATGGCCTCCGGGCGCACCTGCCCCCACGGCGATGCCGACCGGCTGCAGGTGTCGGGCACGCAGCTGCGCAAGTGGCTGTCCGAGGGCAGCCCGGTGCCGGCGGAATTCAGCCGGCCGGAAGTGCTCGAAGTCCTGCGGGCGTATTATTCCTGACTTGATTTTCCGCCAGCTGTTCGAGCCGCTGTCGAGCACCTACACCTATCTCCTGGGCTGCGAGGAGACCGGCCAGGGGCTGCTGGTCGACCCGGTGCTGCCGGCCTGGGAGCGCGACCTGGCGGCGCTGCGCGAGCTCGGGCTCAAGCTCGTCCTGACCGTCGAGACGCACGTCCACGCCGACCACATCACCGGCGCACTCACGCTCAAGCGCGAGGCCGGCAGCCGCATCGCTTATCCCGCCGCCTCACGCACACCCTGCGCCGACCTGCTGGTGGAGGAAGGCCGCGAGCTGCGGCTGGGCAGCGTGGCGCTGCGCCCGGTGTTCACGCCGGGCCATACCGACGATCATTTTTCGTACGTGGTGGATGGACGCGTGCTCACCGGCGATGCGCTGCTTATCGACGGCTGCGGGCGCACCGACTTCCAGAACGGCGACGCGGGCACGCTCTACCGCAGCGTGCACGAGCGGCTGTTCGCGCTACCCGCCGATACGCTGGTGTACCCGGCGCACGATTACCAGCAGCGCCGCGTCTCGACCATTGCCCAGGAGCGAAGCCGCAATCCGCGGCTCGGGGGCGGCCGCGACCTGGCGGCGTTCGAGAAAATCATGCGCGAGCTCGAGCTGCCCTACCCGAAGTTCATCGACTACGCCGTGCCCGGCAACCGGGAATGCGGCGTGTGCCCGCCCAACGTCGCGGAGAACCTGAGGCAGTACTGCGAGAAGATGGAGGACAGCCCGCAGGGCTAGCCCTACGGCTGTTTCGGCGTCTTGTATTCGGCTTCCTTCTGGAACGGCTCCCAGACGGTTTCGTAGCCGACGAACCCCTTTTCGTTCGCGGGCTTCTGGCGCGTTGTCACAAAGCGCGCATGGCCGTCGGGAACTTTGGTAGGGGCGGGTTTCTTTTCTTCGCTCATCGTTGCCTCTTATTGAGAATTACCTAACCACATGACAACCGAATACGGCGTCATGCGTTACTCCGATGTCGGCATAACATCGGGGTTTGGACATGAAAACGAAGAACAAAGCGGAGGCGGCGGTAAAGCGCCGGGTGCGCGCGGCGCGGCTGCTGCAGGCGGGCAAGACCCCGCCGGAGGTGGCGGCGT
>CBDDSA010000177.1:0-8462 GCA_965233185.1 uncultured bacterium
GGGTGTACGCGGAGCGCGCCGCGCGCGTATTGACCGGGCTGCACGTGCCGGTGACCCTGGACATCGTCGAGGACCTGGGCCACGCATTGTCGCCGCGCGCGATCGGCCTGGGCTCACTGCGGCTGCTGCAGGGCATCTACGAAGGCCGGCGCGCGACGCTGCACTGAAGGCGCCGCCACGCTTCGCGGCGCTATCGCCGCGGCGCGCTGAGCCGCTCGAGCATGCCCTTGACCGCGCGGATCTGCGCGCCCTGCTTCGTGGCGTACTGTGCGCCGGTATAGCCCCACCAGTCCCAGCACCCGCGTGGGTTGTAGATCCCCCAGGTGCGCTTGAGCGCCTGGGGGTACAGCACGATCAGGCGATTGCCCTCCGCCCAGCCGTTGTAGCCTGCCTCGCGCACGAAGCGCTCCTCGATGTCGTCCGCCGTTTGCCGGCAGCCGTGGAACGCCACATGCACCCGGCAGCGCTGCGTATCGCAGGCTTCGGGGACGTACACGTAGCCCTCGCTCGCCATGCTGATGTCCTTCGTGCCGAACGGCGCCTGGTCGAAGCGCCGCAAGCGCTTGCCATCCGCCTGGCCGGGAGTGAGCTCGCCCAAGAGATGCTTTAGCAATTCGCCCGCCGCATCGTAATCGCAGTCGACGATATAAGGCGCCGTGCTCGCCGCGCACGGGTTGCCGGCATCGTGGGTCACCATCGCGTGGCCCGCCGGCTTGTCGGCCACGAGCACGGTGGCCGCCTGGTAATGGTCGTAGAACGCCCGCAGCCGCTCGACCACCGGTCTTGCCACGGTCTGGTCCTCGGTGCCCCAGAAAAGCCAGGCGCGCGCCGACGAGAGATTTGCCGTCGGGTCGATGCGCCCGGCACTGGCGCGCCGTTCGGTGGCCGCAACCAGCGACTCGACGGACGGCAAAGGCGTGAACCAGCCCGGCGCCCTGCAGTTGTAGTAGGCCGTCCAGAAGCTGCCTTGCGCGCAGTAATAAGGGCCGCCGGCGATGGCCGCCGCGCCCTTGACGAGCGAAGCATGCGCGACGTGGAATTGCACCGCCATGTGGGCGCCCGAGGAGACGCCCGAGACGGTGTACTGCGCGTGGGCATCGAGCGCGGGCAGCGGGTCGGCGGCGAGGGCGCCGGCGGACAAAAACAGCGCAACCAGCGCGCTACGCGGACAGCTCAGGCAGGTCCCTGAACAGCTCGAGCGCCGCCGGGTTGGCGAGGGCGTCGGTGTTGGCCACCGGCATGCCGTGCACCACCGAGCGCACCGCGAGCTCCACCACCTTGCCGTTCTTGGTGCGCGGGATGTCGGCCACCTGCACGATGCGCGCCGGCACGTGGCGCGGCGAGGCATGGCGGCGGATGTCGTGCCGGATGCGCTCCTCGAGATGGTCCTCGAGCACGTGCGGCGCACGCAGCTTCACGAACAGCACGACCCGCGTATCGGTGGGCTGGCCGGGAGGCCAGAGCTGGCCGACGGCAACCGCCTCTTCCACCTCGTCGATGCGCTCCACCACGCGGTAGATCTCGGCAGTACCGATGCGCACGCCGCCCGGGTTGAGCGTGGCGTCCGAGCGCCCGTAAACCAGCATGGTGCCCCGGTCGGTGAGCTCGGACCAGTCGCCGTGGCACCACACATTCGGGTACCTCGCGAAATAGGCGGCGTGATAGCGCTCGCCGCCGCGGTCGTTCCAGAAGCCCAGCGGCATGGACGGAAAGGGCCGCGTGCACACCAGCTCGCCCTTCTCGTTCACCAAAGCATGTCCGTGGGGATCGAAGACCTCGACCGCCATGCCGAGCGAGCGGCACTGCAGCTCGCCGCGGTACACGGGCA
Source organism: uncultured bacterium (assembly GCA_965233185.1). GTDB lineage: Bacteria > Pseudomonadota > Gammaproteobacteria > Burkholderiales > SG8-39 > SCGC-AG-212-J23. The sequence continues at coordinate 1,829 of CBDDSA010000177.1, forward strand.
GCACCATGTTGGCGTCGGCAAAGGCGCCCATGATGTCGGTGCCGCCCGAGATGGAGGACAGGCATACGTCCGCCTTCAGCGCGTCGTACACGTAGTCGAAGCTCTCGGGCGCGAGCGGCGAGCCGGTCGACAGGATCATGCGCAGCGCCGCAAGGTCGTGGCTGTCGCGCGGCCGCAGGCCGCGCTTGGCAATGGCGTCGATAAACTTGGCCGACGTGCCGAAATGCGTGATGCGCTCCTTTTCCGCGTAGTCGAACAGGATGCGAGCGTTCTTCGCGAACGGCGAGCCGTCGTACAGCATGACGCTCGCCTCGGCGCACAGCGCGGAGAAAAGCAGGTTCCACACCACCCAGTTGAGCGTGCAGAAATAGAAGAAGCGCTCCCCCGGCCGCAGGTCGAAGTGCAGCTTGAACATCTTCAGCGCCTGCAGCAGCGAGCCGCCCGCGCCGTGCACGATGCACTTGGGCTTGCCGGTCGTCCCGGAAGTGAACAGGATGTAGAGCGGGTGGTCGAACGGCAGCTGCGCGAAGGCGATGTCGCCCGGCGTATAGCGCCGCAGCCACTCCTGCAGCACCACCGCCTTGGGCACCTCCGAGACGTCGACGCGCGGGTCCAGGTGCGGCACCACCACGACCTTGCGCAGGCTCGGCAGCTTCTCCACCAGCTGCGCCACGCGCTCGAGCGAGTCGTGCTGCTCGCCGTTGTAGCGGTAGCCGTCGGCGCAGAACAGCGCCTTGGGCTCGATCTGGCCGAAGCGCTCGAGCACCCCGTCCACGCCGAAATCGGGCGAGCAGGACGACCAGACGATGCCCTGCGACAGGGCCGCCAGGGCGAGCATGCCGGCCTCCGGAATGTTGGGCATGAATGCCGCCACGCGGTCGCCGGAGCGCAGCCCGAGGGCGAGCAGCGCCTGCGCCGCGCGCGACACGTCGCTGTACAGGTCGGCGTACGACACGCGGCGGCGAAAGCCCGATTCGTCCCAGAAGACGAAGGCGTCGCCGCGGTCGCCGCGGCGCATCAGGTTCTCGGCGAAATTCAGGCGCGCCTCCGGAAACCAGCGCGCCCCCGGCATCTTGTCGCCGTCGACCAGCACCGTGGCGCCCTTGCGCGAAGCGAGCACGCCGCCGAAGTCCCACAGGTCCGACCAGAACTCCTCCGGGCTTTCCACCGACCAGCGGTAGAACTCGGGGTAGCTGTTGATCTCCAGGCGCCGCTTGCGGATCACCTGGCGCGCGAACTGGGTGAGCTGCGCCTGCTCGATCGCCTGCTCGGAAGGCTGCCACATGAGCTTCATCACGGGTCTCGCGTCTTGTGCAGCGTGCCGTAGTGCGGCCGGGTCAGCATCTCGGGCCGCAGTATCTGGTCGAGCTGCTCCGCGGTCATCAGCTTTTTCGAAAGCACCAGGTCGGACACCCGCTGGCCCGTGGCAAGCGCCTCCTGGGCGATCTCCGTGCAAGCCGCATAGCCCAGGTACGGCGTGAGCGCCGTGACCAGCGCGGTGGACTCGTCCAGCAGCCGGCGCGCGCGCTCGCGGTTGGCCGTGATGCCCTTCACGCAGCGCTCTTCCAGCGTGCGGCAGCCGGCGGCGAGGTGCGCGAGGCTCTTGAAGAGGCTGTGCGCGATGATCGGCTCGAAAGCATTGAGCTGCAGCTGCCCGGCCTCGGCGGCCATGGTCACGGTGACATCGTTGCCGATGACCTCGAAGGCGATCTGGTTCACCACCTCGGGTATGACCGGATTCACCTTGCCGGGCATGATCGAGGAGCCCGCCTGCACCGCCGGCAGGTTGATCTCGCCGATGCCGGCGCGCGGCCCGGACGAAAGCAGGCGCAGGTCGTGGCAGGTCTTGGAGAGCTTCACGGCGATGCGCTTGAGCACGCCCGAGAGCTGCACGAAGGCGCCCGCATCCTGCGTCGCCTCGATCAGGTTGGGCGAAAGCATGAGATCGATTCCCGAGACCTCCGACAGGCGCCGGGTCGCGAGCGCGGCGTAGTCGGGGTGGGCGTTGATCCCGGTGCCGATGGCGGTCGCCCCGAGGTTGATTTCGCGGATCAGCGTGGCGGCCTCCGACAAGCGCTGCTCGTCTTCGCCGAGCATCACCGCGTAGGTGGAGAACTCCTGGCCGAGGGTCATGGGCACCGCATCCTGCAGCTGCGTGCGGCCGACCTTGAGCACGCTGTCGAATTCGGCGGCCTTGTCCGAAAAAGCCTTGCGCAGCGACGCCATCTCGGCGAGCAGGCGGCGGATGCCGAAGTTCAGGGCCACCTTCACCGCGGTCGGATAGACGTCGTTGGTGCTTTGCGAGAGGTTCACGTGGTCCAGCGGATGCAGCTCCTGGTAGTCGCCCTTGGGGCGGCCGAGCAGCTCGAGCGCCCGGTTGCAGATCACCTCGTTCGCATTCATGTTGCTCGAGGTGCCCGCTCCGCCCTGGATCACGTCGACCACGAACTCCTCGGCGAGCTTGCCTTCGCGCACTTCCTCGCATGCCAGGCGGATCGCCGTCGCCCGGCGCTCGTCCAGCAGCCCGAGCTCGCTGTTGGCGATGGCGGCGGCCTGCTTGGTGCAGGCGAGCGCGGCCACCAGGTCGGGATAGATCGCGATCGCCGTGCCGCTTATGGAAAAGTTCTCCAGCGCGCGCAGGGTGTGGATGCCGTAATAGGCGGCGGCCGGGACCGCGCGGTCTCCCAGCAGGTCGTGCTCGATGCGCACCGGCTGCGTCATGCGGCGATTCTGGCACTATCATGCCGCCTGCGGATGGACGACCTCGACTTCAGCAAGCCGGCAAAAAGCGCGCCTCCGGCTCCGGCAGGCGCGCCGGCCTACCAGCCGGCGGTGGCGCGCGCGTTTTTCGAGTCCGCCGGCAAGGCCGAGACGGTGGCGGCCGGCACCCGGTTCTTCGCCGAGAACGAGAAGGCGAGCCGCCTGCTGCTCAAGCGCGACAAGATGTACCTGCTGCTGCGCGGACAAGTCGCGCTGCTCGCGCGCGGCCAGCCCATCGGCAGCGTCCGGCCGGGGGAGGTGTTCGGCGAAATGGCGGCCATCAGCGAATCGCCGCGCAGTGCCACCGCCCAGGCGCAGACCGCCTGCGAGGTGATCTCGCTGGACGAGAAGCAATTCCAGGGCGCCCTGCGGCAGAAGCCCGAGTTCGCGCTCATGCTGCTCGGCATCATGATCGCGCGCCTGCGCGCCATGCTGGCGCGGCTATCCGCAATCGCGTCCCTGCCCGCCGCCCTCAAGTTCATCATGGTCCAGGGTCAAACCGGTGCCTTCATGTATGTCGTGCTGGAAGGGCGGGTGGCGATCTCGCTGCGCGGCGCCACGGTCGAGCGCGTCGGCCCGGACGGGGTGTTCGGCGAGATGGCTTTGGTCGACCAGTCGGCGCGGGCCGCCAACGCGGCGGCCGACACCGACTGCATCCTGCTTGCCATCAACCGGCCGGTTTTCCTGAACCTGGTGAAAACCGACCCCACGTTCGGCGTCTCGCTGCTCGGCGCGGTGGCCGCGCGCGTGCGCAGCCTCGCCGCCGCCAGCTGACGTAGAATTTCCCTACAATTTAAAAGGAGTACACCCATGAAGCGCGCGATTCTCCTGTTCGCCGCGGCGCTCGCTACCGCCGCGGGCGCGCAGGAAGGCACCCTCAAGAAGATCAAGGACACCGGCAGCATCACCATCGGGCACCGCGACGCCTCGGTCCCGCTTTCCTACTATGACGACAAGCAGCAGCCGATCGGCTATGCCATGGACCTGTGCCATCGCATCGTCGACGCGGTGAAGCGCGAGCTGAAGATGCAGAAGCTCGACGTCAAGTACCAGCTGGTGACCTCGGCCAACCGCATTCCGCTGATGGCCAACGGCACGGTGGACCTCGAGTGCGGCTCCACGACGAACAACCTCGAGCGCCAGAAGCAGGTGGAGTTCACCATCACCCACTTCGTCACCGCCAACCGCTTCGTCACCAAGCGCTCGGCGAAGATCGGCAAGCTGACTGAGCTCAAGGGCAAGACGGTCGTGTCCACCGCCGGCACCACCAACATCAAGCAAATCACCGAGATCAACAGCCAGCAGAACATGGGCATGAACATCATCTCCGCCAACGGCCACCCGGAGGCGTTCCAGATGGTGGAGACCGGGCGCGCGGTGGCCTTCGTCATGGATGACATCCTGCTCTACAGCCTGGTGGCGCAGTCGCGCAGCCCGAAGGACTACGTGATTTCCGCCGAGGCGCTGTCGGTCGAGCCCTACGGCATCATGCTGCGCAGGGACGATGCCGCCTTCAAGAAGGTGGTGGACGCGGCGATGGTGAACACGTACAAGTCGGGCGCCATCAACGGCATCTACCAGAAGTGGTTCCAGAAGCCCATCCCGCCGAGGAACATCAACCTCAACGTGCCGATGAGCGCGCAGCTGAAGAAGGTGATTTCCAACCCGACCGATTCGGGCGACCCCGCCGACTACAAGTAACCCCGGTTCCTTGCGCCGGTGAACTACGCCTGGCACTGGCAGGTCCTGTTCGAGGCCGAGCCGGGCGGCACCGGCACCTACCTGAACTACCTCTTGGTCGGCCTGGGCTGGACGCTCGCGACAGCCCTGGCCGCCTGGCTCATCGCGCTCAGCATCGGCTCGATCGTCGGCACGCTGCGCACCACCCAGATGCGCTGGGTGGTGCGCGCGGGCAACCTGTACGTCGAAGTGTTCCGCAACGTTCCTCTCATCGTGCAGATGTTCCTGTGGTTCTTCGTCGTGCCGGAGCTGCTGCCCACCACGCTGGGCGACTGGGTCAAGCAGATGCCGCCGCCGTGGGGCATGTACTGGCCCGCGGTGCTGTGCCTGGGCATTTTTACCTCGGTGCGCGTCGCCGAGCAGGTGCGCGCGGGCGTCAGCTCGCTGCCGCGCGGCCAGCGCCAGGCCGCGACCGCCATGGGGCTCACCGGGGGCCAGTGCTACCGGCACGTGATCCTGCCGCAAGCCTTCCGCATCATCCTGCCGCCGCTCACTTCGGAGTTCATGAACGTCATCAAGAACTCCTCGGTCGCGCTGACCATCGGGCTGCTGGAGCTCACCGGCCGCGCCAAGGCGATGCAGGAGTTCAGCTTCCGCGTGTTCGAGGCCTTCGCCACCGCGACGCTGATCTATCTCCTCACCAACCTGGTGGTCGTGCTGCTGATGCGCGCGCTCGAGAAAAAAGTGCGCGTCCCCGGGCTGATCGCCGCGGGCGCCGGGCCGCAGGCGGGCCACTAGCGCATGTTCGAAGGCTACGACTTCGAGGTGATCCGCACCTCCCTGCCCTACCTCTTCAGGGACGGCATGACCTTCACCGTAACGCTGACGCTGATCGCCATGAGCGGCGGCATCGTCTTCGGCACGCTGCTCGCGCTCATGCGCCTGTCGCCGTTTCGCATCCTGTCGATGCTGGCCGGCGGCTACGTAAACCTGATGCGCTCGGTCCCGCTGCTGCTGGTGATCTTCTGGTTCTTCTTCCTGGTGCCGTATATCGCCGCCTGGATGGTCGGCGCCGACCGGCCGATCCCGATCGGCGCTTTCCTGTCGGCGGCCATCACCTTCACCATGTTCGAGGCGGCGTATTACTGCGAGATCATGCGCGCCGGCATCCAGTCCATCCCGCGCGGCCAGGTATGGTCCGGCTACGCGCTCGGCCTCACCTATCGCCACACCATGGTGCAGGTGGTGCTGCCACAGGCGTTCCGCAACATGCTGCCGGTGCTGCTCACCCAGACCATCATCCTGTTCCAGGACACCTCGCTGGTGTACGTCATCTCCGCCACCGACTTCTTCGGCGCGGCGGCCAAGATCGCCAACCGCGACTACCGCCTAGTGGAGATGTACACCTTCGTCGCCGTGGTGTATTTCGTCATTTCGTACTCGCTGTCCATGCTGGTGCGCCGGCTTCAGGATAGGATCGCCATCGTCCGATGATTTCCATCCGCAACGTGTCGAAGTGGTACGGCAGCTTCCAGGTACTCATCGACTGCTCCACCGAGCTCGCCAAGGGCGAGGTGGTGGTGGTGTGCGGCCCCTCGGGCAGCGGCAAGTCCACGCTCATCAAGTGCGTGAACGCGCTCGAGCCCTTCCAGAAAGGCGAGATCACCGTCGGCGGCGTGTCGGTGGGCGACCCCAAGACCAACCTGCCCAAGCTGCGCGCGCGCGTCGGCATGGTGTTCCAGCACTTCGAGCTGTTCCCGCACATGACGGTGACGCAGAACCTCACCCTGGGCCAGGTGAAGGCGCTCGGCCGCAGCCAGGAAGAAGCGCGCGACAAGGGGCTGAAGCTGCTCGACCGGGTGGGCCTCATCGACCACAAGGACAAGTACCCGGCGCAGCTCTCCGGCGGCCAGCAGCAGCGCGTGGCCATCGCCCGGGCGCTCTCCATGGATCCCCTGGCCATGCTGTTCGACGAGCCCACCTCGGCGCTCGACCCGGAGATGATCAACGAAGTGCTCGACGTCATGGTGCAGCTCGCCAAGGAAGGCATGACCATGATGGTGGTTACCCACGAGATGGGCTTCGCGCGCAAGGTCGCGCACCGCGTCATCTTCATGGACGGCGGCCGCATCGTCGAGGACGCGAAAACCGACGCCTTCTTCGGCACCCCCCGCTCCGAGCGCGCCCAGCAGTT
>CBDDSA010000178.1:0-4253 GCA_965233185.1 uncultured bacterium
CCCATGCGCTTGCACAGGCTGCGGAACGGCCGATCGGTCACGCCCGCCATCGGGGCGACGATCAGGTTGTTGCGCAATTGGATGGGGCCGATTCTCACGTTCGAGGCGACGCGTTCTTGGAATTCCGCCCCAGGCAGGGGGTGACACGGAAGAGGTGCTTATTTTATACGCAGCGCCATCGACCGATGAAAGTAATTTTCGCACAGGCCATGACGCAGGCCCCGTTGCGGGCGAAAAAGTCAAGAGGCCCGGTGATCGGCGGTGGAAACGAGCGGCGAGCTTCGCCTTGCCGCCGGCAGCCGTCACCCGCCTATTGACACGGCGCCTGCGCCCCCTGAAACATATTGGGCCAATCGGGGAGGAGGTGATCATGTTCCGCGGCTGGTCGCTCCTGGTCACGGTCGTGGCTGCGACGCTTGCGCAGGCGCAAAGGCCGATCGTGCCCTCCCGCAGCGAGCCACATGCCCCGGCAACCATGCAGGCGGGGGCTTCCCCGACCGCCCCCGTCATGAATTCCTCGCTCGCGCGCCGCGAGATCAAGCGGCTGCTGGAAACGATGTATCGGGGCGAGTTCAACGAAGGGTGGCGGCCGATGGAGCGCATCACCACGTATCCGTTGCGCAACGTGAAGGTGCACGGCGACGGCCTCGAATTCGAGTTCAGCAGCAATATGGTCACTTCCAGCATGTGGGGGACCCGCGAGACCGTTACCGGGCAGATGAAGCTGCGATTCCGCGACCTCCAGCCCATCGCCGTCAGCAGCGAGCATCCGCACCAGCCCTCGGACGCGTGGTACGCCGGCCCGGCCACGGCCGATGCGGGCTGCACGCGGAAATGCGGCAACTTCTTCTGGACAGACCGGGCCGATGCCGAGCGATTCGCGCGGGCGCTGAACGTGACGATCGCCGCGGCGCACGCGGGTACACACGACGACTTCGACGAGTTCCGCACCGTCGCGGAGCGATGGCGCGCGCTCGAGCGCAAGCCCGGGCTCTCCGACGAGGCCGACCGGCACCGGATCCTGGCGGAGCATGCGCTGCGTCAGAACGACCTGGTCGCGGCCGCCGCGCACTACGAGGATGCCCTGGCGGAATTTCCCGGCTGGCCCGAGGGCTGGATGAATGCGGCGCTGCTTTGCGAAGCACTCAAGGACTACCGCTGCGCCGCCGATCGCATGCTGCACTTCCTCGAGCTGCTGCCGAATTCGCGCGAAGCGGCCGCCGCGCGGGAAAAGCTGGTGTCATGGCAGGAACTGGGGAAGCGCTGAGGACACTCATGTCGAACCTCATCCGGACCTTGGCTCCGGTGTCGGCGATGCTTGCCCTTTCGGGCTGCGTCGACTTGCCCGCCGACCACGTTTCTGCGCAGCAGAGAGTCACGGGACGCGCACCGGTCGAGCAGGAGGCCACGAGCGTCATGACTCCGGGCCTCGCGCGCATCGCCCTGCGCGACACGTTGCAGAGGCGGCATCTGCACGACCGCGCGGCCGTCATGGCCGACCTCTTCGTCGACCCGGTTCCGGGCGTGAGCCTGTACGAGTTGAAGAACCTGCGCGTGAGCGCCGACTCGCTGGCTTTTGACTACGACGAGGACCAGGTGGTCCAGACCAATCCCGGCTGGTCCCACACGCAGGAAAGGAGGCGCAAAAGCAATCATGTCGAGCAGGGGTTCCACATCGCACCGTATTGCACTGGCGTGGCGAGCCTCACCGACCGTCAGGGCCGCTACTTCTCTCCGACCGGCCTGACGGCGCGGGAGGGCCTCTTCGCCTGGCAGAACCCTCGCGACGCGCAGCGCTTCTGCGATGCGTGGAACCATCTCGTCCAGCATGCGCAGCGCGGCGGCACCGACGACATGCTGGTCTTCGCCGCCAATGCGCGTGCATGGCGCGAGCGTCCGGAGACGCGCCCCGCGGCGCCGCCCGGCTGGGATCGCCACCGCGTCCTCGCCGAAGCTCGCTATCGCGAGCGCGACTTCATCCGCGCGCTCGAGCATTTCGAGGCCGGCCTGGGCATCCATCCGGCCTGGGCGGAGGGATGGTTCAACGCGGCCCTCTTGTACGAGGCCCTTGGAGAGTACGAATATGCCTCAAACCGGATGCGCTACTACCTGACGCTCGCGCCCAACGCGCCAGACGCGAGGCAGGCCCGCGAAAAGCTGATCGTCTGGGAAGACAAGCTGCGCCGCCCATGAAGGAGGAAATCATGATCGCATGTCGCTCGCTTGCGCTTGCTGTCCTGCTCGCCGCGGCGTCGGGCGCCGTTGCCTCGGACTGGCTGAGGAACTTCGAGGTGGCGTGCCGCCAGAGCGGCGGCACCCCGGTCCATAACCCCGGCGGGGGCGGCTACTGCCAGCCCGGAGCGGGCGCGCCCGGGGGTGGTGGCATGGGAGGCAACCCATACATGCCGGGGATCACCGACGCTCTCAACTCGCTGTGGGCGGCGGAAGCGCGGAACGACGCCGCGTCGAAGCAGCGCCGCGCCGCGCTGATTCAGGCGATCGAAAACGAACGGCAAAACGCGCTTGCGCGGCAGCAGCGCGCTTATGCGAATAGCCTCGCTGCGATCCAGCAACGTCTCGCGGCCATGGGCGGCGGTCTCCAGCCCAAGTTCGGCAGAGCCGACATCGATACGAAACCGTCGGAGTATGGCCTCCCGGGACGCCATGTGTTCCGCAACGACATCTTCACCGGCGGCAACATCGACGAGACGGAGAAGATCGCGTTGACGCTCAAGCTGGGCCCCGATGCGACCGCGTCGCTGCGCAGCTCCCAGGGTCCTGCGACGTCAGCCGCCGCAGGCACGCCGCAGCAACAGCAAGCGAACAAGGCGCGCGCTGAAATCACGCAGATCATGGAAAAGCTCACGCCCGAGGAGCAGCAAAGACTGCAGGCGCTGCTGAAGAACTCGACCGGGAGTGCGCCCGCGGCCGCCGCCTCAGGCGCGGTTGCCGCGCCGCCTCCGGAAGCGAAGACGGCCGAGACAAAGCCCCGTGACCCGCAGCTTTCGCGCAAGCTCGCCGAAGCGCAGAAGGAAGCCGACGCGCTGCGTTCCGCTGCTGCGGAAGACACGGCGGCGACGCCCGAAGAGCTCAAGCACCGTGCGCAGATGCAGGTCACCCGTCCTGCCGAAGCAGCGTTGCGCAATCCGGCGCCGACGATGTCGAGCCGTGTTTCGGCGGCGTCGCAGGCGGGCCAACCAACAGCAAAACCGCCCTTCCGCCGTCCTTCGAACGAGCCGAACGAAGTGAAGCCGCCTTCGGCCTCGCCGCGGCCCACGCAGGCACGTTCCACGGTCACTGCACCCCCAGAGAGCGGGCAATTGACCCACTCGCTTCCGCAAGTCGCGTGGCAAACGGCGCCGACCGCCGCCCCGCCCACGAGACCCGCCGACATCGCCCTCGCCGGAGCTGTCCAGGAATGGGGCGCAGCGGCCCCCGAACTGAACAATCCCGCCCATCATCGTTATGCGTTGATCACCCACCTCGCGCCCGACCTCATGGACCGCTATCGGAAGGATCCGGGCCTCAGGACGCAGATGGATGAATTCATCGACAAGCGCATCCAGGAGGCGCGCCGCGCGCGCGCCATAGCCGACCTGGCGGCCCAGGAGAGCGCTTACTCCGCCGCCGCGAAGCTCGGCCAGCGATTCACCCCGGCGGGACAGCAGTTCGATCTTGATGCGTTGAAGCGCAACCCGGACTACGCCCGCGAACGCGCGCGACTCATCCAGGCCAACGACGAGGCGCTCGAGGCGAATGCTCGTGCCGCCGAGGACCAACTCCGGCGCAACCTAGAGATGGGATTCGCCGGCTTCAGGAATTAGCGCCCGTAACCGCCGCCGCCGGGCGTCTCGATGACGAAGACGTCGCCCGCACCCATCTGCGTCTCATCAGCGTACGAAAGCTCGGTGCGCGAGCCGTCGGCGCGCTCGACCCAGTTGCGGCCGACGTCTCCCGGTTCGCCTCCCGCCATCCCATACGGAGGTATGCGGCGATGGCCCGAGAGGATTGCGGCGGTCATGGGCTCCAGGCAGCGCACACGGCGCGTGGCGCCGTTGCCGCCGCGCCAGTGGCCGGCGCCCCCGCTGCCCACGCGGATGCAGTGGCTATCTATGCGCACCGGATAGCGCCACTCGAGCACCTCGGGGTCGGTGAGCCGCGAGTTGGTCATGTGCGCCTGCACGGTATCGGTGCCGTCGAACCCGTCGCCGGCGCCGGTGCCGCCGGAGATGGTCTCGTAATACTGGTAGCGG
>CBDDSA010000179.1:0-5242 GCA_965233185.1 uncultured bacterium
ATTGCCGCTGTTTCTTCTGGAGCGCGGCGACGCGCGGGTGCTGGCGACGCAATTGAGCTGCCGCCAGGACATCGCCGGCGACGGCGCGTTCTCGCTCGGCATGCTCGCCGAATACCGCTCGGTGCTGGTCGACCATGGTCCCTCGTTCTACCGGCGCCTGTTTCGCGAGGCGGGCGTCATCGGGCAGGTGCTCTACCTTGAAGCCGAGGCGGCCGGCGTACGCTCCACCGGCATCGGCTGCTTCTTCGACGACCCGGTGCACGAGGTGTTCGGCGTGCGGGCGCTGGAATTCCAGTCGGTCTACCATTTCACCGTGGGCGGCGCCGTGGACGACCCGCGCCTCACGACGCTGCCGCCCTATGCGCCGCTGCGGCCCTGACCGGTTTTCGTTTATCTTTGCTTATGCCCAGCCAACCCCCCAAGAGCACCCGCAAGGCGCAGATCGACGCCGTGCTGCTGAAGCTCCCCGGCGTCACCCCGCGCAAAATCAACGGCCTCGACGCCTATTTCGTGAGCGACCGGATGTTTGCCTGCATCAGCGGCGAGGGCGTGGGGCTCAGGCTGCCGGTGAGCGCGGCGACCGAGCTGCAGTTTTCCCGCGACAACGTGGTCCCGTTCCAGCCGGCGGGCCTGGGCAGCACCCGGGAATGGGTCCAGATCGACCGGGCGGACGCGGCCGACTACGAGAAGGACCTGGAGCTTTTCCGGGCCTCCCTGGAATTCGTCAAAGGCGGCGGAAGGTCTTAAATGTGTTACAGTTCTGACCGCAGGATAATCAAGTAGTGGATACGCGCCCTTTCAAAGCCGCTCATAACGGTCTCCATAGTCGCAGTGAATTCCCTTCCTTGAACATCGTGCCCGCAGCGGGGCTCGGACAGCTCCGACAATTCAGCAATCCCAAGGGATGGAAATGACATGGCAACAGGTACCGTGAAGTGGTTCAACGACTCGAAGGGCTTCGGATTCATCACGCCGGATGACGGCGGCAAGGATCTCTTCGCCCACCACAGCTCGATCCAGATGGACGGCTACAAGTCGCTGAAGGAAGGCCAGAAGGTCTCCTTCGACGTGACGCAAGGGCAAAAAGGCCCGGCCGCGGCCAACATCAAGGCGCTGTAATCGCCGCGCGGCTCGCGCCGCGCGCAGGCCAAAAAAGCCCGGGAAACCGGGCTTTTTTTTGTACCATGCTCCGGTGAAGCAGCAGGTCCGGTTCTGCACCAGCTTCGACGGCACGCGCCTCGCTTACGCGATCAGCGGGCAAGGGCCGCCGCTGGTGATCTCGGCCTCGTGGCTCACCCATCTCGAGCATCAATGGCGCAGCCTGGCCTGGCGGCCGTGGCTCGAGCATTTCTCCTCCCGCTATACGCTGGTGCGCTACGACTCGCGCGGCTCCGGTTTGTCGGACCGCGACGTGCGGGAGATCTCCTTCGATATCTGGAGCCGCGACTTCGAGGCGGTGCTCGACGCGGCCGGTTTTGACCGCCTGTTCCTGCTGGGCACCTGCCAGGGCGGCCCGCTCGCGGTCGAATACGCCGCGCGCCACCCGCGGCGCGTCGAGCGGCTGGTGCTCTACGGCAGCTATGCGCGCGGGCTGTGGAAGCGAAGCGACATCCCCGGCCAGGCGCAGAAGGCGAGCGTGCTGCTCGACATGCTGGGGCTGGGCTGGGGCCAGGACAGCCATGCCTACCAGCAGGTCTGGGCGTCGCTGTTCCAGCCCGGCGGCAGCCTCGAGCACCTGCGCTCCTGGGCCGAGCAGCAGCGCCTGAGCACGTCGGCGGAAACCGCGGCCCGCATGTTCCGCACCACGTTCGAGGTCGACGTGCAGGAAGCCGCGAGGCGCGTGCGCTGCCCCGCGTTGGTGGTCAACCCGGAGCGCGATGCCCTCGTGCCGCTGGAGGAAGGGCGCCGGCTCGCCGGCCTCATCCCCGACGCCCGCTTCGTTACGCTGGACACCCACAACCACATGCTGCTGCCCGACGAGCCGGCCTGGGAGCGGCTGCTGGCCGAGGTGGACGCGTTCCTGCGCGAGCCGGCCCCCGCGCCGAAAGCGGGCGCGCCGAAGGAGCGCTTCGCCGAGCTCAGCGTGCGCGAGCGCGAGGTCCTGGAGGGCATCGCGCGCGGGCTGGACAATGCCGAGATCGCCGCGAGCCTGCGGCTCTCAGAGAAAACGGTGCGCAACCACATCACGCGCGTGCTGGACAAGATCGGCGTGGCGCACCGCTACCAGGCGATCGTGCTCGCGCGCGACGCCGGCCTGGGCCGGAGCGCCCCCGCCGCCGCGCTGAGCCGGGACAATCGTCCCGGTGCCGTTCGAGCGCCCGGGCGCCGTCCGGGACATTGGCCTCAAGACAGCTTGCGCGCCGGCTCGCATCATGGCCGCTCAACCCAGGAGGAAGCGATGCCGAAATTCGTGATCGAGCGGGAACTGAAGGGCGCGGGCAAGCTGCCGAAGGCGGAGCTGCAGGCCATCTCGGAGAAGTCGTGCGACGTGCTGCGAAGCATGGGACCGCAGATCCAGTGGCTGGAGAGCTTCGTCACCGACGACAAGATCTATTGCGTGTACGTCGCGCCCGACGAGGAGACGGTGAGGCAGCACGCGCGCGAGGGCGGATTCCCGGCCAACGCGGTCGCGCGCGTGCGCTCGATGATCGACCCCACCACCGCGGAGCGCTGAGCCGGCTGGTACAATAGCGCCCGTAACGCTGTCATTACCTCAAAAGCTGGCTGCGGCCGGCTTTTTTGTTTTTTAGAACCCTTTGTTCCTGGAATCCCATTGATCGTCGCTTCCGGCATCGCCATGCGCTACGGGGCCAAGCCCCTGTTCGAGAACGTCAACGTGAAGTTCGGCGGCGGCAACCGCTACGGCCTGATCGGCGCGAACGGCTGCGGCAAGTCGACCTTCATGCAGATCCTCGGCGGGGACCTCGAGCCCAGCGCGGGCACGGTGGCGATCGACTCGGGCGAGCGGCTGGGCAAGCTCAGGCAGGACCAGTTCGCCTACGAAAGCGAGCGCGTGCTCGACGTGGTGCTGATGGGCCACGCCGAGATGTGGAGCGCGATGCGCGAGCGCGACGCGATCTATGCGGACCCCGCGGCCTCGGAAGATGAGTTCCTGCGCGCCGCGGAGCTCGAGGCGAAGTACGCCGAGTACGGCGGCTACACCTCGGAGGCGCGCGCCGGCGAGCTGCTGCTCGGCCTGGGCGTGCCGATCGAGCAGCACGGCGGGCCGATGAGCGCGGTGGCGCCGGGCTGGAAGCTGCGCGTGCTGCTCGCGCAGGCGCTGTTCGGCGACCCGGACATCCTGCTGCTCGACGAGCCGACTAACAACCTGGACATCCACAGCATCCGCTGGCTCGAGGACGTGCTGAACCGCCGCTCGAGCACCATGGTGATCATCTCGCACGACCGGCATTTTCTCTCCAGCGTGTGCACGCACATGGCGGACGTGGACTACGGCAACATCCGCGTCTATCCGGGCACCTACGACGACTACATGGAAGCCTCCACGCTCGCGCGCCAGCAGCAGCAGAACGCCAACGCGCGCGCCAAGGAGCGCATCGCCCACCTGGAGGAGTTCGTGCGGCGCTTTCGCGCGCACAAGTCCAAGGCGAGCCAGGCCACCTCGCGCATGAAGCAGATCGAGAAGCTGAAGGTGGAGGACGTGAAGCCCTCCAGCCGGCAATACCCGTTCATCCGCTTCCTGGTAGACGACAAGGAAAAGCTGCATCGCATCGCGGTGGAGGCGAAGGGCCTGTACTACGGCAGGCTCGATCTTTCCGTGGAGGCCGGCGAGAAGGTGGCGATCATCGGCCCGAACGGCGCCGGCAAGAGCACGCTCCTGCGCTGCCTGCTGCCCGAGGGCGCCGCCGGCCGGCTAGCGCTGCCGGGCGTGGCGGTGAAGTGGGCCGACCGCGCGCGCGTGGGCTACTGGGCGCAGGACCCGCTGGAGGAGTTCGCGAGCGACGAGCTGCTGCCCGATTGGCTGGGGCGCTGGCGGCGCAAGGACCGCGGCGACGACGACCTCATCGTGCGCGCGACGCTCGGGCAGCTCCTGTTCTCGGGCGAGGACCAGAAGAAACCGGTAAGCGTACTCTCCGGCGGCGAGAAGCAGCGTATGCTCGCCGGCAGGCTGATCCTGGGCCTGCCCAACGTGATGCTGCTCGACGAGCCGACCAACCACCTCGACATGGAATCCATCGAGTCGCTGAACGGCGCGCTCGCGAAGTATCCCGGCACGCTGCTCTTCGTGTCGCACGACCGCGAGTTCGTGTCCTCGCTCGCCACCCGCATCCTCGAGCTGAAGCCCGCCGAGGCCGGCCTGCCGGCGCGCGTGGTCGACTACCGCGGCAGCTACGACGATTACCTCGCGTCGCAGACCCCGGTGCGCGCCGCCGCCTGAATGGCCGAGCGCTACGATCTTCTGATCCGTAGCGGCACCGTGATCGACGGCACGCGCGCGCCGCGCTGCCAGGCCGACGTGGGGATTCGCGGCGGGCGCATCGCCGCCCTGGGCGATCTTACGCACGCCTTGGGCGAGCGCGAGCTCGACGCCGCGGGCAAGATCGTCGCGCCCGGCTTCATCGACGCGCATACGCACGACGACCGCCTGATGCTGTCGGCGCCCGACATGGCGCCCAAGGTGAGCCAGGGCGTGACGACCGTGGTGGCGGGCAACTGCGGCATCTCGCTCGCCCCGGCGCCGCGCGGCATGCGCGCGCCGGTGCCGGTGCCGCTCGATCTGCTGGACGACGAAGGCGCCTGGTTCCGCTTCAAGACTTTCGGCGACTACGTGGCGGCGCTGCGCGCGGCGCCCTCCGCGGTGAACTGTGCGCTGCTCGTCGGCCACTCGCTGCTGCGCCTGCAGACCATGCGCGAGGTCGGCAAGCCCGCCTCCCGCGACGAGATCGCCCGCATGCGGGACATGGTGGACGAGGCGCTTGCCGCCGGGGCCATCGGCGTGTCCACCGGCCTGTATTACGAGCCGGCGAGCGCCGCGCCGGCCGACGAAGTGATCGAGGTGTGCCGGCCGCTCGCCGCGCGCAACGGCATCTACTGCACCCACATGCGCGACGAGGGCGACCGGGTGATGGAGTCGCTGGAGGAAACCTTCCGCGTCGGGCGCGAGCTCGCGGTGCCGGTGGTGGTGTCGCACCACAAGGTCGCGGGCACGCCCAACCACGGCCGCTCCGCCCAGACCCTGCCCTTCATCGCGCAGGCGATGCGCTGGCAGAAGATCTCGCTC
>CBDDSA010000180.1:0-3500 GCA_965233185.1 uncultured bacterium
AAACATACGACCGGCTGGTCGAGATGTTCAGTGCGGGACGAGATCCTGCAGCATGCTCAGCAATGTATCCGCGGCGAAGGGCTTGCGCAGCACCAGATCGGCGCCGATATCCGCTGCAAGCGGCAGATAGTCCCTTGTGGAGATTCGCCCTCCCCCCGACATGGCGATGATCTTCACCTGCGGGAACGCGGACTTGAACTGATGGATGAGCTCGATCCCGTCGCGCTCGGGCATGAAGATGTCGGTGATGAGCACATCGGCGGGATGCGCGCGCTGCAGATCGAGCGCGCGCTCTCCGTCCGCCGCAACCTGCGCCTCGAAGCCCGCTCGCTCCAGCACGATCTTGACGAAAGACCGCATGTCCGAATTGTCGTCGACGATCAGAACTGACGTCGGCTTGGCGAGACCGCCCCGCACGCCGCCGTCGTTCCGGCTGGCCGTCATTGACAACACTGCACACCCCCCTTCAGATCCAAGTTCTTGAGCGATTGTGCGCCTCCACTGCGTCCGTCGCTTGATCCGTGTCAAACGCCTGCGGCCCAAATCTTGCGCGCAGTCGTAATCTTGACCTTAGCGGGTGGTATTCGTCGGTTCGCTGGCGAACATTCGGCCCGCCTCTCTGTCGCCCCAGCCCGACGCGTTAAGGCCTTCCGTGGCGATGCTCGACGAGGAAGCTAGTGCGTGGCGTAGTTGGCGGAGCGGACGGGACTCGAACCCGCGACCCCCGGCGTGACAGGCGGCGAGTAGCGGCGGTAAGTGGTTAAATCAACAGGGAGTCGTCAGGGCCAGCCTCCACTTACGCCGCTCCATCCCTACTCTGGGCAAATTAGCCAAACGACACAATTTCAGCACAATCTCCGGCGCGCCGATTGGCATCAGCTCTTGGGATTGAGTGCAATCTGCGGGAAAGCGAGGGGATTTCCCCTCGCGCTCCCGTTTCCTATTTTTCGCCGCCGATCCGCAGGCCGGCCAACTTCGTATTGCCTCGGGGGTCGGTAGATGCTCGCCGTCCGAGCTAGCCCTAGCCAGAGGAGGAGGAGGCTTCGGATTTGCCCGGACGGCGAGACAAACCGTTCAATCCAAGGCGCGCGGAGATGCTTGCAGGGTCGGTCTACGTTCTCACGCGCGACCACATTTGAGAATGCCGGCCGTCCAGAGTGAGTTCCCAGCGTTGCGCCATTACGAATATGTATTGTATCAATCGCTCGCTCACGGCACAGGTGGCTGCGATTTCGCCGCTCCGCCCCAAAGCGCGGGTACCTCCGCTGCGGCCGGGGAATGAAGTTTCGTAATCTCCTTGCATTCGCAATTTCCTAACAGATAGAAGATGGCATTTGTGTTTCCCGGGACGAGCGAGAAAAATCCAAGTTTCGCCACGAGAACTCGGGGTTGCGGACATGAAGCTGAATATTCGCCACCCATGCATTCCGGCTGCTGGGCGCCTCGATCTTCCCTAAGGCGGGGGCCAGTGGCGCCGCTGCCTCATCCAGCAAGGCGCGTTTTCTCGTTTCTTCAAATCTCCCCCCCCGCGCGCCCCAAGGCGGGAAGCGGAGAGCGGTTCAGCGAGAGGTCGCCTTCGATATGACAGCCGCGCAGCTTCGAGTCGCGTATCGCTTCGAGTGAGCCCGCCCGGCCGGCCTTTTCCGGCAAGCGGGGAAAACCTGCGAGCCCAAAGAACTCGCGGAAGGGTCCGACCGACCCGTGCTTTGATTCAGATCAAGTCCCGTTTAGCCACCCGGGAGCACCATGTACACGAGATTAGTAACGAGGAGAAGCGCATGGGCACAACATTTACCGAGACCGGCATGATCGTTTTGGCACTCGCGCTTTTGTCGGCTGCTGTAAGCGTGCCATCAATTCTGCGGTCGTTCCGGCGCGTCGTGACGCTCGAGAGTCCATTGCCGCTCGGCAGCGTGATGTGGCGACGCGGCATAGCGCCCGATGACGCCACGGGACGCGAATACGAGCTCGTGATGGCCGCGAGCCGCTGCGGATCCTGCATGAATGTTGAAAAGTGCCGTGCCTGGCTCGCGCTCGAATGCCGAGACGGAATCGAGGCGTTCTGCCCCAACGCCCCATTTCTAAGCGAGCTCAAGAAACAGGCGTAACCAAGAGCGATCCACAGAGGATCCGCTTCCCGGCCATTGCGAAGCGAGCTTGGCTGTCACACCGCTCGATACCGCTTCTTGGACTCTCGGATCATCGCGAGCAACGCGCTGCCCGGGTCGCGTCCCTCGCGCAAGGCGCGCTCCTTGGTCTGCACCCACGCCTCGAGATCCGCACAAGCCTGTTTCGTATGCCGGTTCCACTGGGGGTCGACCGGCACGGTCAGCTCGAGGCGGATGCCGTTGGGATCGTGAAAGTAGATGCTCTCGATCATTCCCTTGTGATCCACCGGACCCAGCACCTCGACGCCGCACTCCTTCAGCCAGTCCCGCCAGCGCATGAGCTCTTCGCGATCTCCTACCTGCAGCGCAACGTGGTTGAATGTGTCGTAGGCCGGGTGCGTCGACTTCGCCGCGGGCGGCAGATCAGTGCATTCGAAAAACGCGAGGGTGGAGCCATCGGCCATGCGAAAGAAAATATGGAAGTAGGGAAATTCCTCGCCGGTCGAGGGCACGCGATCGTCGAAGATGGTGCTCGCGAGCTCCATGCCGAGGACACGGGTGTAGAAGTCGGCGGTCGCAGCGACGTCATGCGTCACATAGGCGAGATGGTTGAGCATGCGAGGCGTGAGCTTCATGCCGCGATTTTCCCTTCTGCGGGGGTCATGTACGCGCCTTTGCAGAATAGAAGCGGAAGCGCCTCTGAGGTTCCCGTCGAAAAGCGCTCTACTTGCCCAATTAAGATTCCGTGGTCACCTTCGATGTGGCAGCCGATGGTTGCGCATTCGAAGTACGCCACGCAGTCCGCCAGCAAGGGGACTTCGCCGAGACCCCCGCGCACGTCCAATCCGGCGAATTTGTCTTCCGCCCGGCCCGCGAACCGGGTTGCGAGCCCGACCTGGGTCGCGGCCAGCACGTTGACCGCGAAGCGCTCGCCGCGGCAAAACTCGTCGAAGAGCCGGCTGTATCGACGCAGGCTCCACGAAACGAGCGGTGGTTCCAGCGAAACCGAGGCGAAGGAGTTTGCCGTCAGGCCGAGCCATTGACCGGCGCGGCCGCGCGCCGTGATCACCGTTACGCCGGTCGGGACTCGCCCGAGCGCTCGACGAAATTGCGTCGCATCGGGAGCCGCGCTCATGACGCCAGCGCCATCCCCCCGACGCGCGAAGCGACCCGCGGCATGACTTCGCGCGCGAACAGCGTCATCGAGCGCTCGACCAGCGCCGGATCGAGGCCGCCGAAGTTGTGCATGGTGGCGACGTGGCGGATGCCCATCTCGTGCAGCCGGCAAAGCTTTTTCGCCACCGTTTCGGCCGAGCCAAAGAGGCAGATGCCGTTGGCGATGATGTCTTCGTACGTGTGCTTCGCGGCGTAAAGCCGCGTGGCGACATAGAG